>JBIIZD010000055.1:0-19046 GCA_044346445.1 Caulobacteraceae bacterium
ATGCGGGTGATACTTACCGATCACATCGCCAACGATGCGCGCAGACTTGCGATAGGCACCGCTGGGGCCATAGCCTTGTTCATGCATGGAAAACAGGATGCGCCTGTGCACCGGCTTGAGCCCATCGCGGGCATCGGGCAAGGCGCGACTGACAATGACGCTCATCGCATAATCGAGATAGGAGCGTTTGAGCTCGTCCTCGATATTGATAAGCGCCACCCCGCCACGGCGGGTTTCATCGGGAGAATTGATCGTTTCGTCAGACACTGATTTGCACGAACTTTACGGTGGGTGAATCGGGTGAATATTCCTTATAGTCTGTCTAGCACCCCCAGCGCTGCGGCGCAAAATAGGAGCGACCCTAATGCGTATTTCCTTAATCGGTTTAAGCCTGGGCCTGATGTTTTGTTCCAGCGCGACCGCTCAAATGCCCGATATGGGCAAGATGACCATGGCTTCGCCCATGACCACGACCATTAAATCAACCGAGGGCAGCGCAATTGGTACCTTGACCCTGACGGGTGCGGCCTCGGGCGTCCTGCTTCAAATAGACATCACCACGGGCCTGACCCCCGGATGGCATGGCATGCATTTCCACCAGACCGGCGACTGCTCTGATGCCAAGTTCATGAATACCGGCAGTCACATGAATCATGCTAAGGCAAAAAAGCCGCATGGCTTGCTCAATCCGGCTGGACCCGATTTTGGCGACCTGGTCAACATCTATGCAGCGGCGGACGGCTCTGCTCACGCTCAGGCCTTTAAAGAGCTGGTCAGGCTTGACGCCGGTAGCGGTTTGGCAGGCCAGGTGCTGCGCGATGGTGATGGCTCTGCCCTCGTCATTCATGCCAACCCAGATGACCATATGACCCAGCCGATTGGCGGCTCCGGACCAAGGGTTGCCTGCGCCGTGATTAAGTAGACAGCGGATTGCGGGCTTCAGCCTTGGCAAGGCGGCGCTCTGACAAGGCAACCAGGGCCACACCGGCCAGGGTCGCCGCGCCGCCTAAGGCTACCTGCCAGGTCACGATCTCGCCCATAAAGGCCACACTAATCCCAGCCGAGACCAGGGGCGTCATCAGGAAATAGGGCATGATGCGGCCCGGCTCGCGCCTCTGAACCAGCCAGAACATGATGGCGGTGGCACCAACTGTGGATAATAGCGCCGCCCAGCCTATGCAGACCCAGACCATGGCGGGCGCAGCCGCAGCGGCCGTACCGATGTTTATCTCGGTCGCAAACGCGACGCCAAGCATGAGCGGGGCCGATAGGGCCGCGGTCAGGCCCTGCAATTTGAACGCCTTAATCGAAGGCATCTGGCGCACCAGAACCGTACCAAGCGCCCAGCATATGCTGGCGGCAACGCCAACCAAGATGGCAGGTATGTCGGCCTGGGCTCCTGGCAATAGGGTCATCCAGGCAATGCCGCCAAAAGCAATGACCAGCCCTAAAAGCTGCAAACCAATCATGACCTCGCCAAGGATCAGCCAGGCAAACAGGGCCGTGAACGGCACCCAAAGCTGCAAGGAGACAATGAAGGCGCTGAGCGAATGCACCATCGAAAAGCCAAGATAAATCAGGCCAGCATTCAATGGGCCGATCAAGAGCAGGATCAGCAAGAGCCGTTTAGGGTCTGGAAACGGCGGCTTGATAAAAGGCACAAGAAATACCAAGGCCACAGCAAACCGCATCCCCCCCGCGAAAATGGGGGGGATATAATCGGTCAAATATTTGGCGGCGATATTGTTAATGCCCCAAACCAGAACAATTCCAATAATCGCAAACCATTCCAACAAAAGCAGGGGCGAACCCGCAACAGGTTTACCCACGCATTTGGCTCCTAGAATTTTTCTGCACTAATCTCATGACGATAATTGAAAAGTTCCTGATACGACGAACAAATTCCTCATTCCGGCGTGTGAAAGGGCTGCGAAGCGGGTGCAAAGGACTTTCAGATCCTTCCGGTAGCGGGAGGGTGAGATCAAAGCTCGGCGGCGATATACTCAGATGCCAGAGTGGTCAAATCACCAAATGTCATTTCGTCAACTTCCAACCGCAATCCCATGCAAAGTCCGGTCAGTTTTAATTCGAAGGCTTCAAACTCACGCGCCATCGCACGGCCACCGGGAACGGTTTGCGAGCGACTTTGCTTCCTCAACCAAGTCGCTACAGCCTCGATGCAAACGCCCGGATCGTTCTTATGACCCCGAATGTCTTGGCCAGCTAAATCGGAAATGAAACGCTTATAGCGATAATTTTCAGTATCCATCACTAAGCATCGCTTGCGCTTTTGTATCGTATCGCCGAACCGTTTCGCTCCTAAAAACAGTCCCAACTCAAGGGGCATGTTAAAACGGGGAAGCGGGGGATCACCATCAAGCTCGGTCCGAGAGATGTCGTGTATACCATACCGGCATTGATCAACTATATCGCAGATCGAAGCCCAACGGTTCATACTCGCATCATCCACCTCAAGGGCACAGCGGGCCCTGAATCCCGAACGCGTTATGGCGAAGACGATACTGCGGAACATGACCTGATACGCCTGGTCAAATGGGCAATTTATAAACACGTCGCGAGTGCGTGACGCCATTACTTTTCAGTCACCAAAATCCGGTCGCTGACCGTTGTCTGCGACTCACGGATTGCGTTGATCATTGTACGCGCCTCACGGGACGTAAAATGAGTCGCAGGCTTCGAAGCCTGTAAAACGGACACCCCGTCAGACGTTCGACCCACGATCAAATACCGAGCTGTCGACTTGGTTCCGCGGATTTTTGAACATTGCTTCGCATCAGATTTTGCCATGTAAGGAAGAATATCCATGTCAAGCCGTTTTGCAAGTTACAACGGTCAGGCAACACCTTCATTAAAGCGCTTTGCGCAACATAATCTGTGCGACCATCTCGCCGATCAGACCGCACACGCTTGATCAGGCAAATGCGCAGTTGAGCCAAGAAAATCAGCATCACCTTTAATCTGGCACATTGTGACGGTGCAATAAGTAACCGATTTCAAGAGGAAATGGCCACTTACTCACAACCACACTATAAAGTAGAGGAAAATTAGAACGGAATTTCATCGTCCAGATCGGCGGAGAAGTTTTCGCTTGGGCCGGAAGGCTGGGCGGCGCGGCCGGACGGGGCATAGCCGCCACCGGAATAGCCGTCATCGCCGCTGGCCTCGCTGCCGCCACCCTTGCCGTCCAGCATGGTCAGCTCGCCGCGATATTTCTGCAAGATCACCTCGGTTGCGTATTTTTCTACGCCCGACTGGTCGGTCCATTTCCGGGTCTGAAGCGCGCCTTCCAGATAGACCTTGGCCCCTTTACGCAGATAGTTTTCGGCAATCTTGACCAGATTGTCGTTAAAGATCACGACCCGATGCCATTCTGTCTTTTCCTTGCGCTCGCCTGACGCCTTGTCGCGCCAGGTTTCCGAGGTGGCAACGGTCAGGTTCGCGACCTTGTCACCGGAATTCAGCGTGCGGACTTCTGGGTCCTTGCCCAGGTTTCCAACGATAATGACCTTATTAACACTGCCCGCCATGGGAGCCCCCGTTTGCTCAAGGAGTGACCGAGTCACCCGTTGTTTGTTCTGGTTACGTTCACTATGACTCAAAAGTTTCGCTACTGCAATGGCATCTCGCCAATCTTGGCCAAACGACCGTCGCCGGTGCGTACCAGCACCAGATAGCGATTCCCATCATAGGTCTTGGCGGTAAATACGCCTTCGGGCTGCAAGAACAGGTAATTTCCCTGATAAGCGCCCAGCATGGTGTTTTGCGTCAGGCCAAGTCCGCGAAATCTAAGCCGCATGGTTTCAAGCTGTGCCGCACAGACCTCTAGGCTGGTCTGGTTTTTCGCCAAGAGGTTAAACTTGATCGTGCCATCGCTCATGGGCACGGCGTGCCAGCAGATACCGGCCTGATCCGGTGCCTTGATGGCCTTGCTACAGGCGCTAAGACCAAGGCTCGTCAGGCCTGCCAAGCCAAGGCCGATCAAGGGCCAAAACCGGGAGAGACTAAGATGCCGGACCATGACTAATACTCCGGACAATCGGGTGCAACCTGCTCGATCAGGCCATGAAAGGTCTTGTTGTCCGCCGAGATTTCCACCCGGCCATTGATCGCACGCAGGGTCTGGTCTCCAGACCGGCCATAGGCAGGCGTGCCGGGCGGGTAACAGCGGGCACTGAACAGCATTTGTGCGCAGGCGGTTGGGGACAGATTCTCAGCCAGTGTGTGCCACTCGCCTTGATCATAGGCCATGCACATCCCCTGCCCCGCGACATCAGGCGCAGGCGGCGGGGGCGTAACGGCTTGCTCGGGCAAGGGTGTCACAACAAGGCCTGCCTGATCGGCCGCCGTAAGCACACCATTGGCATCAAGGCCGACATCCAGAGCCTGGGCCGAGACCCCGTTCTTCTTTGCGCACTCGGCCAAGGTTGCCATGCCCAGAAACTGCCCGTCAACAAAACAGCGCAACGGCTTGGTATTGCTTGAGGGTGTATCGTCCAACTGGCCCATCTCGACCACCAAACCGCCGTGCGAGGCCGGTGACGGGCCGTGAGCGCCGCGATCGAACCGCATAACGGTCAAGGCTATGCCAATCCCGGCTAAAAGCGCCAGGACAGCGCCAACGGCGAGCAACAGTTTACGATTCTTGAACACGTCCATCTGTAATGGCTACGCTGCCCGCGTGGCGGTTTCAAGACGCTCGCACGATCAATCTGGCGCCAATGGCTTAGCCACGACCCAAGAGACGATCTAGGCCAGCCTGATAGTTGGAAATCTGACCTCTCAGATAGGTTGGCACCGCGCCGCCAGCACTGGCCGCCGCCGCCTTGGTTTGCGCCTTGGCCTTCTCGACCGGGTCTTGATTGGTTGCCAAGGTGCGATAGGCATTGCGCAAAACCACAGAAGCACCGCTTAGGGAATCCAATGTCGCCTGGATTGCCGCCTTGGAATCCAGCTTATAATCCTTGTCGATATTCAGTCCGACCGTATATTGCCGCGTTGCGGTCTCGTACTTGGTTGTCCGCATCAGGCCCGCTGACATGCCCAAAGACTCCAGCGCATCCTGCCCAGAGGGTCCTGAGATCAATTCGATGGCCCTGCGATCATCAGCGGGGGCAATCCTTAGGCGGCTTTGATTGCTTTCGGTTATGATTTCAACCTTGGCAGCCTTGCCGGTAATGCGCTTAACCTTGTCCGATAGACTGGCCAGGGTTTCGGTCGCGGCTATGGTCAGGGTGGCCGGTTTTGCGCCCTCGGCGATGCGTATCTGAAAACTGTCGCCAACCCGCACAGACGTGGCCGAAGTCAGCAGGGTTGAGTCGGTATAGGCTATTTGCCCGTTTGGCAGTCCAAGCCGGTCTAGAACCGATGCACCGCCAGCCACGACATTTATACTCGACGGATTAACCGTATTGTCCTTGGCCTTAAAGCGCCGGACCCATTCTTGTTGGCCGGTCTCGATGTTCAGCCGGGCGATAAATCCGTCCTGTGTGCCCAGTTTGGCAAAGCCCGGCATATCCTTATTGGAGGTGCCTGTGATCCAGACCTTACCGTTAGCCATGGTCATGGCGGTGGCAAACTCGTCCCCCGCTCCGCCCATGAAAGCGATCTTATCATCGCCGCTTGCAACCAGATCCTTCGCTAGGCTCAAGCCAAAGGCCTCCATGCCGCCGCCGGCGGCATTCGTTACCGCGGCATTGGAAAAACTGGCATTGCGCGTGGAGCCGACCAGCACCACCCTGCCCTGATCAATCGCCATGCCCGCAATATCACCGCCTTGAAGGTCGCCAAGATCACGCATGACCGTAAGCAGGGCCGCCCCATTGGCTTGGATTTCGAACCGGCGAAGGACAGCATTTGCACCCTGTTTCGACGCCACCAGCACGGCGCTACCGTCTGTCACTGTGGCGACCGACTTGTCGTCGCCAGCTGTGCCAAACTGGGTGGCAAACAGATCCGTGACCTGGGTGCTGGACTTGGTGACCAGACCGGTCGTCGCCACCTTGGTGATCGGATTGACGATCTCACCAAGCACCTGTTTGGTAGTGGTTTCCCAGCCATAGCCTCGCAGATAACTGTCCCAGCCGCCGCTATTGGACGAACCTGCGACTGCGCCCTTGGTTCGCCCCGCGACGAAAAGCGTATTATTGTCTCCAAAGCTTACCGATAGCGCCTCATCCTCGCCTGTGGTGCCGCGCCGGCGGGTCCATAATTCTTCGCCCGCAGCGTTAAACACGGTGACAAAACTGTCAGAGACTGCCGGATTATCCCCCTTGGAAAGGGTTGTGTCTGTGGTGCTGACGGTCTTGAGGGTCTGGTTTAGGACACCATTCAGCGAACCGGTCACACTTCCGGCTATGGCTATGGTGCCATCAGAAGACAGCGCCATGGCCATCGCCTTGGCATTGTCCGCAGCGCCAAGTGTGCGCGTAAACACCAGTCGCCCGGCGGAATCGTATTTGAGCAGCGCAATATCGCTTGCGCCCTTTAGGGTTTGACCACCCGCCCTGGCATTCACATTGGCCAGGACATAGACCGATCCATCGGCCGCCGTCTGACTGGAAGCGATGGACGTGATTTCTGGCCCCAGCACCTTGGAAAACACCCGGCCACTGACGAGATTGGACTCTCCGGGCTGTTGAAAAGCATCCGGCGCACTATTGCTCGTGCTCGACAAGTCGGTCTGAAACTTCAATAATTCCTGCTGACTAACAGTCTTTACCGTGTCGGTTGGTTTAGAATCTATTCCAGCTTTTTGGCCGATATAAACCGCATCCGACGTTGCCGGCGCAGTGAAGGTCAAGCTTTCGGACAGCGCGCCATTGATCACCAGGGACCATTTGTCGGGCCCTGCGGGCAGGGTCACAGTCTTGCCCCCAGACGGAATGGTTTTGGGCACATCCGGCGTCTTGAGCTTGTCAAAACGGGTCGAAAGGTCTGCGGCGGCAAGTTTGCGGTTTAGAAAGGCAACGACCTCGGACATTGACCTTGTGGTGCTGCCCATTTCGGACAGATCAATCGGAATATAGATCGGCGTCAATGTCCCCCTTTTTACCGCAAGATTGAACTTAACATCGCCCTGAAAGGCTGGAACCGGGTCCAGGTTTGTGCCCGCAAACACCGGAACGGTTTGATATTTCAGTTTCGCGCGCGCAACGCCGTTGGTGGTCCTGGAATTCACAAGGGTTTGCCCCCGGATCAGTTCCATTTTTTCAAGCTTTAAGGCGTCCAGATAGGTCGAGATATCCTTCTGGCCCTTATAGAAGGCGGCTTGAATCTGCCTCTTCTGGGCTTCGGTAACGTCTTTTTCCAGCAGGTTAGTTGCCAAGCCCGTTAGGCCGCTTAGGCCCTGATAGACGGTGAATAGTTTGCCGTAATCGCTCGTGGAGGCCATGGTGGTCTTGGCTGCCGATTGAGACGAAACAACCGAGGTGCCATTAAGCGCGGCCTTGGCTATGGCTGCGGCATTGGGAAGAGTCGTTCTTCTGTCCCAAGGCGGGGTGGGCGCGGCCGGTTGCGCCTTGCTGGTCGCCGGGGCCTGGGGCTGTGATTGTGCCAGCGTGTTAAGGTCCAGCCCGTTGAAGCTAGAGCCCTGAGCGGACTGGCCAATACCCATAAGGCTGCCATAATTAATCCCGGCGCTAAATCCGACCATTATTCCGCCTCGACAGCGTAAGCATCAATACCCTTAACAAATGATCCTTAAAAAGCCGTAACATGGCCTGGTCGGTCGATAAGCCTTGGTGTCCGCAACGCGATCATTGCAAAACTGGACTTATTATTTGAACAGGTTCAATATTTGCTGAGGTTGGCGATTTGCGATCGACAAGGACTGGGTGCCTAGCTCCTGCTTTACATTCAGGGCCTGAAGGCGCGCACTTTCCTTGGCCAAATCGGCATCAACCAGATTGCCAACGCCCGTTTCGATCGCATCAGACAGTTTGGACAAAAAGGTATTGTGAGCCTGGATTTGCCTCAATTGCGCGCCCAGAGCGCCCATGGCCTTATTGACATTGACAATCGAGGCCTGAACCTTGGTCAGGGCCACCGTGGCCAAGGTCGCGGTCGATATTGAATCGGTTGTCGCCAGCGTAACCAGCGTGCCGCCAAAACTAAGGTTTTGCGCCGAAAGGGTTATGTTAAAGCTGGTCTTGGCATCGGCTAGGAAGTTTAGCGAGCCGGTGATAGTGCCGTCCAACAGGTTTGCACCATCAAATTCAGCGCTTTTAGACGCGCGAGCAATCTGGTTGACCAAGGCCCTATAGTCTTGGTTCAGCAGGTTACGGCTGACCGTGTCAAGGGTGGTGTCATTGGCCGCGACCACCTTTTCCTTAAGCTGTATGAACAGGTCGGATATATTGGTGCCCGCGGTCAGGGCGACTTCTGCGATCGAGGTTGCGCGATCAAGGCCCATGCGTATCGCGCCCAAAGCACCAATGTCGCCGCGTTGGCCCTGAGCAATGGTCCAGATCGAGGCATTATCTTTGGCGGTTTCAACCCGTCGCCCGGTACTAATCCGCATCTGAACCGCAGACAGCTCATCGCTGGTCGTGTTCAAGTTCTGTAGCGCAATCATCGCTGATTGGTTGGTATTGATACTCGCGTTCATCGTGCACTTCCTTGCGCAGCCATGGCATCAATGTCTTCGAAGGACTGGTCGCCCAGGCCTGTCGATTCTATCGTGATATAAGGTAGTGATAGATATGGTTAAAAAGTTTTTAAAGCTAAAACAGAAAAAATCTTTTTACCCTCTTAAATAACGCCCGTCAAAAACCGATAGCCAAGCGTCAAGGTCTCAGCCTTGACGGCGCAAGCGCTTGAGGGTCAGGCCAATTCTGGCTCAGCTTGCGAAGCTAGGCCCTGCATAATGATGCGATTGACCTCTATCAGCGGATGAATGGTTTCCTGTTTCAGGACAACCGCCGTGGTATGGCGCGACACCCAAAGGCTTAGCGAAATAATCTGTGCGCGCAGAGGGCCCGGCAACTGGTTTTCACTGTCAGCGCAGGCATTGGCCAGCACGCCCCACATGCGCCGGTTCCAGTCGAGCACGTCGACCAGGGCATTAGGCTCGACCGCGTCTTTTGCGGCAATCTCGATCAAGGCACGCGTGACCTGCCCAAACAGACGATATTCTGTATCGCGCGGGTTTTCAGCCTTTTCAGCTATTTTCTGATACGATTGAACTGACATCGCGCAACCTCTCGTCTTCGTATGTAATAAGTTTCCGGGCCAGCATCAAAGCCTTGTAATACTCCGATGCGATCACGTGCTTGGATATATTGACGCAAACCTCGATAATATCAGAATTTGCTATCACTGACATAAATTCACTAAGCCTGAGAATAAACTCGTCATGAAAATCTGAGGCTGAATTCTCGTCTAAATACATCATCATGACTGGAAAATATATTCTTCGGCTTGGTGTCACCGCATCTTCGATCTGCATAATATCTTTTTCGCGCAGGACCGAGGCCTTGTTTTGCAAGATCAGGGTTCCGCGACGGTCGCCATTTTGAACGACAGCACCGTTCAGGACGAATTTTTCACTAGGGCGCAATGACAGTTTTAGCGGCATGAGCCGTCTCCTCCAACCAACCCAAACCCCGATTAATGGCCCCCAAACAGGCCCAAGACGGCGCGGCTTATTACCCCGTTATCACTAACCAAGACATGTTGAATAGAAGTTTAATTTTTTGGAAGATTGAAGCTAGATAATTTTTACAGATTGGCATGAAAGTTAATCAATAGTTCACTGAACCAGTGCGACTCCAAGCCTGTGGGTTTATTGTTTGGGGCATCCGATGGGTCGCCATAGCCAGTTATTATCTGAAAAATTCGCCGGGGGATCTGTTGAAGCACTAGACTTCAGCGCCCTTGCCAAGGGGGTAACAAAACCGCATCGGGTTGGGTTTGGCGATCAAGCCTTAGGCGATTGCGCCTCTTCGACTGCGTTACAAAAACTGCGCCTTGCCGCCACTGAAGCGCGGCTAGAGGCCATAGGCAGGATACTGAACAAGGCCATTATCAGCCTTGAGTCCGGAGATTTCGAGGCGGCAAACACCGCCGCACTGGCCGCGCTGGAAATCGATGAAAAAAGCGGTCTTGCCTGGCACATATTGGGCATAGGGCGAGAAAAGCTTGGCGATCTTAACAATGCCTTGCGGTGCTATGAGGCGGCCCACGACCTGCTTGCCAATCCCCAAATCGTTGCCGTTGATCTGGGTCGGCTTGCCTATCGCATGAATATGAAGGACGTGGCCGAGGCCCTGTTTCGAAAGGTCTTAAGCCTTAATCCGAACCAGGCCGAAGCGGCCAATAATCTCGCCTGCATCCTAAAAGACCTGGACCGGGGCGAAGAAGCCATTGAAATCCTGAAAGCGGCAATTGCGCGCAACCCCGCTGATCCTAGCCTTTGGAATACGGTCGGCACCATAGTGTCCGAACAGGGCGACATGGCCAATGCGATGATTTTCTATGGCGAGGCCCTAAGCCACGACCCAGAATTTGCCAAGGCGCGTTATAATATCGCCAATTCCAAATATTTGACAGGCGATCTGGACGGCGCCCTAATGGATTGCAATGCGGCCCTGGCGATGAAAACCACGCCCGATGAGGCCGCCATGATGCGTTTGGCGCGCGCCTCCATTCAGCTTTGCCTTGGTCAATTGCGCAGCGGCTGGAGCGATTATGAGGTTCGGCTTGATCGGCTGTTTTCTGGCAGCACGCAATTTGTGTTCAACCGTCCCAAATGGGAGCCGCAAACCGACCTTGCCGGCAAGTCCATGCTGGTCATTGGCGAACAAGGCCTGGGCGATGAGGTTTTGTTTGGCAGCGTCTTGCCCGACCTCCTCGCTGACCTTGGCCCCCATGGGCGGTTAAGCCTCGCCGTTGAGCCGCGCCTTGTACCCCTATTCGCCCGCAAGTTTGCGTCGGTAAAGGTGGTGCCGCATGAGACCTACAGCCTCAACCAGATCACAGTGCGGCTGGTGCCTTGTATCGAGCGTCCAGAAGATATTGATATCTGGGCAGCGCTTGGCTCCCTACCGGGCCACTACCGATCATCCTTAAGTGCCTTTCCAAAGGCCAATGCCTTCTTGGCCGCCGATCCAGCAAGGATAGCCCATTGGCGCTACGCCTTACGCCAGGCCCCACCAGGCCCAAAGGTTGGGATATTGTGGAAAAGCCTAAAAATGGCGGGGCTAAGAAACCAGGCCTTCTCGCCCTTTCAGCTCTGGGAGCCCATTCTTCGAACGCCGGGGCTCTGTTTCGTCAATTTTCAATATGGTGATTGCGAGGCGGAATTGGCCTTTGCCAAATCGCAGATGGGCATTGAGATCTGGCAGCCCCCCGGCATTGATTTAAGAAACGATCTGGATGATGTCGCCGCCTTGTCCTGTGCGCTGGACCTGACGGTCGGATTTGCCAATGCCACCACCAATATCGCGGCGGCCTGTGGCAATAGGGTCTGGCTGATCAGTCCGCAATCGGCCTGGCCTCGGCTTGGAACCGATCACATGCCCTGGTACCCGACGGCCGAGGTCTTTGTCGCTGAACAGTCTGGCGATTGGGCACCGACCATGACCTCCGTCGCTGCAAGATTGACGCAAACCGTGGCTAATGGACAAGGCGGCTAGGCCAAGAGGGCCGGTTTTTTTGGCATTGCCGCCTGCCCTCGCCTTAATCAGACTTGAAACCCGCTCCAGCCTCTTTAGGGTTAAACACTTGTTCGAGTGCGGTGCCGCCTTATGGTTCGCCTCCATGGAGATAGGAATTCATGCGCCAGCGTTTTGACGGCACCACCGATTATGTGGCGACCGATGATCTTAAAGTCGCGGTCAATGCCGCCATCGCCCTGGAGCGTCCGCTCCTGATCAAGGGCGAACCTGGCACCGGCAAGACGGTTTTGGCCTATGAGGTGGCCAAGGCCCTAAATGCGCCGCTTTTGACCTGGCACATCAAGTCCACGACCAAGGCCCAGCAAGGCCTTTATGAATACGACGCCGTGACCCGTCTGCGCGACAGCCAGCTTGGCGAAGAGCGCGTCAAGGACGTGGCCAACTACATCAAGAAGGGCAAGCTGTGGGAAGCCTTTGACGCGCCCGTGCGCCCGGTCCTCTTGATCGACGAGATCGACAAGGCCGATATCGAATTCCCAAACGATCTGCTGCAAGAACTCGATCGGATGGAATTCTATGTCTATGAAACCAACCAGACCATCAAGGCCGCCGTTCGGCCCGTGGTGATCATCACCTCAAACAATGAAAAAGAGCTGCCGGACGCGTTTTTGCGCCGCTGCTTCTTCCACTATATCCGCTTCCCCGATGATGACACGATGAAGGCCATTGTCGATGTCCACTTCCCCGGCATAAAGCAAAAGCTGGTCGCTGAGGCGCTGCGGGTGTTTTACGATATGCGCAAGGTGCCGGGCCTGAAGAAAAAGCCCTCGACGTCGGAACTGCTGGACTGGCTCAAGCTTTTGCTGGTCGAAGACATTGACGAAAGCGTGCTGCGCGAAAAGGATCCAACCAAGCTGATCCCGCCCTTGCATGGGGCCCTGTTGAAGAACGAGCAGGATATTCACCTGTTCGAGCGCTTGGCCTTCTTGGCGCGGCGCGAAGGCACAGGCGGTCGTCCGGGTCAGTAATGATAAGCTTGCGGTGGCCCTGCACGATCAGGGTCGCCGCAAACCTTAACGCGAATTCACTTTACCGCGCGCTGTGTTCATGATCGGGTCAGGTCATGGTGAACCGGTGGCTTAGCTTATGAAATCCCTGACCATTACCCTGCTCGCCCTTGGTGGCTGCGCGCTGGCCTTGGCCGGTTGCGGCAAGCAAGACGCGCCGTCACCCCCGCCCCCGCTCGCTGCCAGCCCCAAACCGATAAGCCAGCTAAAATGCCCGGAAAAACAGGGTAGATTGCACAGGCTCGCTCAGGCAAAGGATGGGCAAGGCTGTGAATATAGCGACAATCACGGCCAGGACGTGTCCCTGCGCCTGATGGCGATTGGAAACCCCGGCGCCGATACTGTGCTATCGGGCATTGAAAACGGCCTGTTTGCCCTAATGCCAGCCGCCAATATGCCCCCCGCCCCGCCGGCAACGCCCAAGCCGCCAGAGCCGCCTAAGGCCAAGGACGCCAGCCAAGTCGCCTTGCCAGGCATGAAGGTCACAACCAGCCATGGCAGCACCGTGGTTCAAATCGGCGGCCTGTCGATTCACACCCAGGATAAGGATGGGAGTGTCAGCATTAATGCCGCAGGCACTTCTGGCACCATGCCCCGGCTGCATAGCGATCAGGGCACAGTCAATGTCAATGCCAATGGCGACACAGCCGTGATCCGTATGCATGACCAAGGCGAGGGCATAAGGCGTTCCTTGATCATTGCCTCTGAGACCCCCGGCCCGACGGGTTATCGTCTGGTCGGCTATGAGGCCCGCGGGCCGGTGTCTGGCCCCCTGGTCGTAGCGACGATCAAGGGCACGGGCAAAAAGCAACGCCAGGTCTTTAAGGACATGAAGGCGCTGGTCTCGCTGAATTCGGGTCGCTAGCTCAGGCCGGGTGCACCTCGCTGACCTGATAGGTCAGGTGGCGGCCGGTTTCGTCGCTGACCGTGACATAGTCGCCGACCCGAAAGCTGTGCTCGCCCAGCCGATAGAGTGGCTCATCATCGCTGGTTTCATCGCTCAGATAATCAAAATACCAGGTCTTGCCACGATGGCGTAGATGGCCATCCTCGCCTGGACTGTCCGGCGAAAATCTGTGGACCTTGCACAGACTGGGTGCCGCTTGATAGGCGGGTAAATCCAGATGGCCAGACTCCGTCAAGGGCGCTGTGACGCCATAGCCACGCGCCGTATCCCCATACAAGAACTCAGTTCCTGGATTACGCGCAAGCCGAAGGGTTATATGAAACAGGGCCATAAGCGAATTTTCCTCTAAATCGGTTTAATGTGACAGGAACAAGGAGGGACCGTCAGCATGCAGAAGGCTGCGGGTCGTGCCGCCGAAGATAAACTCTTGTAGTCGGGGATGGCCAAAGGCCCCGGCGACTAGGATTTCGGCTCCGGCGGCCTTTGCGCCGCCCAAAAGCAAGGTGCCGACATCGCCCGTCGCGGTAATGGTCTGGACCTCAGCCTCGACCCCGCGCGCTTTTAAGAACTCTTGCAATCGGGCGGGGTGATAGGGTCGCGGAGCACTTGCGGGAATGGCCATAATCACCACCCTGCTGGCTTTTTCCAGCAAGGGCAGAGCCGTTCGCACCGCACGTGTCGCCTCCTTGCCGCCATCCCAGGCAATCGCCATACAGCCGGTTCCGGTCAAACCTGGCCGGGCCACTAGGATTGGCCTTTGCTCATCAGCAATCAATTGCTGAAAGCTCTCGGCCAAGGCCCCCTGGCCGCGCGCGGAAGCATTATCAAACACGATCAGGTCTGACAGCCGCCCCTCCATGGACAGCCCAACCCAGACCGGTGAGGTCAAGGTGGTGAGGGTCTTGCTAACCAGATCGATCTTGTCCAAGGCCAGTTGAGCCTTGGCCTGCCCCTCCTCGGTTGCCTCGCGCAGGCTATCGAGCGCCGAAACCTGAATCCCGCCCATAAAGCCTTCGCCCATCCAGGGCATTAGGTCGGCAACATCTGGCGGCGTGAAAATTCCGGCCAGCTCGGCATTGAATAGTCTGGCAATCACGGCGCCAGACATCAAGGTATCGGCATCTGTGTGGCTACCGCTCAGCGGCACCATTACCCTTGCCCAATTCATTTTTCACTCCCATTTAACACAGACAGGATTGCTAAGCGGCCCTCGCCGGGCCAAGTCTGGCGGCACACTCTATTTAGGAAGGCGATCGTGGCGAACCGACTGCGTCAAACCCGCGCGGCAGATCAACAGCCTAGGGCCTGGCAACGCATGTTGTCTGGCCGTCGTCTCGACCTGCTTGATCCCTCTCCGATGGATATAGAGATCAGTGATATTGCGCACGGTCTAGCGCGGGTGGCACGATGGAATGGTCAAACCACCGGCGAACATGGTTTTTCTGTTGCCCAGCATTCCTTGATTGTTGAGGACATTGCCGCCTATCTCCTACCTGGTCTGGATGCCAAGTGGCGACTAGCAGCGCTTTTGCATGATGCCTCTGAATATGTGATTGGCGATATGATTTCGCCGTTCAAGGCTGCGCTTGGACTGAACTATCGCACCTTTGAGGAGCGATTAGAGACGGCCATCCATGTCCGTTTCGGCCTTCCCGCCCAGACACCAGCACCAACAAAGGCCTTAATCAAGCAGGCTGACCGGGCCTGTGCCCATTTCGAGGCCGTGCAGTTGGCGGGATTTTCGCCGGCGGAAGCCTTGAGCCTGTTTGGTCCCATCCCCTCCGGCTACAGCTTAAAACTGGTGCCCATGTCGCCCGCCCAGGCTCAGGCCCGCTATGTTCAGCGGTTTGAAGTCTTGTCCGATGCCGCCGGATTTGCGCCCATCACGTCTGCGTTTGACAGTGAATAGGCCGCGCCCGTGAACCAGTTGATCGTCATTGGCTTGTCGGCTGTGGTCATGGCCGTTCGCGAAGGTGAGGCTGTGGTCTTGACCGTGCGCCCAATGGATACCGCCACGGGTGCGGCCTCGCGCCTGGCCGGCCTGCCGTTTGGTCCCTTTGATCCAGAAGGCCATAGGACCTTTGAGCTGGCCCTGCGTGCCTTTGTGACCGAGCAGACCCGGTTTGACCTCGGCTATGTCGAGCAACTCTATACCTTTGGTGACAAGGGCCGCGATGCCCCCTTGGCCGATGTCGGTGCGGGCGGCGCGCGGGTAATCTCGGTCGGCTATCTGGGTTTGACGCCGCTGCCGGTAGAGACCGCAGCCCCAGATACCGCTTGGTCCTCGATCTGGCGGTATTTTCCATGGGAAGATTGGCGCCGTGGACGGCCAGACCTGATCGACCAGGCCATAGCGCCTGCCTTGAACCTCTGGGCACAGTCCGGGCGCGGCGAGGAAATTGATCGGCGTCATGATCGATCGCGTGATCTTTTTGCCTTAGGCGGCGCGGCCTGGAATGAGGACCGGGTGCTCGACCGCTATGAACTGCTCTATGAGGCAGGCCTGGCCGCAGAAGCAACACGTGACCGCGACCGTGCCTGGGGTCTTGCCACATCGGAGCCTGCGAACCTATCGCCCGCCTTTGGCGAGGCCATGCTATCGGATCACCGGCGCATTCTTGCCACGGCGCTTGGCCGGTTAAGGGGCAAGATGAAATACCGCCCGGTCGTGTTCGAACTGACCGCTCCGACCTTTACCCTGTCCGAACTGCAAAGGACGGTTGAGGCCATAGCCGGGGTCAAGCTGCATAAGCAAAACTTCCGCCGTATGCTCGATCGCACGGGACTGGTTGAAGGGCTTGGGCGATTCGATGTCGAAACCGGGGGCCGACCCGCCGAATTGTTCCGTTTCCGGCGCGAGCAATTGCAAAACCGCGCCGCCCTTGGCCTGTCCCTGCCTCTGATCCGCGAAGGAAACTAACGCCTTGCGGCTATTGCATTAGGGAAGGTGCCATTTGCACGTCCGAGCGCAAACACCCGCAGTTGAAACGCCTGCTATCATCATCAAACCGTCATGAAATTGTGGCAATAATGTAACGCAAGGGCGTTAGCTCCCCCTCACCACCCTGAATCATCAATTTGGGGGGATTGAAAAAGGGGATAGACGTATGAGACTTCATTTGCTCGCCGGGGCTTCTGCCCTCGCCTTGTGTTTGGCTTCGCCAGCCATGGCCGCTGAGGCCGATGCCGCCGCCACAACATCTGACGGTATTGAAGAAATCGTGGTCATGGGCCGCGGTGAAACCCGCCAGGTTCAAACCATTCAGGCTGTTGATATCTTGGCCGCAGCGCCAGGCACCAGCCCGATCAAGATCTTGTCCAAGCTTCCGGGTGTCAATTTCCAATCCGCCGACGCTTTCGGTGCCTATGAGTGGGCGGTGCGCATCAGCGTGCGCGGCTTCAACCAGAACCAGCTTGGCTTTACCCTGGACGACATACCCTTGGGCGACATGTCCTATGGCAATCACAATGGTATGCATGTCAGCCGGGCGCTTATCAATGAAATGATTGGCAAGACCGAACTGTCGCAAGGCTCTGGTACGTTAGAAACCGCTTCAAGCAACAATCTCGGTGGTACGGTCAAGTTCTTTTCGGCCAATCCATCCGACAAGTTTGGTGGCGCGGCGGCCGTGACCGGCGGTAGCGCCAGCATGGCCCGCGCCTTTGTTCGGATCGATTCTGGTGAAACCGTCACAGGTGGCAAGGGCTATCTCGCCTATGTCAACCAGCAGTCTGACAAGTGGAAGGGCTATGGCCGCCAGTTGCAACAGCAACTGAACTTCAAATACGTCCAGCCGGTTGGTCCGGTCAATCTGACCGCACTGGTCAATCTGTCTGACCGTGCGGAGAACGATTATCAGGACGTAACTGAGGATTCGGTCAAGCGCCTCGGCTATAATGTCGATAACATCTCCAATAACTGGACCTTGGCCAAGCAGATTGCGGTTGCCTATCAGACCGGTCAAACCTTGCCCGCCCCCTATAAGACGGTGGACGACGTCTATTTTGATGCGTCGGGCCTACGGAAGGACGCCCTCGTCGCGCTCAAGGGCGATTGGGAAATCACCAAGGGCCTGACCGCCAAGGCGACCTATTATCGACACACCAATAAGGGCATGGGCACCTGGTATACCCCCTATGTCAAAACGCCAGCCGCCAATGGTGGCGCGCCGATCTCGGAACGGACCACGGAATACAATATCGACCGCTCAGGTCTGGTCGCGAACCTGACCTATGAACTTGGCAGCCATACGATTGAGGGTGGCATCTGGGTGGAAGACAATGATTTCCACCAGGCGCGCCGGTATTATGGCCTTGGCCTTGACAATCCGGGCCGCGACAGCCTGAAATTCCAGTCCAACCCGTTCCGCACCGACTGGGAATACTTCTTCAACACCAAGACCACCAATCTGCACCTGCAGGACACCTGGAAGGTCACGGATGCCTTGAAGGTCAATTACGGCTTCAAGACCGTCAAGGTCGAGAACAATGCCAACCGCGTCGCGGGTAGCAATGCCGTTGGCTCGATCGAGATTGATGAAGGCTTCCTGCCTCAGATCGGATTCAACTATGATCTCGCCGATAAGGGCGAAGTCTTTGGTGACTATACCCAAAATGCCCGCGCCTTCGTAAGCGCCGGCACAGCGGGCCCCTTCTCGACCAGCCAGGCCGGTTTTGAAGCCATCAAGAACAAGCTTCGTCCTGAAATCTCCAAGACCTTCGAGCTTGGCTATCGCTATCGCAATAGCGGCTTTGAGGGATCGGTTGCGATCTATAGCGTGAAATTTGAAGACCGTATCTTGAGCCGCCCGACGGGCCCTGGCATTGTCGGCAATCCTAGCGTGCTCGCCAATGTCGGCGGCGTTAGCTCTAAGGGTATTGAGGCCATTGGGACCTACCGGTTTATGGAACACTGGACCGCATTTGGCTCCTTTGCCTATAACCGCTCTGAATATGATGATGACATCTTTGGTCCAGACGGCAAGCTAACCGACAGGATCAAGGGCAAGGTCACCCAAGATACGCCTGAGACAATTGCCCATGCCGAACTGGCCTATGATAACGACCAGTGGTTTGCACGGGCGGGCGTCTCCTATACCAGCCGCCGCTCCTATACGATTGCGGCCACAGACTTCCTCGATGGCTATACGGTGGCTGAACTCAGCGGCGGCTATCGGTTCCAGTCCCAAAACCCCTTCCTTAAGGGGCTGGAAATTCAGGCCAATATCACCAACCTGACCGACGAACAGTATTTCTCGACGGCCAATAGTGGTGGCGGTGGCTATCACATGGTTGGCGCACCGCGTCAGGCCTATTTGACGGTTCGCAAGGCCTTCTAGGCCTTAGGCCAAACACCTAAACAGCGGCGGGATCGGTTTTGGCCGGTTCCGCCGTTTGTGTGTCTTGCCACTGACGACGGATCATGTCCGAGGTCTG
>JBIIZD010000056.1:0-18397 GCA_044346445.1 Caulobacteraceae bacterium
CCACCGGGGGAGGGGGACCGCGAAGCGGTGGAGGGGGCTCAGCCGGACCGCATCAAAGCCGAAACTGCGCCGAAATCATTTGGCCGCCACGCTGGATGGACAGGTTCCAGACCCGCGAGGGGGTTTGCAGCGCCCGGGCTAGGTCGGCTGTCGAGCTAATGGTTTGGCCATTGACCTGACGGATCAGATCGCCCCGCTGAAAGCCCGCGCCGCCCGCATAGGACTGGGGCGAAATCTTGGTGATCATGACGCCCTGCTTGGCGAGGAAGGGGTCAGCCCCAAGGGACTCGGCTACGGCTGGCGACAGATTGACCACGCTGACCCCATCGAGCGGATGACGACCACTGAGCACACGCTCATCAGGCGCGCGATCCGAAGGCGGCAGGGCGACCCGCACGGCAATGGTCTTGGCCGATCCATTGCGGCGGATCTGAATCTGGGCAGTGTCGCCGGGCTTGCGGGTGCCAATGCGATAATTGACGGCGGCCTCGTCATTGACCGCCTGACCATCAATGGCCAAGATCAGGTCGCCAACCTCAAGCCCTGCCTTATCGGCGGCAGCGCCTGGAAAAATATCGGCTATCAGCACGCCTTCGGGCCGGTCCAGACCCAGGCCCTTGGCCAACTCACGGGTAACGGGCTGCATCTTGGCCCCAAGCCATGGCCGCACAACCGTGCTTCGCCCGCCAATGGCGCTTTCGACCACCTGCTTGACCATGGCGGCGGGAATGGCAAAGCCAATGCCAGAGCTGGAGCCCGAACGCGAAAAGATTGCGGTATTCAGGCCAATCAGATCGCCGTCCATATCGACCAAGGCCCCGCCCGAATTGCCCGGATTGATCGCGGCATCGGTCTGGATAAAGAAGGAATAGTCGGTAATGCCAACATCGGTCCGGGCCAGGGCCGAGACAATGCCATTGGTCACGGTCTGACCCACGCCAAACGGATTGCCAATTGCCAGCACCAGATCGCCGACCAGCACAGGCTCCTTGTCGTCTATGGCTAAAACCGGCAGCCGCTCGCCCTTGGTATCAATCTGCAAGACTGCCAGATCAGAGCGTGGATCGGCCAGCAGCACCTTGGCGGGAAACTCGCGCCGGTCGGCCAGGACCACCATAATCTCCTGCATGTCGGCAATGACGTGATTATTAGTCACGACTATGCCGTCAGAGCGCACCAAAACGCCTGAGCCCAAGGACTGTTCCACCCGGCTGCCCGGCATGCCGCCGCCGCCAAAAAACTCCCAGAACGGATCGACCCTTTGGCGCACCATACGGCGGCTGAACACATTGACCACGGCGGGGGCGGCGCGTTTCACCACAGGCGCGAACGAGGTCTTGATAGACCCCGCATCCCCCGGAACATGCCGGGTTGGCTCAGCCAAGGGCGCGGCGCTCAAGGCTGGCATGACGGTTTGCGCGACCCCCTTGGTATTGGGGCCAGAACAGGCGGCGACCAGGGTCAGTATGGGAATGATCAGACGGCGAAGGCGCATGGGCAGGACAATCCAGTTTTCGGCCACGGTTTTGGCTATATTGCTACAGTCTTGATGACGAAAACATGGCGAGTTAAAATTTTTATCCAGGGGCCGGTCCAATAGACGGCGCATCCGTTGTTTTCGCAATACCTAGTCGCCAAGCCAGGCCCAAGGCCAAAAGACAAAAACCGCCTGCAACCATAATCGGCAGGCCTGGCAGGTGAAGCGTCGCCTCCTGACGAATCGCAAACGCCAATAAGGACAGATAAATGGCAGGCCCAATAATCGCGCAAATGCCCATCATCGCCGCGTTTACGCCCTGCAAACGCCCCTGCTCCGACGGCTCGACCCGCGCGGCCATAAGGCTTTGTAAGGCGGGGCCCGACAGCCCTCCCAAGGCACCGACGACCTGACCTAGGTAAAACACCCACGGATTGGGCGCGAGACTATAGATAAAAAAGGCCGCAACCATACAGGTCAGGCCTATGACCAAGGCCCCACGCTCGCCCAAGACGCGCACGGCCCGGCCAACCAAAAACACCTGCACCACCACGCTGACCACGCCCATCACCACCAGCATGGTCGCCGCCTCAGCCGGCCCCCAACCGAACCGGTGACCGACAAACAGGACAAATATGCTCGGAAACACATTATGCGCCATCTGGTACAAGAACCAGATCGAGGCCAAGCCAAATAGGCCAGGCTTGGAGGTCAAAAGATCGAGCGACGCAACCGGATTGGCTTTTCGCCAGTTCAAGGTCTTGCTCCGGCGCTCTTTGGGCAGGGATTCGGGCAGGACAAAATAGCCATAAAGCCAATTGGCCAGCGCCAAGGCCGCCGAAAGATAAAACGGCCAGCGCAGGTCATACTGGCCCAAAAACCCGCCAATGGCCGGGCCAAGGATAAAGCCAAGGCCAAACGCCGCCCCCATCATGCCAAACGCCTTGGCGCGGTTTTCCGGGGTGGTTATGTCCGCAATATAGGCATTGGCCGTCGAGAAACTGGCGGACGTAATGCCATTGATAACGCGGCCAACAAACAGCCAGCCCAGAGTGGGAGCCAAGGCCATAAACACATAGTCTATGCCAAGCCCAAAGATCGAGATCAGCAGGACTGGACGGCGGCCAAACCGGTCCGACATCATTCCCAGAATGGGGCTGCAGACAAATTGCATGACCCCCCAGGTCACGGCAAAAATCATCGTATAATCGGCGGCAACCGCCGTATCGCCGCCAACCATGGACCGCACCAGATTGGGCAGGACCGGGATCATCACGCCCATGGCGATCACATCGATCAGGGCTGTAGCAAAGATAAAGCCGATGCCAGCCTGTCTGGGCGCGCGCGGCGAAACCGGCTTGGTCAAGGGCCTGCTCCTGATGGCCGTTTAATCTGGATACAAAAAACCCCCGGTTTGCGCCGGGGGTTAAAAGTCTAGCCTAGTCGTCGGCGGCGTCGGTATGGACCGGACCGGAGTCCTTGCCCTTTTCCGACGGATCGCGATCAACAAATTCAATCACGGCCAGGGGCGCATTATCGCCATAACGGAACCCGGCCTTGAGCACGCGGATATAGCCGCCTTGGCGCTCTTGATAGCGTGGGCCAAGCATGGAGAACAACTTGCCGACCTGTTCGACGTCACGGATCTTGCTGATCGCCTGACGCCGCGCATGCAGATCGCCGCGCTTGGCCAGGGTGACAAGCTTTTCGACGATCGGACGCAGTTCCTTGGCCTTGGGCAAGGTCGTGACGATCTGCTCGTGCTTGATCAGCGAGGCCGCCATATTGGCGAACATGGCTGTGCGGTGGGCGCTGGTCCGACCGAGTTTGCGGTGCGCAAAACCGTGGCGCATAGGGGTCTCTCCTTGGGCTGCGGGCCGCCTCCCGGCGGGCCGCACAATACGGGGTCTATATCACATTTCCCAGCCCGGTCACCCCGGCTGGAAAATAAGTCGGGGCTAGATCTGGTCTTCGAACTTCTTGGCCAGATCTTCGATGTTTTCAGGCGGCCAGTTGGGCACGTCCATACCAAGGTGCAAGCCCATGCCCAAAAGCACTTCCTTGATCTCGTTTAAGGACTTGCGCCCGAAATTCGGGGTCCGCAGCATTTCGGCTTCGGTCTTTTGAATCAGGTCGCCGATATACACGATATTGTCGTTCTTCAGGCAGTTGGCCGAACGCACCGACAGTTCCAACTCGTCGACCTTTTTCAGCAAGGACGGATTGAACGGCAGTTCTGGCTTGGATTCTTCGGACGACTTCTTCTTGGGCTCTTCAAAGGTGATGAAGATTTGCAACTGGTCTTGCAGAATGCGGGCGGCATAGGCCGCAGCATCCACAGGCGACACAGCGCCATTGGTCTCAATGTCCAAAACCAGCTTATCATAGTCCAGAGACTGGCCCTGACGGGTTGGCTCAACCTTATAGGCCACGCGCTTGACGGGGCTAAACAGGCTGTCGACCGCGATCAGGCCAATCGGCGAATCTTCCGGGCGATTGCGCTCGGCAGGCACATAGCCCTTGCCAGACGCGACTGTGAACTCCATCCGCACCGAGGCACCGTCGTCGAGGGTGCAAAGGACATGGTCCTTGTTCAGGATTTCAATATCGGCAGGCGCATCGATCTGGCCAGCGGTCACTTCACCAGGGCCGGTCGCACGCAGGGTCATACGCTTTGGCCCTTCAGCATGCATGCTGAGCGCCAGTTGCTTAATGTTCAGGACGATGTCGACCACGTCTTCACGCACGCCTTCCAGCGACGAAAATTCATGCACGACGCCATCGATCTGCACGGCGGTCACCGCCGCACCTTGCAGCGAGGACATCAAGACCCGGCGCAAGGCGTTGCCCAAGGTCACACCAAACCCGCGCTCAAGCGGCTCAGCAATAATACGGGCCTTGCATTGCCCATCCACGCCCGTTTCGATTTGGGGCTTTTCAGGACGGATAAGCTCGTTCCAATTTCGTTCGATCACGGATGCTCTTCCTTGAACGCGACTCGCCGGCCACGCATTCGGGCCGGCGATGAAGACTAAGACGGTGTAAGACTAGACCCGACGACGCTTCGGCGGACGACAGCCATTGTGAGGAATGGGCGTTACATCGCGGATGGTCGTAATGGTCAGACCGACGGACTGCAAGGCCCGCAAGGCTGACTCACGCCCTGAACCGGGCCCAGAAACATTCACTTCTAAGGTTTTTACACCATGTTCCATAGCCTTGCGGCCTGCATCCTCAGCGGCCATCTGGGCAGCAAATGGGGTCGATTTGCGCGAACCCTTGAAGCCCATTGTCCCCGATGACGACCAGGAAATCGCATTGCCCTGGGCGTCAGTGATGGTGATCATGGTATTGTTGAACGAGGCATTGACGTGCGCCACGCCCGAGGAAATATTCTTACGTTCGCGCTTTTTAACGCGTGTGGGTTCTTTGGCCATCGGACTTAAAGCCTCGCCTTATTTCTTCTTGCCAGCGATGGGCTTCGCCGGGCCTTTGCGCGTACGCGCGTTGGTATGAGTGCGTTGGCCGCGGACCGGAAGGCCCTTACGGTGACGCAGGCCGCGATAGCAGGCCAGGTCCATCAAACGCTTGATGTTCATCGAGGTCTCGCGACGAAGATCGCCCTCAACCGTATAGTCACGGTCAATGGCTTCGCGGATCTGGAGAACTTCTGCATCGGACAATTGGTTCACCCGGCGCGCATCTTCAATGCCCACCTTGCCAACAATTTCCTTCGCCTTGGTTTGACCAATGCCATGAATGTACTGAAGCGCGATCACGACGCGCTTATTGGTAGGTATATTGACGCCTGCAATACGGGCCACGCCTTGAATCTCCTCGTCACGCGCATGAGCGCAAAAGCCGTAAGTCAGCCAACTACCAAAATGGCATAGCTGACGCCGTCTTCGCGCCATTTTCGCGGAAGCGCACCGTTATAGGGACGATTGCGCTTCCGTCAACAGTCCAAAGCAGAAAACCTGCTTTAAACCCGGTTAAATATGCCTTCCTCAACCGCCCAAGGGCGATCGCTGTTAGCGGCGAAATTCTCCTTCAGGATGCAGCTAAGGCTGCATCCACGGCGACAGCGACGTTTTCCAACGCCGCCATACCGTTGACCTCGATCAGCTTTCCTTGCGCCTGGTAATAGGGCAGCAAGGGTGCGGTTTGTTCATTATAGGCCGCCAAGCGTGTGACAAACACGTCCGGCTTATCATCGGCCCGGCCCTCAAGCGCAAACCTTATGCCCATGCGCTCGATCAGGGCGGCATCGTCCACCTTGAGCTGGATAACCAGATCAATCTTGGAGCCGCGACTGGCCAGCATAGCGTCCAGAGCCTTGGCCTGGGCCAGGGTCCTGGGGAAACCATCGAATATCGCGCCGCCAGCGGCCTCAGCCTCCGGCAGACGCTCTTCAATCAAGGCTATGACAATCTCATCAGAAACCAGTTGGCCGCCATCCATGATCGCCGCAACCCGCAGGCCAAGCTCTGAGCCAGAGCTTCGCGCCGCGCGCAACATGTCGCCGGTCGATAATTGAACCATGCCGCGCTCGGACACCAGACGCTTGGCCTGGGTGCCCTTGCCTGCGGCCGGTGGGCCAAACAGTATCAAATTCATTTGCCGCGCCCCCCCCGGAGTTTGGACTTCTTTATCAGACCCTCATATTGATGGGCCAGCAAATGCGACTGAATCTGCGCAACCGTATCCATGGTCACGGTCACCACAATCAGAATTGAAGTGCCACCGAGATAGAAGGGTGCATTATAGAAACCGATCAAGGCTTCTGGCAGCAAACACACCGCCGTAATATAGGCCGCGCCAATCACTGTCAGACGGCTCAAGACATAGTCCAGATATTCAGCCGTGCGCTTGCCCGGACGAATTCCCGGCAGGAAGCCGCCATATTTACGCAAATTCTCCGCCGTATCGTCGGGATTGAACACAATCGACGTATAGAAGAACGAGAAGAAGATGATCAGGGCGGCATAAAACACCATAAATAGCGGCCGACCATGCTGTAATTCACCAACCAGCCCCGGCACCCACTCCGCCCAGGTCGGCAAATTGGCCGTGGCCAAAAAGCCCATAGCGGTGGCAGGTAGCAATAGCAGGCTGGACGCAAAGATCGGCGGGATCACCCCAGCCGTATTGATCTTAAGCGGCATGAAAGAGGTCTCACCGCCGGTGATACGGTTGCCGGTCTGGCGCTTGGGATACTGAACCAGCAAGCGGCGCTGCGAGCGTTCAATGAACACGATCGCCAGAACCACAACCACTGCCAGGGCGCTGATCATGAACATGGCAAAGCCCGACAGTGCACCTTGCTGGGTCAGGGTCAGCATCTGCCATATCCCTCTGGGCAGGCTGGCCACAATACCGGCAAAAATGATCAAGGACACGCCATTGCCGACGCCGCGGCTTGTGATCTGCTCACCCAGCCACATCAGGAACATGGTGCCCCCGGTCAGGGTGACAATGGTCGAGACCAGGAAGAATACACCGGGCTGATCAACCAGGCCCGGGCTGTTTTGCAGGCCGATCCCGATACTGGCCGACTGAAACAGGGCCAAGAGCACGGTCAAATAACGGGTATATTGATTAAGCTGTTTGCGGCCCGCCTCCCCGCCTTCCTTGCGCAGCTTTTCCCAGGGCGGATAAACCGTCCCCATCAACTGCACAATGATCGAGGCCGAGATATAGGGCATCACGTTCAGCGACAAGATCGCCATGCGCTCGACCGCGCCGCCGGAGAACATGTTGAACATGCCAAGTATGCCCTTGGACTGTCCTTCAAAGGCCCGCGTAAACGCCATCGGATCGATACCGGGAATGGGGATATAGGTCCCCAACCGATAGACCACG
Organism: Caulobacteraceae bacterium; assembly: GCA_044346445.1. Taxonomy (GTDB): domain Bacteria; phylum Pseudomonadota; class Alphaproteobacteria; order Caulobacterales; family Caulobacteraceae; genus CAISGS01. The sequence continues at coordinate 7,340 of JBIIZD010000056.1, forward strand.
AGGGCAATCAGGGTAAACAAGATGCGCTTTTGAAGTTCCGTGGCCTTTTGGAAAGACCCGAAATTCATATTCGCTGCGAGTTGTTCTGCGGCCGAGGCCATAGGCACCCCCTGGGGCGATTTCACACGACGTGTCGCAAGATTGTCTGGACCAACCGGTCCTGGCAAGAGCCCCGCGATCGCCTAAGATAATGAGGCCAGCCCAAAACGCCAGACTGGCACCCTTCTTACGCAGTTGCGACTAGGCTTGCGCCTTGACCACGACCTTCTTGGTGGTGGTTACGCTACCACCTGCGGCTTCCACAGCGGCGATGGCCGAAGGGGTTGCCCCATAAACGGTGATATTGATCTTGCTCTTCAGCTCACCATGGCCGAGCAGACGGATACCATCCAGCTTGCGGCGAATGACGCCAGCGGCGATCAGGACCGTGGCATCCATGGGCTGGGATGCATCAAGACGCCCGGCCTCAATCGCCTATTCCAGACGCCACAGATTGACCTCGGCAAAGTCCTTGCGGAACATATTGTTAAAGCCGCGCTTTGGCATACGCATGTGAAGGGGCATCTGGCCGCCTTCAAAGCCGTGGATCGAGACACCCGAACGGGACTTTTGACCCTTGACGCCGCGACCGGCGGTCTTGCCCTTACCCGAACCCGGGCCACGGCCAACGCGCATACGATCCTTGGTCGCGCCTTCATTATCACGAATTTCATTCAGCTTGGTCATGAGCCTATCCTTTTGAGAAAGTCGCCGGGCCCAGGGCCCGACTCGGCGATTGTACTAAGAGCAGAAAAGAGCCCCGCCAGATTAGCGGGGCTCCTTATGTCTTTGTTGCTTAGACTTGTTCTTCGACGACAGCAACCAGGTGTTGGACCTTGGCGACCATTCCGCGAACGGAAGGTGTGTCTTCCAAGGTTGAAACGCGGCCCATGCGATTAAGGCCCAGACCCGCCAAGGTGGCGCGCTGGTCTTTACTGCGGCGGATAGGGCTGCCGGTTTGTTGAACAGTGATCTTGGCCATGTCTTTGATCCTTAGCCTTCGACGGCGTCAGGCGACGAAGCGCCATCGGCCCGGCGACCAATAATGTCACCGACCTTCTTGCCACGCTTATTGGCGACCTGGCGAGGCGAAGACTGCCCCTTGAGTGCGTCAAACGTGGCGCGAACCATGTTATAGGGATTGGACGAACCGACCGACTTGGATACGACGTCCTGAACCCCTAGGGTTTCCAAGACAGCGCGCATCGGACCGCCGGCAATAATGCCCGTTCCAGGAGGTGCCGCGCGAAGCATGACCTTACCTGCCCCGTGACGGCCTGAGCCATCATGATGCAGGGTGCGGCTTTCGCGCAAGGGCACGCGGATCATGGTCTTCTTGGCTTCCTCAGTGGCCTTGCGAATGGCTTCAGGCACTTCACGCGCCTTGCCATGCCCAAATCCAACCCGACCCTTTTGGTCACCAACGACCATCAGAGCGGCAAAGGAGAACCTGCGTCCACCCTTAACCGTGGCAGCGACGCGATTGATGTGGACCAGCTTTTCGACAATATCGCTGTCGCGCTCATCCCGGTCACGGCGGTCGCCGCGCTCTTCGTTTTTACGAGCCATGCGGTTTCCTTAAAAGTTCAAGCCGGCTTCGCGCGCGGCGTCAGCCAGGGCCTTGATCCGGCCATGAAACAGATACCCACCGCGATCGAAAAAGACGTCCTTGACGCCCTTTTCCATCGCCCTTTGGGCAACGAGCTTACCCACGACAACCGCGGCGTCCTTGTCCGAGCCCTTGGCGTGCTCGGACTTGGCGGAGGCTTCAAGCGAAGAAGCCGCAGCCAGGGTAATGCCTTGGCGATCATCGATGATCTGGGCACAGATATTCTTGTCCGAGCGGAAAACCGTCAGACGCGGGCGGCCATTCGAAAGGGCCTTAAGCCTGATGCGCGTGCGCTGGGCACGGCGCTGAGACAAATCGCGGGGAGAAAGGGCCATGGCTTACTTCTTCTTGCCTTCCTTGCGACGAACCTTCTCGCCGGAATAACGAACACCCTTGCCCTTATAAGGCTCTGGCGGACGAATCCGACGAATGACCGCCGCAATTTCACCGACCGCCTGCTTATCAATGCCGGAGATGATGATTTCAGTTTGCTTGGGCACAGCAAAGGTGACCCCGGCCGGAGGCGGAACGTCCACCTCGTGGCTGAAACCGAGCTGCATGGCCAGATTGGGGCCCTTGAGCGCCGCCCTGTAACCCACGCCGACCAGTTCCAGGGACTGCTGGTAACCAACAGTGACACCATGAACCATGTTGCCGACCAAGGTGCGGGACAGACCCCACATCGACTTGGCCCGCTTTGAGTCATCGCGAGGCGTGAAGCTAAGCTCACCGCCCTCGATCTTCATCTCGATTTCCTCGGCGACTGTCCAGGACAAGGACCCCTTAGGGCCTTTGACTGCAACCGTTTGGCCGTCCAGGGTCAAGGTGACGCCGGAAGGAATGGAGACCGCTTTTTTGCCGATCCGTGACATTTTTCTTTTCCCTCCCCGCGCCTAGTAGACGCGGCAGAGAACTTCGCCGCCCACGTTATTATCGCGGGCCGCGTTGTCGGACATGACACCCTTGGGTGTCGAAAGGATGGAGATACCAAGACCGTTCTTGACGGGCTTGAGATCCTTAACCGAGGAATACACCCGGCGTCCAGGCTTGGACACGCGCGCAATTTCCACGATCACCGGCTCACCGTCGAAATACTTCAATTCGATTTCGTATTCCGCAAATGTGCCTGGCTTTTCAACCAGAGCATAACCGCGGATATAGCCTTCGGACTGAAGCACTTCCAAGACGCGTCCACGCAGGACCGACGCGGGCGTCGAGACCTTGCTGCGCTTACGCATAGCGGCGTTCCGAATACGGGCGATCATATCGCCGATGGGGTCATTCACAGCCATGAAGTCCTCCTACCAGCTTGACTTGACGAGACCGGGAATCTGGCCATTGGAGCCAAGCTCCCGCAACGCGATCCGCGACATCTTCAATTTACGATAAAAGGCCCGTGGCCGACCGGTGATTTCGCAACGGTTACGGATACGGTTCTTGGCGGAATTGCGCGGCAGCTTGGCAAGCTTAAGGCGCGCATCGAAACGCTCTTCCAGCGGAAGGGCTTCATCGTTGGCAATTGCCTTAAGTTCGTCGCGCTTGGCTGCGAACTTCTTGACGAGACGGCGGACCATCTCATTGCGGTTAACGGCGCTTTTTTTGGCCATGAGTTTGTCTTTCCCTCCCGATCAGGACGTGAACGGGAATTGAAACTGCTTCAGAAGCGCGCGCGCCTCATCATCAGTACGGGCAGAGGTACAGACGATAATGTCCATGCCCCACATCTGATCGATCTGGTCGTAATTGATTTCCGGGAACACAATGTGCTCCTTCAAACCCATGGCAAAGTTGCCACGACCATCGAACGAGGTTGGCTTCAGGCCGCGGAAATCCTTCACGCGCGGCAGCGCGATGGTGATCAGACGGTCGAGAAACTCATACATGCGATCCTTGCGAAGCGTCACCTTAGCCCCGACAATCATGCCTTCGCGCAGCTTAAAGCCAGCGATCGACAGACGGGCGCGGGTCGGCGCAGGCTTTTGGCCCGCAATCGCTGCCAGATCCTTCATGGCCGCCTGGGCCTTTTTAGAATCTGCAACCGCCTCGCCGATACCCATATTGATCACGATCTTTTCGATCTTGGGAATCTGCATCTCGTTGGTATACGAGAATTCAGCCTTCATGGCCGGGCGGATCTGCTCGCGATAGACGCCCTTGAGGCGCGGTTCGTATTTTTGTTCATCAGCCATTGATGACCTCACCGGACTTCTTGGCCACGCGGACCTTCTTGTCGCCGTCAATCTTGAAGCCAATGCGCGTTGCCGCACCCGACTTTGGATCAACAATGGCGACGTTCGATACGTGGATCGCCGCTTCCTTGTTCTTGATACCGCCCTGAGGGTCAGCCTGGGTCGGACGCGTGTGCCGCTGGACCATATTGATCCCGCCGACATACAAGCGATCTTCCTTGGGCAGAACCCGCAGAACCTGACCCTGACGACCCTTGTCGCGTCCGGCCAGAACGACGACACGGTCGCCTTTTTTGATCTTGGCTGACATTTACAGCACCTCGGGGGCGAGGGAGATGATCTTCATGTGGTTCTTGGCGCGCAGTTCACGAGGAACTGGACCAAAAATCCGCGTGCCGATCGGCTCACTTTGTTTATTGACGATCACGGCCGCATTCTTATCGAAGCGGATCAGCGAGCCGTCCTTGCGCTTGATGCCCTGAGCTGTCCGCACGACGATGGCGCGCATAACGTCGCCCTTCTTCACACGGCCCCTAGGGATGGCTTCCTTTACGGAAACCACAATGACATCACCGACACTGGCATAACGCCGGCCGGCGCCGCCAAGCACCTTGATGCACATGACCCGGCGAGCGCCCGAGTTGTCGGCAACTTCCAGGTTAGTTTGCATCTGGATCATAGTCTGCGATCCTCTCTGACTATTCGCTCAAAGCCGAGGAGGCGTTGAAAACGACCTCCCAGGTCTTGAGCTTGGACTTCGGTGCACATTCGATGATCCGAATGATTTGACCGGTCTTGCAGTTATTCGCCTCGTCGTGGGCGTGGTATTTCTTAGAACGACGCACAGTCTTGCGAAGAACGGGGTGCAGGAAAGTCCGCTCCACCTTCACAACGACGGTCTTGTCTCCCTTATCGGAGACGACAACGCCTTCAAGTATCCGCTTGGGCACTGATGATCTCCCTATGCTGCGGCGGTTTTGCCGCGCAGCACGGTCTTGATGCGCGCGATCGATTTACGTACCTCGTCCACCCGGTGGGTCTTTTCGACCTGGCCGGTAGCGGCTTGGAAACGCAGATTAAATTGCTCCTTTTTGAGCTTTAGCAGCTCATCATGGAGTTGATCAGAGGTCAGGCCTCGGATGTCAGCAATTTTCATTATGGTTGCTCCGCCATAACGCCGCCAGCATCGATGCGGGTGACGACCTTGGTCTTGACCGGCAATTTGGCCGCGCCAAGCCGCAGGGCTTCACGAGCGATGTCGTCGGCAACGCCGTCGATTTCAAACAAGATGCGGCCAGGAGCGCAACGCGCCGCCCAGTGATCCACAGCGCCCTTACCCTTACCCATCCGCACTTCAGCAGGCTTGCCGGAAACCGGCACGTCCGGGAAAATACGGATCCAGACCCGGCCTTGACGCTTCATCTGACGGGTAATCGCGCGGCGAGCCGCCTCGATTTGCCGCGCCGTGATGCGCTCAGGCTCCAAAGTCTTCAGGCCATAGGAGCCGAAGCTAAGGGTGTAGCCACCCTTGGCATTGCCGTGGATGCGGCCCTTGAACTGCATCCGATACTTGGTTTTCTTAGGTTGCAACATGACCTAGACCTCAACCCCGATCGCGACGGTCGCGGCGATCGCCACGGTCGCCTCGATCGCTACGTTCACTACGGCCGCCACCTTCACCAGCGGGACCGGTTTCACCCGCCAGACGCTTGTCCTGGGCCGAAGGATCGTGCTCAAGCACTTCACCCTTAAAGATCCAGGTCTTTACGCCAATGATGCCGTAAGTCGTCTTGGCTTCGGTAAAGCCATAATCAATATCAGCGCGCAGGGTATGCAAGGGCACGCGGCCTTCACGATACCATTCCATCCGCGCGATTTCAGCGCCGCCCAGACGACCCGAGACATTGATCCGAATGCCCTTGGCACCCAAACGCATGGCCGATTGCATGGACCGCTTCATGGCGCGGCGGAAAGCAACCCGGCGCTCCAACTGTTGGGCAATGTTCTCAGACACCAGTTGCGCATCGGCTTCAGGCTTACGCACTTCAACGATATTGAGCAGAACCTCACCCTCGGTCATGTCCGACAGATCCTTTCGGAGCTTGTCGATGTCTTGACCCTTCTTGCCGATGATGACGCCGGGGCGTGCAGCATAGATGGTGACCCGGCACTTGCGGTGCGGGCGCTCAATGATGATGCGCGAGACGCCAGCCTGGCCAAGACGCTTCCTCAGCTCGGCACGGAGCTTGATGTCCTGGTGCAGCAGACGCGAATAATCGTTTCCGTCGGCGAACCAACGCGAATCCCACGTGCGATTGATACCGAGCCTTAGCCCGATCGGATTGACCTTCTGACCCATTAGGCCACCTCGCCGAGTTCACGGACCACGATGGTGATCTCCGAAAAGGGCTTCTCGATGCGTGAAGACCGGCCGCGAGCGCGAGCCGAAAACCGCTTCATCACCAAGTTTTTGCCCACATAGGCTTCGGCAACGACCAGGTTGTCGATGTCGAGATTGTGATTGTTTTCAGCGTTTGAAATCGCTGAATAAAGAGCCTTGCGCACATCAACCGCTATACGCTTGTGGCTGAACTCAAGCTCGTTGAGGGCGCGCTGAACCTTGAGACCGCGAATGGACGCGGCAACGAGGTTGAGCTTGCGCAGGCCGGTGCGCAATGTGCTCACCTTGGCCATGGCCTCGACGGGCTTCAGGCGCCGTTCGGTCGCTTTCTTTCCCATCTCTACTTCCTCTTTGCCTTCTTGTCCGCAGCGTGGCCGGGGAAGAAGCGGGTCGGTGAGAACTCACCGAGCTTGTGCCCAACCATGTCTTCGCTGATCTGCACGGGAACGTGCTTGTGACCATTATAAACGCCGAACGTCAGGCCCACGAACTGGGGCATGATGGTCGAACGGCGCGACCAGGTCTTGATCACTTCCTTGCGGCCCGAGCTTTGCGCCGTATCCGCCTTTTTCAGCAGATAACCGTCGACGAACGGACCTTTCCAAACGGAACGGGTCATCGATTAGCGAGCCTTCTTCACGTGGCGTGTCCGGATAATGAACTTATCCGTCGCCTTGTTCTTCCGGGTCCGTGTGCCCTTGGTGTCTTTACCCCAAGGTGTCACGGGGTTGCGACCGCCCGAGGTGCGGCCTTCGCCGCCGCCGTGGGGGTGATCGATTGGGTTCATGGCCACGCCGCGAACATGCGGGCGGAAGCCCATGTGACGAACCCGCCCGGCCTTGCCGAGGTTTTCGTTCATGTGATCTTGGTTCGAAACCGCGCCGACCGTGGCCATGCAGGTGTCTTGCACCATGCGCAGCTCGCCTGAATTGAGGCGGATCTGGGCATAGCCACCATCGCGGCCAACCAGCTGGGCATAGGCCCCGGCCGAACGGGCGATCTGGCCACCCTTGGCGGGCTTCAGCTCGACATTATGAATGATGGTCCCGATGGGCATGGAGCGCAGGGGCGAGGCATTGCCTGGCTTTACGTCCACCTTCTCGGAAGCCACAATCTCGTCGCCAGCCTTAACCCGCTGAGGGGCCAGGATATAGGCAAGCTCGCCATCAGCATACTTGATCAGGGCGATGAAGGCGGTCCGGTTCGGATCGTATTCAAGACGCTGAATGGTCGCCGGAACGTCCCACTTGCGACGCTTGAAATCGACCAGCCGATAAAGCCGCTTTGCGCCGCCGCCGCGAAAGCGAACAGCGATACGGCCATTGCCGCCGCGTCCGCCCGACTTGGTCAGGCCTTCGACAAGAGATTTAACCGGGCCGCCTTTGTGCAACTCGGAACGGTCAACCAGGATAAGGGCGCGACGCCCTGGCGAGGTTGGATTGAAATGCTTAAGAGCCATCGTCCCGTCCTACAGTCCGGTCGTGATGTCGATCGACTGGCCTTCAGCCAGGGTCACGATCGCTTTTTTGACATCGTTACGACGTCCAATTGTACCGCGGAAGCGCTTGGTCTTGCCCTTGGTAACCATGGTATTGACCTTGGTAACCTTGACCTTGAACAATTCTTCAACGGCGGCGGCGATTTCGTCCTTAGAGGCATCTTGTGCCACCTTGAAGACCACCTTGTTCTGCTCAGACAGCAGGGTAGCCTTTTCAGTGATCACCGGAGCCAGGACGGTGTCGTAATGGCGGGCGGTCGCAACCATTATGCGGCCTCCTTCTCAGCGAAACGGGCCGAGATCGCGTCAATAGCTTCGCGAGTCAGCACCAGCGTCTTACGGCGCAGGATGTCGTAAACATTCAGGCCCGCATTGGGCAGAACATCAACGTTCGGAATATTGCGAGCCGCCAGCTTGAAATTGGCGTCGATCTCGATCCCGGTAATGACCAAGGCATTGATCAGGCCAAGCTTTTCGAACTGGGCCCGCAAACCTGCGGTCTTTGGGGTCTCAAGAGCGGCCTTGTCCAGCACCACAATCGCGCCGGACTTCAGCTTGGAAGACAAGGCATGGCGCAGGGCCATGGCCCGGATCTTCTTGGGCAGGTCAAAAGCGTGACTACGGACCACAGGACCAAAAGCGCGGCTACCGCCGACAAACTGAGGCGCCCGGCGTGAGCCGTGACGTGCACCACCGGTGCCCTTTTGCTTGTACATCTTCTTGCCGGTGCGGGAATTTTCATTCCGGGTCTGCACCTTGTGGTTCCCGCCGCGGCGCTTGGCCAGTTGCCAGTTCACACAACGCTGAAGGATATCGCCACGAATATCTTCGATACCGAAGATATCATCAGGCAAGTCCACAGAGCCGGCCTTACCGGCATCCAGGGTGATTACATCGATTTTCATGCTTCATCCCCAGCCATGATTTCAGCCGGAGCCTCTTGCGGGGCTGCAGTCGCTTCACCGGACTTGCGGAAGGCACCCGGCTTGGGCGCATCAGCAGGAATGGCGCGCTTATTGGCGTCGCGAACCTTGACATAGGAGCCTTCCGAACCCGGAACGGCACCCTTGATCAGGATCAGGCCGCGCTCGATATCAATGCGCCAGACGGTGAGGTTCTGGGTCGTGATGACAGTGGTCCCCATCTGACCAGGCATCTTCTTACCCTTGAACACCTTGCCGGGATCCTGACGCTGACCGGTCGAACCACCCGAACGGTGAGAAAGCGAGACACCGTGGCTGGCGCGAAGGCCGCCAAAGTTCCAACGCTTCATAACACCGGCAAAGCCCTTACCGACGGTGGCACCGGAAATGTCGACCTTTTGGCCAGGCACGAAGTGATCGGCGGTGAACTCAGCGCCCACATCGATCAGATTGTCCTCAGTCACGCGAAACTCAGTCACAGTGCGCTTAGGCTCAACCAGAGCCTTGGCAAAGTGACCACGCATGGCCTGCGAGGTGTTTTTAACTTTTTTGAAGCCGGCGCCGAGCTGTAGAGCCACGTAGCCGTCCTTGTCCTTGGTGCGTTGGGCCGTTACCTGGCAACCGTCCAAAGACAGCACCGTCACGGGGACATGCATGCCAGCTTCATCAAAGAAGCGAGTCATGCCCAACTTTTTGGCGATCACGCCAGTACGCATGGCGGTTCCCCCTAAAGCTTGATTTCGACGTCCACGCCGGCGGACAGGTCGAGCTTCATGAGCGCGTCCACGGTCTGCGGGGTGGGGTCGACGATGTCGAGAACACGCTTGTGCGTGCGGATTTCAAACTGTTCGCGGGACTTTTTATCCACATGCGGCGAACGGTTGACGGTGAAACGCTCAATAAGCGTTGGCAACGGAATCGGACCGCGAACGGTCGCGCCGGTGCGCTTGGCAGTGTTCACGATCTCCCGTGTGGAATGATCCAGCACGCGGTGATCGAAGGCCTTGAGCCTGATGCGGATATTTTGTCGATCCATATCGCTCGATATTCCCTAAGCGCTAGCCACGCCCCAGATAGTTTCAAAGACCAAACCCGAACACCCTGGATAATCCAGGGTCTCCAGCACGCATAAATCCGCAAAAACGATATCGGCCCAGGCGGCATGCCACCGAGGCTTGATCCTAAAATTACGGGTCCAGCCCGCTATGTCAGGTCGTTTCGCGAACCGCGTCTAAGCCAAATGACTTACAGCCGGTCCAACAGAGGCGCGGTAATTAGCTTCCGAATCCATCCCCGTCAAGACAATTGGCACGCCCTTAAGAGATTCATTCACCAATCGAAATATCACCAGAGCCCATGACCGATCGCCTAACCGGGCCAGACACCTTATGGACCGCAATATCGCCCGATCCGGCAATACTAAACGCGCCCGAGGCAGCAGTACCGCCAAAATGCACATCCCCCGAACCGGCAATGCTGACATCAAGCTTGCTGACCGCGCCGCCCTTAATATCAACACCGCCTGAGCCAGCGATCGAAACACGCAAGGGACCATCGACGGCTTGCGCCGAAACATCACCCGATCCGGCGATTTCAACATCCAGGCCCTTGGCCGCTGAGGCCAGACTGACATCGCCTGAACCGGCGATTTCCACCTCGGCTGAGCCTACTGTGCCGATCTGGGTGTCGCCAGAGCCCGCCTGACTGAGTTTGAGCGCGCCTTCGACATTGGCTATGGTCCAGTCGCCGCAACCGGTGTGCTCAAGCCTGAGGCCTTGGCTGCGCCCTATGCTACCAAACACTGCGCCACTGGCGCTGATCTTAGCATCGAGCGGAACATGGGCGATAATCTTGGGCAGGGATGAACGATCAAAGCTGCCAATACCGGACGCCCAAAACCGGGTCGCGCTCCAATCATTGACGACCAATTTGACCTTGCTGGTGCACTGCACATTACGGATGCCGCCGTCCAGGATGACCTTACCGCCCAACTGGCTCTGCTTGAGCACCAGTCGCTTATCGCCGCCAACCACCTCGACCGACACATCGCTGCGGGCTTCGGGGATGATGACGACTGTGGCCGCCGCGTTCTTGATCTCAAGGCTTGCGGCCTGCGCGGGGGCAAACAGCGCCAGGCTTGCTACGCCCGCAATTAGGGAAAAAACACATTGACCAGACATCATCACAGACCCTCCCAAGATTTTCGCCAATCCTAGGCGGCCATCCGGGCCGTGCCATCTTAATTCCCTGTAATGACCTATTTGTAATCTTCGCCCCCCCCAAAGCAAAACCGCCGCTGAGGTTTTCCTCGGCGGCGGCTCGCTTATCCTCAAGACAGGATGGATAGACTATTCGACGATCTTGGCCACGACGCCAGCGCCGACCGTGCGGCCGCCTTC
>JBIIZD010000057.1:0-18364 GCA_044346445.1 Caulobacteraceae bacterium
CGCGGCAATCATCGAGGCCCCGATCCGGTCCTTGACGCTGGAGATTGGATTGAAAAACTCCAGCTTGGCCAGAACCTCGCCCTTGGGCTTGAGTTCAGCGGTCAGGCGCGGCAACCGCACCAGCGGCGTATTGCCGATTGTGTCGATGATAGACTCATAAATTCGCCCACGACCCGCGCGCTTATACTGGGCGGCATCATAGGCAGTGTTATTGGCAGGCGAGGTCATAATGGCGATCTCTTCGGTTTAAACGGGGCCCTATGGCGACAGTCTATCAGGCCTGACGCGCTTGTCTTGTCGATTTACGTGCCACGCATGGCTCATGAAAAAGGCGGCCGAGGCTTGACCCCGGCCGCCTGATCTATCCTAGACAGATGTTAGGCTAGAGGACCTCAAACAGGCCTGCCGCGCCCATGCCGCCGCCAATGCACATGGTCACCACGGCCAGCTTGGCACCGCGACGCTTGCCCTCCATCAAGACATGGCCTGCACAACGCGCGCCGGTCATGCCAAAGGGGTGGCCGATCGCAATCGAGCCGCCATTGACATTATATTTTTCGGGATCAATGCCCAGACGGTCGCGGCTATAGAGACACTGGGAGGCAAAGGCCTCGTTCAGTTCCCACAAATCAATATCCGAAACCTTCAGGCCATGGCGGGCCAAGAGGCGCGGCACGGCAAAGACCGGGCCAATGCCCATTTCATCCGGCTCGCAACCGGCTACGGCAAAGCCTCGGAATATACCCATGGGCTCAAGACCACGCTTTTCGGCCTCCTTGGCATCCATCAAGACCACAGCCGCAGCACCATCGGACAATTGCGACGCATTACCGGCCGTGACAAACTTGCCAGGGCCCTTGACAGGCTGCAATGAGGACAGGCCCTCCAGCGTCGTATCGGCGCGGTTGCACTCATCCTTGTCGACGACATAATCCACCAGGGACTCTTCGCCGGTAGCCTTATCGACCTTCTTCATCTTGGTCGCCATGGGGACGATTTCGTCCTTGAACAGGCCAGCGGCCTGGGCAGCAGCAATGCGCTGTTGCGAGCGCAGAGCATATTCATCCTGATATTCGCGGCTGACGCCATAACGCTCTGCAACAATATCGGCCGTATCAATCATGGCCATCCATAGGGCGGGATGCTGGGCGAGGAGCTTTTCCTCGGTCATGCGATAGGTGTTCATCTTGCCGCTCATCTGGACCAGCGAGATGGATTCAACGCCGCCGCCAATGGCCACGGTTGCACCCTCGTTCTTGATATAATGCGCCGCCGAGGCAATCGCCTGCAGGCCCGACGAGCAGAAGCGATTAATGGTCGTCCCAGACGTGGTGATGGGCAGGCCAGCCCAGAGCGCCGCATTGCGCGCAATATTTCCGCCCGTAGCGCCTTCAGGACCGCCACAGCCCAGAATCACGTCCTCAACCTCCGCCGGATCAATCTTGGAGCGCGCCACAGCGTGCTGGATAGCGTGACCGGCCATGGCCGCCCCGTGCGTATTGTTAAATCCGCCGCGACCAGACTTGGCCAGACCCGTGCGGGCATAGGAAACAACGACAACATCACCCATGGAAGTCTTCCTCTTAATCGGTCATCAAAACCTTGGTTTGAAACTATAAGCTACACTAGGCGAGAGCGAAGCGGGCCGCCAGATGCCGTGAACGTCAAGGGCAATCTATTCGCCAAAACCTTCCCCCGGCTCTAGCGGTGCCATGCGGATCAGGCGGGAGTCGAGCACACCGGCGCTGCGGTGCTGAACCACAATGCGATAAACTGGATCAGTAACCATTTCCAAAAACGCGCCGCCGCTGGGATAGGCCGCTATAAAGGCAAGGTCCCAGGCCTCAATCTGCGGTCCGGTCACGACAAGGTCAGGACGCCCCGCCCAGATCTGTTGTCCGCCAACGCGCTTGAAAACCGGCGCACTTTCACGGCCATAAGCGCGATAAGCCTCAAGGCCGGTTCGCTTTAAGTCCCGATCAGGATGGTCTTCGGTATAGAGGGCCATGTCCCGCAGACGGATCAGATTGAGCATATGCACCGGCTGGTCGCGCGGCAGGGCCTTGAACTGATCAAATTGGGCGCGGCTAGGGTCTATGGCACCGTTAAGGCTAAACGTCATGCGTCTGTCACTCCAAGCATTTGCGCGCCAGACTATAGGACAATCGGCCAAGCGCCAGAGCTAGCCGATCAGGCCTCAGGCCAGGGGTCCTGCACTGCGCCCTTACGATTGAGCATATGGGTGACGCGCTTAATCACAGCCAGCAGATTATCGGTGCGTTGCTGAATATTATAGGTCACGCCGCCCCGGGCTAGGCCTTCCAACATAAAGCGCGCCAGATCGCGGCTGGCCTGAAAGCGCGGGCCTGAACCGGCCCGCACCAGGGCCGCAAACTGATCGCCAACCTGCACCAGATCAAAGGCCGCCTGAGCCGCCGCCAAACGCGACCTTACACTGGCATCGGTGCGCGCGACCGCCTCTAGCTCGGCAAAGGCGATAAAGGGCGGGGTGTGAAGCAGTCGCCAATAGGCATCAATGGCATGTTCGCTGACATCTTCGCCAGGTGCCAGATCGCTCGCGGCCGCTTTGAACAGGACTGTGCGCTCGGCCTGAATATGCTCGATAGCGGCCTCGACCAGGGCCTCGCGGGTGGCAAAATGATACAGCATGGCCCCGCGGGTCAGGTCTGCGGCCTCGGCAATCTTGGCATTGGTCGCGGCATGATAGCCAATCTCGACAAACAAGATCAGGGCCACGTCTAGAATGCGGGCGCGCGTCCGCACGGACTTGGGCGTGCCCTTGGCTCCGTGAGCCTCAGTAATCTTCTGATCAGCCATGGCACTCCCTAGCACAACCGATTGGCGTTTCCCAGATCAGGCGGTGCATACCAAAGCCCACCCATTGCCCAGGCCTTGGTCACGCCGCATACGGAATATAATCGCTGTTTTCACAAAACCGACATGCAATCACCCTAAGCGAAGGCTTATAGCCCAGGTCCTGGGCGGTTGTTCAGCATGACGGGGCCAGTATGGACGACGCGCCACTCTATCGTTTTCGAACTGTATTTATTTCTGATGTCCATCTGGGCACCCGCGGTTGCCAGGCTGAGATCTTGCTGGACTTCATCCGCAATATTGAGTGCGAACACCTGTTTCTTGTCGGCGATATTATTGATGGCTGGAAGCTCAAGGGCGGGTGGCACTGGCCGCAGTCGCACAATGATGTCGTGCAAAAAGTGCTGAGAATGGCCCGAAAAGGCGTCAAGATTACCTATGTGCCCGGCAATCATGATGAGGTCGCCAGAGACTATTGCGGCATTCATTTTGGCGGTGTGGTCGTAGCCCGTGACGCCATTCATACCACAGCCGATGGCAGGCGGTTCTTGGTCACGCATGGCGATGAGTTTGACGGCGTGGTGCAACATGCGCGCTGGCTGGCCTTTTTGGGCGACTGGGCCTATCGCAGCATCCTGGCGCTCAATACCTTGTTCAATCATGCCCGGCGCAAGATGGGGTTTGGTTATTGGAGCCTGTCGGCGTTTTTGAAGTCACGGGTCAAGAATGCCCTGCAATTTATCGAGAATTTTGAGGGTGCTGTCGCTGACGAGGCTCGCCGCCGGGGGGTTGACGGCGTCATATGTGGGCATATTCACAAGGCGGAGATGCGTGACATTGACGGTATCGCCTATATAAACGATGGCGATTGGGTAGAAAGCTGCACAGCGCTTGTCGAACACAAGGACGGGCGGCTTGAGATTTTGGAGTGGGCGAAAATGCGATCCTGGTCGGTTATAGATCGCAGACTTGGTCAGCCCGGGGCTGTGGCCTTGGAAACCGGTGCCGCAGCCTGATGCGAATCCTGCTGGCAACCGATGCCTGGGAACCTCAGGTCAATGGCGTGGTGCGCACCCTTGTGCGCACAATTGCCGAGTGCCGCGCGCTTGGCCATCAAGTTGATATAATCTCGCCCGAGCAGTTCAAGACCTTTCCACTGCCGATGTATCCCGAAATCCGGCTGGCGGTCGGGGCTTATGAGCCGATCCAAGATCGCTTCAAATCGTTTGAGCCAGAAGCCATCCACATTGCCACCGAAGGCCCGATTGGCCTGGCCGCACGGCGGATCTGCCTAGAATGGAAGCTGCCCTTCACCACCAGTTATCATACCAAATTCCCAGAATATGTCTCTGCCCGCGTGCCACTGCCGCTCGCGGCGGGCTATGCCTATATGCGCTGGTTCCACGAGCCGTCGGGACGCCTAATGGTGGCCACGCCGTCCTTTCGCGACGAGCTATTAGCGCGCGGCTTTCGCAATATCTCGCCCTGGACGCGCGGCGTGGATACAGACCTGTTTCGTCCTATCGGTATGAATGGCCGCGAGGGCGTGTTTGGCGACCTGCCCCGGCCGATCTGGCTCAATGTCGGCCGTATTGCGGTGGAAAAGAATATCGAGACCTTTTTGCAAATGGACCTGCCTGGCACCAAGGTGGTGGTCGGCGACGGACCGCAAAAAGACGAACTCATGGCCAAATATCCAGAGGCTGTATTTGCTGGGGCGCGGTTTGGCGATGATCTGGCCGCCCACTTTGCCGATGCCGACGTCTTTGTGTTTCCGTCCCTGACCGACACATTCGGGCTGGTGATCTTGGAAGCCATGGGCTGTGGCACGCCGGTCGCGGCCTTTAAGGCCCCAGGCCCGATTGATATTATCCCAGGCTCTGGCGCAGGGGTGTTGGCGCAGGCCGACAGCCTGGAAGATCTGGCCCAGGCCTGTCTAGATTGCCTAAAGCTGGACCGGCGCGCCGTGCGGGCCTTTGCCGAGACCTATTCCTGGCGCGCCTCGACCGAAGAATTCATCCGCAATCTTCAGCCCTATCCAGAACCGGAAAAGGCCAGATTTTGGCGCAGGCTGCGGCGACTGACCCGGCTTCGTAACCGCACCCCACAGCCGGACTAGCCAAACCAGGCTTCAAACAAGCAAAAACCCCCGCAGCCGATCTGGCCACGGGGGTTTCTTTGGATCAAGCCGACGCCTTAAGAGGTTGGGCGGCCCATGGCTGGCAGACTATCGGCCAGCGCCTTATTGGCATTGTGCAGACCGCCTGGCAGGGGGATCAGGCCCCGGCCTTGCAGATAGCCGCCGCGGCCCGTCGCCGCATCCGACACATATTCCTGAACAAATTCGCGCAGGCCAGGTGTTACGCCGATCATCGACTTCTTCACATAGATAAACAGCGAGCGTGACAGGGGATAGGAACCATCAGCAATCGCGCTGGCGGTCGGGCGAACACCATTGACGGTCGCGCCCTTAACCTTGTCGGTGTTTTCTTCCAGGAAGGAATAGCCAAACACGCCCATAGCGCCGGGGGTCTTGGTCAGGGTGGCGACAATGGCATTGTCATTTTCGCCAGCATCAATCCAGCCGCCATCTTCGCGCAGCTTATCGACCCTTTGCTTGAACAGCTTTTCATTGTCCGAGCGGATCGCGTCCAGGGTCGGGAATTTGCGGGCACCGGCCTCAATGCCCAGTTCAACAAACGCATCGCGCGTGCCCGAGGTTGGCGGCGGGCCATAGACCAGGATGCGGTTACCCGGCAGGCCGGCACCGATTTCGTCCCAGGTCTTGTAGGGATTCTTAACAAACTCGCCGCCGCGCAGGACCGTAGCCGCCAGACCCAGATAGAGGTGCTCGGTCTTGAAATTATAGTCGCCGCCGTCCTTGTCGATGGCAATGACAATGCCGTCAAAGCCGATCTTGATCTGGACGATGTCCTTGACGCCCTTTTGCTGGCAGGCGTCAAACTCACTGCGCTTCATGGGGCGCGAAGCATTGGCAATGTCGGGGAAACCTTCGCCCGAGCCGCTGCAAAACAGCTTGATGCCGCCGCCAGTGCCCAAAGATTCGATCTTGGGAGCCTTGCGGCCGGTCTTTTTGGCGAAGTTTTCGGCAACGCGGGTGGAGAAGGGAAATACGGTCGAAGAGCCCGCAGCCCAGATATAGTCACGGGCCGCCTGAGCGCCATTGGCCGAGGCCAGGATGGCTGCGGCTGCGGCAAGGGCAAGATATTTTTTCATGAGAAGATCATCCCTGTCAGTGGTTGGCAGACTGGGCATCCAGAACCGTCTGGAGCCCTAAGGCGAATGGTTCGCCGGGAAACCCAGCGAACCATTATGGTTTAGAAATCAATCTGAGCGCGCATTTGTAGCTGCTTCAGATGAATATCCGAATTGGCGACCGGATTGTTAAACTTACCATCGGTATAATTGATCATGAAGCGGACATACGAGATGGGATAATAGGTAATCCCGGCAGTGACGCCATTATACTTGCCCGCCAGATTGGTCGCTGACTTGCTTGACGTATAGGCATCGCTGAGGTCGGTATAATCATAACGAAGGCCAAGGACAATGCCGCCCGTGCCGCCCGCTGTGATTGGGTTAAGTATTTTTGTGCGACCAAACTCGCCCTTGGCAGCATCATAATTGCGGGTCTCACCGGTTGGCGACCAGGTGGCGAATACATAACCAACCTTGGCATGGCCATCGCGAATGCCCGCGCCTGCGAACGTGTTGTACTGGATGTCGGCATATTCGGCCTGGACCGAAACAGGACCGTGAACCCAGGCGGCTTCACCCGCAATCGTGGTGTCCTTATCGGCAATGGCACTGGAGGTCATATAGGCGCCAGAGGTGCCGAAACTGGTCAGCGGGCGGATCGCATAAGCAAAAGCGGACTGATTGCCGCGTTCGCGATAACGCACCGAGGCGGCAATATGCACCTTGTCGTCATCGGTCAGTATGGGCGCATAGCTGGCGCGGCCGGTATAGACCATTTGTTCCTTGCTGTTACAGGTCGTGCCCTGCCCGGCAACGGCGGCGCCGCCCTGCACATTGGCCACGCAGCCCTGGTTTATGTCACTGGAGTTAAGGCTATTGCCTTGGACCGCCCCCGTCAGGGTCCAGTCTGGACCATTGGTCTTGACCACCGCGCCAAGCAGATAGGAGTCCACGCCCATATCGCCATAAGGGCCACGATCCATAAACTCGGTAAAGCGGGTCGAGGTCAGGTTCTCAAGGCCCGCGGCCTTGATGTTACCAAACATGAGCGAGGTGGTTTCCGTCGGCTTGTATTCGATCACGGCGTCATCCCAGGACGAGGTGCCGCCATTCACAAAGCCGCCTTCAAACTTGTAGGCGAATTTAGAATTGAGCTTGCCTTCAACCCCGATAAAGGCCTGACGGCCCCGAATATTGCGGGTCTGGAAATCGGTCAGCGAACCGGAACGGTCAACCTCTTGGAACACGGCGTCCACCAGAAGACGGCCACGCATCTTGAAACTGACATCATCATTGGAAAATTCGGGGGCCCCCTTCCACTTGGTGGTGAGTTCCTGCGCCTGGGCCGCAAAGCCAAGACCGAAGCTGAGTGCGAGACTCAAGGCTGCTCCCCCGAGCAGTATGGACTTAATCCGCATAATATTCATTCCCTGTGAAATTCAAGCTGACACAAGGCCAGGTCAGCACAGGGGGTGGATAACTGTTAGTTATGACTAATATTTTACAGTTAGATGACAAATAAATGACGTTGTTGAGTCCTATCAAATCGGCCGCGCCCTGCGACTTATTTAACACAGATTGGCGAGCGAGGCGGCCTAGAGCAGGCGCGAGCGTATGACCTGACTCAACAGATCGATCAGGGAAACCGCGACAACAATTATGATGACAATGGCCGCGACGCGGCTAGATTCAAAACTATTGAGACTGTCAAACAGGGCCTGACCAATGCCGCCTGCCCCGATCAGGCCCAAGACCGTGGCCGAACGCGAGCTCGATTCGAACCGATACAGCGCATACGAGGTCCAGAGCGGTGCCACCTGGGGCATGACCCCCCAGACGATTTCCTGCAAGGGTGCCGCGCCCGTCGCGCGCACCCCCTCGACTGGACCCCGATCAATCGCCTCGACCGCCTCGGAAAACAGCTTGCCCAAGACCCCGGCTGTGCCCAGCGCCAAGGCCATGACCCCGGCAAAGGGACCAAGACCCACAGCGACAATAAACAGTGTGCCCATGACCAGGTCCGGCACAGAGCGCAACAGGTCCAGCACCCGGCGCAGGGGCTGGGACACCCAGGCCGGGCTGATATTCTTGGCCGCCGCCAACCCCAGCGGAATGGCCAGCATCACGGCCAGAAAAGTGCCCCAAAGCGCCATCTGCACCGTCAGCCACATCTGGGCGATATAGAGCCGCCACTCGGTAAAATCTGGATGCAGGAAGTCCTTGCCAAACTGGCGCATGTTTTCGGAATTGGCAAACAGGAGCGGCAGCTTATAGATTTCCGCCGCGCCAAATCCGACCACCAATAGGATGATCAAGCCGCCCCAGAGCAGGAGGTCGAACACCTGGTCGCCGAGGCTGCGCCGAGGCGCTGACGGGATCATACTGGCCTTGTTCACTTGGGTTTACGCGCCAAGAGGGCCTTACGCTCAGCCTGAATCTGGGCCAAGGCCTTTTGCGTCGCAGCGATCTTGGCGACGTCGCCGTCATCCTTGGCCACCAGGAAGAGTTCCGTTGCCTCCATCTCGCGCACGGACAAGAGGTGGGTATTGTCAGCGGGCTTGAAGCCGCCAATGCTGATCCTGGCCAATTGCGCCCTCTGGCGCGCAGCCTCGGGGCTGGTGCCCTTGCCATAGGTCATGAAGAATTGACGCAGCCTGGCCTTGATCTTGGGGTCCAGGTCCTGACGCCAGACAATCGGGTCCTCAGGCAGGGGCGGTGAGGACCAGATCACCCGGACGGAGTCCGCTACCTTGGCGTCCCGGCCCTTTTGCAGGCCAAGATTGGTTGAATTATTCGTCGCAACATCCAGCACACCGCGCGAAACCGCAAACAGATTGGCCTGATGATTGGCTGAGCGCACCGTCTTGAAACATTCCGCAGGCTTGATTCCGCGCGGCGCGAACAAATAGGTCATGGGGGCCAGGGTGCCAGAGGTCGATTTGGCATCGCCAATCCCGAAGTTCAGGGTCTTGTCGCATTTCAGCACCGCCTCCAGCGTCAATCGGCTCTTGGCGGGCACAATTATGATCGAACGATAGCCGTCAGTGCCGGACGGATCAAAGGTGCGGGCAAACACTTCCCCGCCCGAGCGGCGCACCGCCTCCAGCCCAGACTGATTGGAAAACCAGCCCAGATCGGTCTGTTTAAACCGCATGGCCTCAATCAGGGCCGTATAGTTTGAGGCATAATAGGGCTTAATCTTCAGGCCGGTCTGTTTTTCCATATCGGCGATGATCGGAGTCCAGATAGACTGAAGACCGGACGAGGATTCGGTCGCCAGGATCGAGAAATTGACCGTCTGGGCGCGGGCCCCTGCGGGCAAGAGCCAAAGACTAGCGGCCAGGCCAAGTGAGGCAAAACGTCGGATCAAGGTCATTGGGGCGCGCCCTCCCAAAAAGCATCTTCGAATTCAGGACCATAAATATCAATCAGGACCGAACGGTCTAGGCTAGAAGCGGGGCCATCATAGACCACCTGGCCAGATTTTAAGGCAATCACCCGGCGGCAATAGCGCAGGGCATAATCGACCTGGTGCAGGGTTACCAAGACCGTAAGGGCATCACTGCGGTTTAAACCCTGCAATAGCTCCATAACCTTGCGGGCGGCGACCGGATCAAGCGAGGCGACCGGCTCGTCGGCCAAGATCAGCTCGGCCCCCTGGACCATGGCCCTGGCAATCGCGCCGCGCTGCTGCTGGCCACCGGACAGCGTATTGGCCCTCTGGGCGGCATAATCGGCTACCCCGACATGAAAAAGACTGGCCATGATGCGGTCTTGCTCTGGCTTGGGCCAAAGCCCCAAAAGCCCGCGCCAAAACCCAATCCGGCCAAGCGATCCCAGCGCGACATTGGTGAACAAGGAAAGCCGCCCAACCAGATTAAATTGCTGAAACACAAAGCCGATGCGGCTGCGGATCGTGCGTATCGCGTCAGTGACCCGTCCCTTGGCCTGGACGCTTTGGCCAAAGGCCTCAATCGTCCCGGGGCCTGCATCAATGGGGGCCAAGCCGTTCAAGGCGCGCAGCAAGGTCGACTTGCCCGATCCCGACGGCCCAATCAGGGCCACCATTTCCCCGCGATTGACCTGGATCGACACCCCGTCCAGCGCCAGGCGCGTGCCAAAGGTCTTGGAAACCTGATGCGCTATGATGACAGCCGTGTCGCTCATGCTAACGCCGAAAATGGAAAACCGATCATTCAGAGCGTCCTACTATACTGCGCTGATCTTGGCTTATAGGCCCGCTGGCATGACACCTTCATAACAGGTCCATTCCGACAAGAGGCTCAAGCTAGATGCAGCGCGCCCATCGATCCGTATATCTGCAAACCAAATAGGATCAAAGGCTGTGAACACGCTTTTCGTTTATCATGATACGCTGAGCGGCTCCGGCTTACGGTTTCGGCGCGAACGTACCAAAGTCAAAATTTGATCCCGGCCCCGAACTCGGCACGAAAACCTTGGGGAGGGGTTTGCCAACAAGTGCCTGTTGGCGTCTATAAGCCTCTGCATAGGCCGCCATCTTGTCTGGGGGAATAGCAATAGAATAGGTCGGTGTGGACGTGTCTCTTGCCAACCTTCCCAGACGCTCGTTGCAAACTTCGCGCTCTTCGCGCGTCAGGCCGCCTCCCCCCAGTGCCGAGCAGCGCAGTGACAGCCTTGGCAGACTCTGCGAACCAGGCAGACCCTTCTCGAATTGACCATAGGGCGCCAAAGGACCGATCGTCGCTTCATCCGATGGGTTGGAGGATTTTTTGAACGCAGTTCGAGGGGCTATCGGCGGGCTTTTTTTCGTTTGCGAAAGTCGATTTTCCGCCAAGGCAATTATGGGTTTATCACGCCACAGGGTTACAACAACCGATGGGCTTTCGGCAAAATGATAGGTAAATTTACTGGAATTTGCTAAACTTAGCAGAAATATCGCGTTTATCGCAATCGCCGCTGATAAATGAAGAGTATTTATTTTCACAACTAGTATATTTGAAAAACTAAATCGATTTTTTCATTGGTACAAACCGCAACAAGATCCATAAATCGTGAATAATTACATAAATAGTTTTTGTCAAAATTTCTTGGAAAGCCTTTTTGCACTCTGATGTCAGCATTCAATTCCCACGTCTTTGCGAACGCGATGACCGATCCCACATCAATGTCCAAATGAAACATGTTTGGGATACACTTTGGAAGATCAATGACGGTCATGCGCAAGCCCTCAAGGCTTGGTTTTGGTCTAAGCGGCCCTAGTGTCGCATCCACAATGACGTTCACGCCTCGTTGGGGCCGACCAAAGCCATTTAACCCTAGGTGGATTTAAGCCCTACAACTACCGAGCGCCCTTCAACTAGTCAACTTCAGGCCTATGAAAACCTTATCCCGGCGAAAAATAGTTCCAAGGTCGCTTTAGTTCGTAAATCGCTTGCGCTTGAACGACGATTTGGAATTTTTGGATCACGGACCGAAAATTTAACGATTTTTCGCTTTACAGACCGGGTCCATATCCCTACTACGCATCGCTCCGGCGGACCCCGAAGTTCGAAAACGCTGCTAACGCCGGATTGGGTCAACAATATATAGGGGTTTACGTGAATTGCACACGTATCATGCGCCCCTGGACCTGGTCCGCGAGCGGTCTCCGGAATGTCCTGTCGCCCTTGTGCGGCCGGGCATTGTGGCCGTAGCGGCCCGCTGGTTCCAGGACAAGCTTAAAGCAGACATACTGTATGCCGTGAAGGCCAACCCTTCGCCGTGGGTCATTGAGACCTTGCTGGCCAATGGTGTGCGGTCGTTTGATGTCGCCTCGATCCCCGAGATTGAGCTCGTGCGCGCGCTTGCGCCCGATGCAATGCTGGCCTTCATGCATCCGGTCAAGAGCCGTGTGGCCATTCGCCAGGCCTATTTTGACCATGGCGTGCGGATTTTTTCGCTCGATAGCCATGACGAATTGGCCAAGATCCTGGACGCCACCGATCAGGCCAAGGATCTGACCCTCATTGTGCGCATGGCCGTGGCCAGCCATGGCTCGGCCTATGACATGTCGGGCAAGTTCGGCATTGATGCCGATGCCGCGCCTGCCCTCTTGCTGGCCACGCGCCGGGCAACCGAGGGCCTGATGGGCATTAGCTTTCATGTTGGCAGCCAGTGCATGCGCCCAACGGCCTATCAAGGGGCCATGAATGCGGCCTCGCGCGCCCTGGTTCGCGCCGGGGTATTTGCCGATATTGTCGATATTGGCGGCGGCTTTCCGTCGGTCTATCCGGGCATGGCCCCGCCAGCCTTAGAAGACTATGCCGACTCCATTCATCGCGGCTTTGCCGAAATGATGGTGCATGAGACCACTGAGCTGTGGTGTGAGCCGGGCCGCGCGCTTGTGGCCGAATCCACCTCGATCCTGACCAAGGTTGAGGCCCGCAAGGGTGATGCGCTTTATTTGAACGACGGCGCCTATGGCAATCTGTTCGATGCGGCCCATTCCAAATGGCCCTTCCCGGTCAAGTTGGTGCGCGACGGCGAGGCGGACCGTGCCCTCAAGGCCTTCAAATTCTTTGGTCCAACCTGCGATTCCATCGATGTCATGCCGGGCCCCTTCTGGTTGCCAGAAGATGTGCGCGAGGGCGACTATATCGAGATCGGCATGATGGGGGCCTATGGCACGGCTATGGCGACCCAGTTCAACGGGTTTGGCGAAACCGAAACCGTGATGGTAGACGAAGCGCCCATGGCTTCTTTGTATGGTCTTGCCCGGCGCTCGATCCCGACGCCAAGGCCAGAAACCGGCGCTGTGGTGCGCTTGTCCCGAGCCCGGGGTAAGAAGCGTCGGCGCAGATAGGTCAATCGGTTTGCACCGCGCCCGTCGCTCCGTCCGGGTCGGTGGCCTATTGTCCGACGGGCGTAACCAGCTTGAGGGAAACCTTTGAGATGAACGCCATTACCAATCGCAAGGCCGAACTTTTATCCCATACGGTCGAACATGTGGACATCACGTCCTATGACGCCCGGCCGATCATCGATTCCATGCGCAAGATGAGCTTTACCTCGCGCGATACGGCCAGAGCCGCCGATATTCTCGACATGGCCATAGCCGACAAGGCCTGTTCGCCCTGGCTGATCCTGGCCGGATCGACCTCGGCGGGCGGCTGCATGCATGTCTATCGCGACATGGTGAAGTTTGGCATGATTGACGCCGTAGTCGCCACCGGCGCCTCGATCGTCGATATGGATTTCTTTGAGGCCCTGGGCTTCAAGCACTATCAGGCGGACGGCCAGGTCGATGATAATGAGCTTCGCGCCAATTATATCGACCGCATCTATGACACCTATATTGACGAAGAGCAGTTGCAGCACTGCGACATGGTCATTTTGGACATCGCCAATCGGCTAGAGCCGCGCGGCTATTCCAGCCGAGAATTCATCTGGGAAATGGGCCGGTGGCTGTCCGAGGGCAATGCCAAAAAGCCCGGCAGCCTGATCCAGACTGCCTATGAAGAGGGCGTGCCGATCTTTTGCCCGGCCTTTGTCGATTCCTCAGCGGGCTTTGGTCTGGTCAAGCACCAGAAGGAACGTGCGGCGGCGGGCAAGCCCTATCTGATGCTGGATGCGATTGCCGATTTTCGCGAGCTGACCGATATCAAGATCGCGGCCGGAACCACGGGCCTGTTCATGGTCGGCGGCGGCGTGCCAAAGAATTTTGCGCAAGATACTGTGGTCTGCGCCGAAATCCTCGGTGTCGAGGCCGAGATGCACAAATATGCGATCCAGATCACAGTGGCCGATGTCCGCGACGGGGCCTGTTCATCCTCAACCCTGAAAGAAGCCGCCAGCTGGGGCAAGGTCAATACCACCTATGAACAGATGGTGTTTGCCGAGGCCACCACGGTTGTGCCGCTGATTGTCTCGGACGCTTATCACCGTGGCACCTGGAAGGGCCGCGAAAAACCGCGCTGGGCCAAGCTGTTCGCTTAAGCCCGCCCTCAGCCCAAACTTGCATCTAGGCTCCATCCTCGTTACCTCTGGCGCATGAGCCAAGTCTGTCAACATGGTCACGAGGATGGTCCCGGATTGCGCGGGGATGCGCTGGCCGACGAATTGTCGGCTGCGGCCCTGTTGTGCAGCCAGCGCGACCAAAGGCTAACGGAGTCCCGCCGCAGGGTGCTGGAGCTTTTGCTAACCGCAGGTCAGCCCATGAAGGCCTATGATCTGATGGCCGGTTTTGGCCAGGCGGGTCAGTCTGCAAAGCCCCCCACCGTCTATCGCGCCTTGGATTTTCTGGAAAAGCAGGGCCTGGCCCACCGCATCGAGAGCCTGAATGCCTTTGTAGCCTGTCGGCGCGGGCCCAAGACCCATTCGGCAGCCTTCTTGATTTGCGATTGCTGCGGTCTGACCGCCGAGATCGAGCCGGGCACGGGTCAAGAAATCGCCGATCTGGGAAGCCAGGGCGGATTTCAGGTTAGGTCCCTTACCATCGAGGCCCATGGCCTCTGCAAGGCTTGCCAGGTATGAGCATAATCGCCTCTGAAGATATTGGCGTCGAAATCTGGCGCGGCGGGGTCAATACCTGGGACTGCGACGAGATGGGGCACATGAATGTGCGCTTCTATGTCACGCGCTCGGTTGAGGGCATGGCCGGGCTGGCCGCGCAAATGGGCATGGCGTTTGCTTATGCGCCCTATGCCAATGCAACCCTTCTGATCCGCGAACAGCACATCCGGTTCCTGCGCGAGGCCCATGCCGGGGCCGCCCTGCATATGACCGGGGGGGTCATATCCCTGGACGAGACCGAGGCCTGGGTGCTGCAAATCCTCTATCACTCCGACACGGGCCTGCCCGCTGCCACCATCCAGACCCGCATAGCCCATGTCACCGCCCGCGATGGCATTGGCTTTGGCTGGCCCGCAATCGTGCGCGAACGGGCAAAGGCCCTGACCCTGGAGGTGCCAGACTTTGCGGCGGCGAGGTCCCTGGACCTTGCCCCGGTGCAGTCTGATGCCAGTCTGGCGCGGGCCGATGGCCTGAACCTGACCCAGATCGGTCTTGGCGCGCTCTTGCCCCAGGACTGTGATGTGTTTGGCCGCATGCGCGCCGAGCAATTTGTGGGCCGGGTCTCTGACGGTATTGGCCGCTTTATTGCGCCCCTTCGCAACCAGGTCGCTGATCTGGCCCAAGCACCACATGGCAAGATTGGCGGGGCGGTCTTGGAATACAGGCTGGTTCAATTTGACTGGCCAAGGGCGGGTGCGCGCATCGCCCTGCGCTCAGGCCTCAAAAGCGTCGATGACCGCACCCTGCGCGTCGTGCACTGGATGATTGATCCCGATACCGGCAAGGCCTGGGGCTCATCAGAGGCAATTGCCGTCACTTTCGATCTGGACGCCCGCAAGATTGTCCCGATCAGCCCGGCGGCCAAGACCGCCTTATCCGCCAGCACCGTGACAGGCCTATCGCTCTAGGCCATGGCCTCGGCGAGCGCCTGACGCACCAGAGCGGGCCGTTCCATTGGCAAGAAGTGGGTCGTGCCCGCCACCTCGGTCACGCTGATCAGACCTCTTCGGTTGCGGCGGCAAAACGCGCTGGCCTCACCGATCCGGCAGGTAGAGGCGATTTCTGCACGAAACACCTGAACCGGGCAGCTCGCCCGAGCCGCCGCCGTCCAGGGGTCATTGGCCATGGCGGTAAAGTTGGACGCTTCCCAAGCCGGTGAACAGGCCAGTTCAAGCTTGCCATCCGCCCGGTCCTTAAACCCGCCCGCCACATAATCGGCCAAGACTTCCTCAGGCCAGGTCTTGAAGGCCCCCCGGCCCTTATAGGCGGCCACAACGCTCGCCCGGTCATCAAACACCGACTTGCGCCGCAAGGCACCTTGCGCGATCGGCGCGGCCTTCCAGACCTTGTGGTCGGCCCAAGGCAGATTGGCCATCAGGCTAACGGCCCAGGGCATGATGACCGGATCAAACATGACAAGGCCCTTGACCCTGTCTGGGCGAAGGCGCGAGGCGAGCAGTGAGACCGTGCCGCCCATAGAATGACCGGCCAGCACCACGGGCCGAGCCCCCGGTTCTGCACCCAGAACGTCGAGCAGCGCGACCAGATCATCGCGCATATCGCCCCAGGACCGGCGCGCCTGCGGGTTGGCGATGAGGGTCGATCGGCCATGGCCGCGCTGATCTATCGCCAATATCCGAAAATCCTTGGCCAGCGGCGCAAGTATCGAGACATAGGTCTGGGCATTAAAGCCATTGGCGTGAACAAAGATCAGGTCCACCGCACGCCGGGCGTCGCCCATATCCAGCACAGCCATTTCGCCAGCCTCGCCCGTCTTGCCGATCGGGATCATGCGCGGGCGCGGCTGAGTCATCGGGGTCAAGGTCATGGTGTGGTTACGGGCTCCGCGCGCGATCAGGATTATCGATCATCATGTCGCAATTTGCTTGGGCCAAAAGCGCGCTTGAGTCTAGGTTATCGCTGACAAGGGAGAACTGTCATGACCCAGACCCAGACCAATAGCCAGACCGATAGCCAGACCCACACCTGTTTTGATGTCGAGATTGCCGATGGTGTGGCCCATATTCGCCTAAGCCGGCCTCAGGCCCTGAACACGATGAGCCGGGCCTTCTGGAACGAATTGCCGCAGATTGTGCGCCAGATCAATGATCAGGCCCTCGCCCGTTGCATCGTCATCTCATCGACGGGCAAGCACTTCTGCGCCGGGATGGAATTGTCGGTGTTTGACAATAATGACAGCATCACCGGTGCGACCAGCGACCGCCATACCGCGATGGAATCGTTTCGCTATCATGTGCATCACCTGCAAGATACGTTTAGCTGTCTGGATCAGGCGCGGATGCCGGTGCTGGTGGCGATCCAGGGCGGGTGTATTGGCGGGGCGGTGGATATGGTCTCGGCCTGCGATATTCGCTACACGACCAAGGATGCGTTTTTCTGCATTATGGAGATCAATATCGGCATGACCGCCGATGTCGGCACCTTTCCGCGCCTTTGCAAGCTGATTCCAGAGGGTTGGTTGCGAGAACTGGCCTATACGGGCCGCCGCCTCAGCGCGCAAAAGGCCAAGGAGATCGGTCTGGTCAATGAGGTGTTTGACACCCACGAGGACCTTCTGGCCCATGTCCTGGACACCGCCCGCGAGATTGCCTCCAAGGCCCCGCTGGCCGTGGCTGGATCCAAGGTCATGATCAATTATGCCCGCGACCACACCATCAAGGACAGCCTGGACTATATTGCCACCTGGCAGACCGGCATGTTCTCGGGCGCGCATATGCAAGAGGCCTTCAAGGCCAAGAGCGAGAACCGCCCCGCCCAGTTCCAGGACCTGCTACCTTTGCGCAAATCCATGTAGGGATGGGGCCAAGAGCCTTAAGGCTTGGTGGGCTCTTGGCTGCCACTGTTGCTGTTGCCGCCGCCGGTAACCTGGGCGATCAGGGCGGCAATCTTGTCGGTGGACTCTGCGGCCTGGCTTAGCAATTGGGCCGGGCCAGAGCCGGGTGTCGGCACGGTCGCGGCGACCTGGCTCATGGCGTTTTGCGCCACGGTGCGAACCGCATTCTCGGCCGCAGCCATGACGACATTCTGGCTCGAAGAATAGATAAAGCCATAGGTCGGATAGACGGTCGAGCCAAGATCGCGCACGGGGTCATACCAGACCTTGACCGCGCTCCAGTCACCCTTGGTCGAGACATCAATCACGGTGACGTCTCTCTCTACCTTGCCGCGACGACCCCCCAGGATCGACCAATTGGCATGGGTAACCTGAATCACGCGGTCGGTAAGGACCTGACTGACCACGGCGACATGGCCAACCCGCATCACGCCATTAGGCTTGAATACCAGCACAGCGCCGGACTTGGGCACGAAGCCCTTATTGTAGCGACCTGTGGCTTGCTGCCACCAGGTATAGGCATCACCAAAGATCTGGATGCCGGAAAACGTCCGGGCAAAGGGTACGCATTGGAGATAGGGTTCAGCCCGGGCCGGGCCTGTTGGCAGCAAGGCCAAGCCCAAAACCATGGCAAATATGCCCAAAACGTTTCTCGTCCAAACCAGCATGCGTACAGCCCTCTTTGGTGCGTAAGGCGTTCTCTATAGACCATAATCTAGGTTAAGGGAAAGCAAGTTTTTCGTAAGGCCCCTGAGGCGGGGCGGTCAACCCGAAAAATTAACGAATTAAAACAATGGTCTTTAAGGGGTTACGATTTGGTAAACGCCCGATCCGGTGGCCAGAACCACCCCGTCGCCATGGCGCAAAACCCTCGACTGGACAAACAATAAGGACCGGGTGGCCCGGTCAATCGCTGCGTCCGTA
>JBIIZD010000058.1:0-18214 GCA_044346445.1 Caulobacteraceae bacterium
GTTTCCCGGGCCGCCGCCTGTCTGGTCTAGGTTAAACTAGACCTATTCTTTTGACGCTTTTTCTCGCAAAGCAGCACCAAGAATATCGCCCAAGGAAGCGCCGGAATCTGACGACCCGAACTGCTCGATGGCTTCCTTTTCTTCCGCCATTTCAAGTGCCTTTACAGACAGTGACACCCGGCGGGCGGCCTTATCTATATTGGTGATCTGGGCATCCAGACGATCTGCGACGGCATAACGCTCTGGGCGCTGTTCCGAACGATCACGACTGAGATCCGACTTGCGGATGAAGGCTGTCATCTGCGCATCATCTTCGCCGAACTTGACTTCAATACCGCCGCTGGTGATTTCGGTGACAATTACAGTGACCGTCTGGCCCTTGCGATAGGAGTCACCGGCCATGGGATCGCCGCCAAGCTGCTTGATGCCCAGCGAGATGCGTTCCTTCTCGATATCCACATCTAGGACCTTGGCCTTGACCATGTCGCCCTTTTTGTAGCGCTGGATGGCTTCTTCGCCCGCCGTGCTCCAATCGATGTCGGACAGGTGCACCATGCCGTCGATATCGTTTTCCAGTCCGATGAACAGGCCAAATTCGGTGGCGTTCTTGACTTCGCCCTCGACGGTGGACCCGACCGGGTGGGTCTCGATGAACTGCTCCCAAGGATTAGCCATGGCCTGCTTGAGGCCCAGAGACACGCGGCGCTTGGACGGATCGACGTCCAGAACCACGACTTCGACTTCCTGGCTGGTCGAGACGATCTTGCCAGGATGCACGTTTTTCTTGGTCCAGGACATTTCCGAGACATGGACCAGACCTTCAACGCCCGCTTCCAGCTCAACAAATGCGCCGTAATCGGTGATGTTGGTAATGCGGCCCATCAGCTTGGCGCCGGCAGGATACTTGGCTTCCACGCCGTCCCAAGGATCGGACTGCAACTGCTTCATGCCAAGGCTAATGCGCTGGGTGTCTGGATTGATCTTGACGATCTGCACCTTGACGGTATCGCCCACGGCCAGAACCTGGCTGGGGTGAGACACGCGCTTCCAGCTCATATCGGTGACATGCAGCAGGCCATCAATGCCGCCCAGATCAACGAATGCGCCATAATCGGTGATGTTCTTGACCACACCGTCGCGGATTTCACCTTCAAGCAGCTGCGAGACCAGCTCGGTGCGCTGTTCGGCGCGGGCTTCTTCCAGAATGGCGCGGCGCGAGACGACGATATTGCCGCGCGGACGGTCCATTTTCAGAATGGCGAAAGGCTGTTCCTTGCCCATGAGCGGGCCGACATCGCGAACCGGGCGGATATCCACCTGGCTGCCGGGCAAGAAGGCCGAGGCCCCGCCCAGATCCACGGTAAAGCCACCCTTGACCCGGCCAACAATCGAACCGACCACGGGCTCTTGACGCTCGAACACGCCTTCGAGGCGGGTCCAGGCTTCTTCGCGGCGGGCCTTTTCGCGGCTGATCACCGCTTCGCCGAGGGCATTTTCCACGCGCTCAAGGAAGACTTCAACCGTATCGCCAATGGCGGCGGTCGCCTTGCCGTCGGGGCCTGTGCCAAATTCTTTAAGAAGGATACGCCCTTCGGTCTTTAGACCGACATCGACAATGGCGAAGTCCTTTTCGATTCCGACAATCTTGCCCTTAACGACTGTGCCCTCGGCAAAATCGGTCGAGCCGAAAGCTTCGTCGAGTAGGGCGGAAAAGTCGTCGCGGGTGGGGTTCATAGTCATATCGTCAGCCATTCCAGTCTTTCGTCGTGCTTGAACGATCACATACCGGGACGGACACAAGCCGACCACTCCGGGGCATAGATCATTCGGTTAAGGGTTGAACCGAGGGCGTGAAAAAGCCAGTCTGGGCAAGCCCGTCCTGACCTTTGCGCGTTTGTCGTTCCCGCGGCGGGTCGAGGCAAAAAGCGCGGTTGGATTATCCGTTTGACCGGATGCGCGCAGCCTCGACGATGCGGCGGGCTGCATCGGCGGCTTCTTCTATAGTCATTCTTGAGGTATCGAGCAAGATGGCGTCGTCGGCGCGGGCCAGGGGCGCGAAATCCCGCCCTGAATCGCGGGCGTCGCGTATGCGGATATCTTCTAGCACATCGGCAAGGCTAACCGTCTCGCCTTGGCCGGTTAGCTGTTTCCAGCGCCGCTGCGCCCGAACCTCTGGGCTTGCCGTGACAAACAGCTTGGCCACGGCATGGGGCGCAATCACGGTGCCAATATCGCGGCCATCAATGACTGCGCCAGTCGGTTGGCGGCCAAAGGCTTGCTGGGCTTCGAGCAGGGCTAGGCGCACGGCCGGATGCACGGCGACCTGGCTGGCGGCCTCGCCAGCGGCGCGGGTGCGATGGGCGGGGGTGTCTAGCGCCGTGAGGTCCAGGGCCTTGGCAATCTGTGCCGCCAAGGCCTCATCATCCAGGCGGCCGCCCTTGGCCAGAATCGCGACTCCGACCGCGCGATAGAGCAGACCCGTATCAAGCTGGGGCAGGCCATGGGTGCGCGCAAGGCCCGTCGCAACGGTGCCCTTGCCCGAGGCGGCAGGGCCATCCACGGCAATGACCAGGGGCCTGATCATAGGCTGATCTGGCCGCCTAGGCCGGTCATCAGGCTGTGAAAGGTTGGAAAACTGGTGGCAATCATGCCCGGCTGATCGACCGTCACGCCAGACTGGGCGGCTAGGCCCAGCACCAGATGCGCCATGGCAATGCGGTGATCGCCCTTGGTGGTGACGGTGCCGCCGCCCTTGGGCGGTTTGCCCGTGCCGTGCACGATTAGGCCCTCAGGTTCTTCTTCCAGCGATACGCCACACGCCGTGAGCCCTGCGGCCATCAGGGCAATGCGGTCGCTTTCCTTGACCCGCATTTCGTCAATGCCGCGCATGATGGTCGTGCCCGTGGCAAAGGCTGCGGCCACCGCCAGGATCGGATATTCATCAATCATGGCAGGCGCGCGCTCTGGCGGCACGGTCACGCCCTTGAGCGCACTATAGCGGGCGGTCAGGTCGCCGACCGGCTCGCCGCTGTCTTCGCGCAGATTGGCAATGGTCAGGTCCGCGCCCATGTCTTGCAGGGTGCTAAACACCCCAGCGCGTAGGGGGTTGAGCATAACGCCCTCAACTGTAACCTCAGAGCCGGGCGTGATCAGGGCTGCGACAATCGCAAAGGCCGCCGAGGACGGATCGCCCGGCGCGCGCACATGGGTCCCGCTCAGGGCCTGATCGCCCGACAGCCGGATCAGCCGCACATTGTCTTTGTCCTCGACCTGCACTGTGGCACCAAAGGCGCGTAGCATGCGCTCTGTATGGTCGCGGGTGGCTTCGGGTTCTTGCACCTCGACCCCGCCCTTGGCGTTAAGACCCGCCAAAAGCACCGCCGACTTGACCTGGGCCGAGGCGACCGGCAGGCGATAGGTGATCGCGCTCAGGCCCCCGCCTTGTAGGCTGAGGGGCAGGCGGCCGCCGCTGCGTCCGGTCCAGCTTGCGCCCATCTGGCCCAGCGGCGTCAGGACCCGGCCCATGGGCCGTCCGCGCAAGGACGCGTCGCCGGTAAAGGTCGCCGCCAGCTCATAACCCGCGGCGGCCCCCATGATCAGCCGCACACCGGTGCCGGCATTACCGCAGTCAATAATGTCCGACGGCTCAACCAGTCCGCCCCTGCCCTCGACGGTCCAGCCGCCCGGTCCAGTCTGGGTCACGCGTGCTCCGAACAGGCGCATGGCCCCTGCCGTGTGCAAGACATCCTGACCTTCCAACAACCCCTCGATCGTCGTGGTGCCATGGGCCATGGCCCCCAGCAAGAGCGCGCGATGCGAGATCGACTTGTCCCCCGGCGCAGTGACCGTCCCGATCAGGGCGTTTCCGGGCTTGGCGGTCATGGTCTGGGGTAAATCAGCGGTCATGGGGCGGGGCGGGGCCTCCTTCGGGCCGGGTTCAGACTAATAATTGCAATTCAGGCGTAAAAATGTCGGCTTTGCTTTTGACAGCGGCGACGGCTCATGGCAAGTGACCGACCGCTCTAGAAACAGGCTCTCAAAGGATCGTTCCTATTGGCCAGTCCCGAATTGGGCTCCAAACAAGTTTGCCCGAACTGCCAGGCTAAGTTTTATGACCTCCTGCGTCGTCCTGCGGTGTGCCCCAAGTGCGCCACAGCCTTCGATCCAGAAGAGGCCGTAAAGTCACGCCGTAACCGTGCCCGCACCACGACGCCCGATTATGAGGACGCCGAGGAAACGCCAGCCAAGGTCGTCGAGGATCAGGACGGCTTCGAGGACGAGGTGGATGACACCCCCGAAATCGATGCTGCGGTTGATGCCGAACCGATGGAGGTTGATGACCTCGATTCGGACGGGGTCTCGCCGCCCAATTCTCCCGATGATCTGGGCGTCGATTTTGCCGAGGATTCCGATCTCGAAGAAGAAGGCGACGATGTGCCCTTCCTGGAAGACGAGGACGAGGATTTCCCGGAGGATGAGATCGAAGGTCTGCCCGGCGAGGGCGATCTGGATAACTAGACCGGTCTTGCGCCCCGGAAACGCCTTTATGCACAAGGCTTTTTCGGGGATCGCAAAAAACTTCACAAACAGGGTTGATCGGATTTTGCCCTCGGCATAGTGTCCGCGACCTCAACGGCCCCCCACCAAGGGAAACACCCGGAACCACCCGATCCTCTCGGGGCTATAGCTCAGCTGGTAGAGCGCTTGAATGGCATTCAAGAGGTCAGCGGTTCGACTCCGCTTAGCTCCACCATAAGACCCTCGCCGCAAAACGGCGGGGGTCTTTTCATTTGGGGGGTAATCGCCGGACAGATGCCCAGAAACGACAAAGGACCGCTTTCGCGGTCCTATTTCACGGAAGCGGCAGCTTGTCATCGCCGTTGCCGCACCCGGCTACCCAGAGGGATAGTCTCACAAGTCCCATAGGGAACAAGAAAAAGATTGCACGCTTCGGCTCGAAAAATCAACCTTAAGATTATTGAGAATCTGTCTGGTTGCATGCAACGAATTTAGGCCAATTGCATGGTCGCCTTTGCGCCATTGGATGCGCCCGGAGGACCGTAAGCTGCGCGTTTGGAAAAGAGACTCGTTAATTCGGAATTGCCGTTTCTAGATTTATTCGGCCTAAGAAGACAAAAAGATCTTTTCAAAGATCTATTTCGAAAGTAGCGTTCGTCATGAATATTCCTCGAATCGAGCCGCTTCGCCCCGAGTTAGAGCCAGCGCCACTACCTCGCGTCGTTGGAGGTTTCTCTACCATTCTGGCCGATCCGCCTTGGCGGTTTGCAAATCGAACAGGCAAGGTGGCACCTGAGCATCGGCGCTTGGACCGTTATTCCACAATGTCACTTGATGCCATTATGGCGCTCCCAGTTAGCGAAGTCGCTTCGAGGAACGCGCACCTTTATTTGTGGGTTCCAAACGCCTTACTCCCCGACGGCCTGCAGGTAATGTCAGCTTGGGGTTTTCGTTACGTGTCCAACATAATTTGGGCCAAACGCCGTATTGATGGTGGCCCAGATGGGCGTGGTGTAGGATTCTATTTTCGCAACGTAACAGAAATACTCTTATTTGGTGTTCGAGGGTCGATGCGTACTTTAGCGCCTGGACGCTCACAAGTTAACATGATTGAAACTCGGAAGCGTGAGCATTCGCGAAAGCCTGACGAGCAGTATGATTTGATTGAGAGCTGTTCGCCTGGCCCCTACCTCGAAATGTTCTCTCGACACCCTCGGCCGAATTGGACCCTTTGGGGCGATGAAGCTGCTGAAGACCTAGAGCCGCGAGGGCGGGTGTATAAAGGTTATTCGGGTGGGGAAATCTTACCCCCATTGAGAGCTAATGAGCACTTGAATAACGATACGGCGACTGCGCTCGGCACGAAGTTGAAGGCGCTGTACAAAACCGGTTGCAGTGTACGTGAAATCTCAGATGAAACGGGCTACTCTATCCAACGCGTCCGCTCGCTTCTGGCGGGCGCGAATACGGTTATGCGTCCAAGGGGTCGAAGTGGTCTGTAATTCAAGCGTACTGTTGGCCGTTCCACGTACTTTCGTTGGCTGCGACGATAAGAACTGGACAGGGGCCCATAACACCTCTTCTGACGCGCATTTGTGCTTTATCAAATGCGGTAACAGTGGAGGTCTGTAGGTCTATCGGCAACTTCTTTACTCGCCGTTCGACTGGCAACGTTTTCTGATATTCGTCCCAAACTCGTCGAGCTAGCTTAAGAAGCGATAACCGATCTTTTGTAATAATAACTCCTGCCGAGATTATTCCAGCTTCAAACCATGAACGATACGAGGCAAGGTCTCGATCAAGGTTCCCATCTTTTGCGTTCCACTCCACGTCCAGAACTATACGGTTCTTGAAGTTGTCGACAAGGTATCCTTCCTGACGGATTAGCGGCAACTCACCCATACTTCTTCCATCCTTATCAAACAGAATACCACGGGTCTCTAGGTCGAGACGCGTTTCGCGCCAGCCTTTTTTGGCGAACTCGCTATCTAACTGCGCAGCAATATCCCCTCGATTGCCGCCTGCCTTTAGCCACGACTTAGGGTCCAGCCGATAAGTGCTGAGCACTTCAACTATGTCGGCCCATTCTTCAGGGCAAACCGCCTTCATAACTGCCGAAGCGGAATTGGTTTCCATATAGTCCCAGTGGCTGCGGGCAGAAACT
Source organism: Caulobacteraceae bacterium (assembly GCA_044346445.1). Lineage (GTDB taxonomy): Bacteria > Pseudomonadota > Alphaproteobacteria > Caulobacterales > Caulobacteraceae > CAISGS01. The sequence goes on from JBIIZD010000058.1 coordinate 6,683, forward strand.
GGAAGGACCGAAGGGTCGTTATAGGTGAAAGTCTCAAACATTATTCTTCCATGGACGTATGTTTAGAACCAATCAATCTAAAATTGCCCTTCATAAGTGTTGAAGGCTATACTGTATCGAAGGCCCGAGCACCAACTACCCCCTACAACCACCCCGCCAACGGTTCCGCCGCCAGCATGTCCTCCATACTCGGTCTCGGGCGGATGACCGCGAACGCGTCGCCCTTGACCAGCACCTCCGGAATCAGGGGGCGGGAATTGTATTGGCTGGACATGGCGGCGCCATAGGCTCCGGCGGACAAGAACGCGACCAGATCGCCCGCGAGGATGGGCGGCAAGAGGCGGTCGCGGGTGAAGGTGTCGCCGGTTTCGCAGACGGGGCCGACCACGTCATAGGCGCTTAAGTGCGCGTCGGCCTTGGGCGCTTTAATCGGGCGTATATCGTGATAGGCGTCATACATGGCCGGGCGGATCAGGTCATTCATGCCGGCATCCAGCACCAGGAACTTGCGCCCCTCTGGCCTTTGATGGACATGGATCACTTCGGACACCAGCACACCGGCATTGGCGGCGATCAGGCGGCCCGGCTCAAAGGCCAGCTGCACATCAAGGCCGCGCACCACCTCGGCCACCATCTGCGCAAAGGCTTTTGGCTCTGGCGGGCTTGGCTGGTTGAAATAGGGCACGCCCAGACCGCCGCCGAGATCGAGCCGCTCGACGATCATGCCCTGACCGCGCAAATGCTCGACCAGGCCGCGCATCTTGGTAAAGGCCTCACGCATGGGGGCAAGATCGGTGATCTGGCTGCCAATATGACAGGCAATGCCGACGGGCCTTAAGGCCGGGTTAAGGCTGGCCTTGGCATAAAGCCGTTCGGCCTCGGCAAACGAGACGCCAAACTTGTTTTCGGACTTGCCCGTAGAGATCTTGGCATGGCCACCGGCGCTGACATCGGGATTGACCCGGATGGCAATGGCTGGGCGCGCGCCCTTGGCCATAGCGATCTGGGCCAATAGGTCCAGTTCTGGCTCGGACTCGATATTGATTTCGCTGACGCCTGCGTCGATGGCAAAGGCCAGCTCCTTGGCGGTCTTGCCGACGCCGGAAAACACAATGCGGCTGGCGGGGATACCTGCGGCCAGGGCGCGGCGAATCTCGCCCTCTGACACGGTATCGGCGCCAGCGCCCGCAAGGCCAAGCGTGCGCAGGACCGAGACATTGGAATTGGCCTTGACCGCATAGGCAATCAGGGGCTGACCCAGGCCCAGCCCCTCAAAGGCACCCCGAAACACGGCAAAATGCCGCTCTAACGTGGCCGAAGAATAGACATAGACCGGCGTGCCAACCGCTTTTGCAATGGCCGACAGGGCCACGCCCTCGCACCAAAGCTCGCCATCACGATAATCGAAATGGTTCATGCTCAGTTTTGCGGCGCGGGTGCGGGTGCGGGCGCAGACTCGATTTCCTTTGGCGACACAGGATTGGGCGTCACCACCTTGTCGGATTTTGCCTTTTCTGCGGCCTGTGCCTCAGCTTGTTTGCGCGCCTCATACTGGGCCTGTTCCTTGGCCCCAAACAGGGGGGCTGGCTGGTCGAGATCGCCCTGTTTGCCACAGGCGCTTAGGCCCAGCATTACGCCCAAAAGGCTGATCAGGATAAGGGGGGGCTTGGTCATGCCAAAAGGTCCTTCCAACGCTGGATCTGGGCCCGAACCTGGTCAGGTGCGGTGCCACCGTAACTGCGGCGACTGGCCACCGAGGCCTTGGCCGTTAGGATTTCATAGACTGCGGGCGTGATCCGCGCATCCAAAGTTTGCAATTCCGCCAGCGGCAGGGCCGATAATTCTAGCCCCAGGCTCTCGGCCCGCTTGACCGCCGCGCCTGTAATATGGTGCGCATCGCGAAACGGCATGTCCAGCACCCTTACCAGCCAATCAGCAAGGTCTGTGGCGGTGGAATAGCCAGAGCCTGCCGCGCGGGCCATACTGTCCTTGACCGGCTGCATATCGGCGACCATGCCGGTCATGGCCGATAGAGCAAGGTCTAGGCTGTCAAAGGCTAGGAAGCACGGCTCCTTGTCCTCCTGCATATCCTTGGAATAGGTCAGCGGCAGGCCCTTCATGACCACGGTAAGACCCGTTAGGGCCCCTAGTATCCGCCCGACCTTGGCGCGGACCAGCTCTGCCGCATCAGGATTGCGCTTTTGCGGCATGATGGACGAGCCGGTAGTAAAGGCATCGCTGAGGGTGATGAAATTGAACTGCGGCGTGACCCACAGCACAATCTCTTCGGCTAGGCGCGACAGGTGCACGGCGCAGATACTGGCCGCCGACAGGGCTTCTAGCGCAAAATCGCGGGCCGCGACGCTATCGAGCGAATTGGCCGTGGGCCGGTCAAAGCCAAGCGCCTTGGCGGTCTGATGGCGATCAATCGGAAACGGCGATCCGGCAAGCGCTGCGGCGCCCAGCGGGCACTCATTCATCCGGTCCCGCGCATCGCTAAAGCGCGAGGCATCGCGGGCAAACATTTCGACATAGGCCATCAGGTGGTGACCAAATGTGGTTGGCTGGGCCGGTTGCAAATGCGTAAAGCCGGGCATCAGGGTCTCGGCGTGCGGCTCGGCCTTGGCGATCAGGGCCTTTTGCAGGTCTTGGATCTGGCCAGCCGTACGTTCGCAAGCCTGGCGAATCCAGAGCCGAAAATCCAGCGCGACCTGGTCATTGCGCGACCTTGCCGTATGCAGCCGCCCGGCAGCCGGGCCGATCAGCTCGCGCAGACGCGCCTCGACATTCATGTGAATATCTTCGTACTCATCGCGGAAGGGAAAGGTGCCAGCGGCCATTTCCGCCTCGATCTGCGACAAACCGCCTTGGATCGCCGCCTCATCCGCCCTTGAAATCACCCCAGTTGCGGCCAACATGGCAGCATGGGCGCGCGATCCAGCCAGGTCTTGGCTGGCCAGACGCTTGTCAAAACCGATGGAGACATTAATGGCCTGCATCAGGTCGGCAGGCTTGGCCGAAAACCGCCCGCCCCACATGGTCTGGCCAGCAGGGCTTGCGGAGGGTATGGGGTTGTCTGTTGGGTTCGAAACGATCGAGGGATTTTTCGTCATATGAATACTGTCCAAACTCCGCCCGATGGTGGCCAGACCCCGCCTCGGCGCAGTCTGATCTCGATGGCGATCGGCGTCTGTTTGCTGATCGGCATTGTCGGTCTTCTATATGTCATCCTTAGCGCTTCGATCAAACCCAAGCTGCCAACCGATTTGAATGAATTCAAAAATGGATCCCTGGCCAAGCTGGTCGTTTGGCCAGAACCCAAGCCTGCGCCGACCACAAGTTTTCGCGATGCCGACGGTAAGCCCGTCACCTTGGCCGATTTCAAGGGTCAGGTGGTGGTCCTGAATCTGTGGGCGACTTGGTGCGGCCCGTGCAAGGAAGAAATGCCAACCCTGGCCAAGCTTCAGGCCGCCTATGCTGCCCAGCCGGTCAAGGTGGTGGCGGTCAGTGTCGACAGTATGGACTATGACGATCTGGCGCGCTCAGACATTGCCAAGACCCCGCCCCTGGTTCTCTATCGCGATGCCAAATACGCCCTAGCGTTTGGCTTGAGCCCACGTCCAGCGGGCCTGCCAACCACGGTGATTATCGACCGCCAGGGCCGCGAGCGTGCCCGGCTGGAGGGCGGTGCTGATTGGTCAAGCAAGCAGGCAAGGGGTCTGGTCGAAGCCCTGATCTCGGACCGCTAGGCTTGGCCCTGGCCGCGCCGCTGATTGATCCACAAGCCCTGGAACGCATTGCTGCCCGCGCATGGCCAGCGGCGCAGCATAGGGCGCTGGGTGGTTGGGAGCTTTATGCCACCGATGGCTATTCGCTACGCATCAATGCCTGCTGGCCGCTTGGCGATCCGGCTCTGACGACCGAGGCGGCGATTGCGGCGGCCGAGGCGTTTTATACAGGCCTTGGGCTGGCCACCATTTTCAAACTGACCGAGGGCGCGACTGTGCCCGGCGATCTTGGCGATCATCTGGCGCGGCGCGGCTATGCGCCGGGCAAGGAAACCTTGGTCATGACCGGGCCGATGGGCGAGGGTGCGAATGACGCGTCAGTGACCGTCTCCGACCAACTCGACCCCGACTTTACCGCCGTCATGGCCGCCACCGCCCCCAGCCCAGAAGACGGGGCCGAGCGGCTAGCTGCCCTGGACCGGGTGGCCCAGCCGCGTTTGTTTGCAAAGCTCATCCGGGCCGATCAGGCCACCGCGATCGGGGCCTGCGCGGTCGAGGGCGCTTGGGCCGGCATATTTGGCATGCGCACCCACCCCGCTCACCGCCGTCAGGGCCTCGCCATCCAGATCCTTAATGCCCTGTTGGCGAGGGCAGCGGACCACGGCGCATCGGCCGCCTATCTACAGGTCGAGGCCAAGAATACTGGGGCCATAGCGCTCTATGAGGCCGCAGGCTTCAAGACGGTGTATCGCTATTTTTACTGGGAAAAACAGGCGGGCTAGCCGCTCTTCGATAGGTCGCGAATAAGCCCGGGTAGAAATGGGATTGGCCAGAGAACAAGCTCCAGGTTTGGCAAAAACCACCAAAGATTAAACTCGCACATCAGCGTCCAGTAAGCGATCGCTGTTCCACCGGCTGCCATTGTGAAGGCTAGGGACAATAGGGCCAAGGGCCGCCAGATCGCTAGGCCTCGCCTTGCCGCAGCAACAGCGCTAAGCCCGGTTATGGAAAATGCGAGATCGATCGGCAGGAACGACCAGTTCCATGCGATTATATGGGGTTGGTCATAATCAGAATACATCCATTCCGGTGGTATGTGTATCCAGCCCATCAAGTTCAATGCAGACGCGCTCCAATATAATAGGAACACAATATCTGTAAAACATAACATGAAGGCTAAGCGTTTTGGCATGTCGTACTGTCCTGAATTGATGTGGAAGGGCTATCGGATAATGAACCGAAGCTATTGACCATTTCCTTACTGGCCGCGTTTAGCCAAATTTGGTCAGTCCAAAGGGGTGATATGTCGCCGAGTATTGATAGGGCTTTCATTAATAGGCCGCCCATCGATGCGACTTGCTGTTTTTGGCCTATAAACCGCAGAAGGGCCTTGCCCACGGCTTCTGGCGCTACGGCTTCAACCCCCATCTTGCGCCAAAGAGGCAAAAAGGGCCGCTCCGCTTCGGTGTCCGCCACTGCTGGCGAAAAAAGCCGTAATTTGACATCCCTGCGTCCCGCAAGGTTCAGCTCACGTTGCACGGATTCCAGCAGTGTGCGGGTGGCTGATCGCATCGCGACATCGGCCGAATAGAAGGGGAAGCCCACACGGCCGTTCAAAAAGCCACTGATCTGAATGAATTGGTGTACTGATTTGGGATGCGGCAATGTCACTTCGCGGCCGGTCTGCATCCAGGGAAGGCACAGTGACAAAAGTCGTGCCGGGCCCAGAAAATTGAGATCGACCATAGTTTGGAAGTCACTGGCCGTGTGCTCACTAAACGATTTTCGAATATCTCCGCCCACGGCATTAATCACGACGTCAAGCCTGCCTTGGGTAAGGGCTGCAAGTGCGTCATGAGCATTGGTCAGATCCAGCGTGCTCGTCAGGTCAAGTTGTAGGGCAGTGTGCCCCGGTCCCAGTTGCAAGGCGAGTGCGTTGGCCTTTTCGAAATCGCGTCCGGCGCATATCACCTTGTAACCGCTTGATGCTAGGGCGTGCGCAAAGGCCGACCCAAGTCCACCTGTCGCTCCGGCGACTAGGGCGCGACGAGCGGTATGCGCCTGGCGGCTCATATTGTTCGCTCCGAGAACCGGTTCAGATAGCGTTTCAGACTGTTAAGGCAGTCTTTTCGGCCTTGTTCGAGCGCCGCCGGTTCGCGTGCGCAAAGGGCTAGACGCAGTCCAAGTCCGTCTATCATGGCGACAATCAGTGCGGCTTCAGCCTGCGTTTCGGCTTCATCAGCGCAGAAGGGTTGAACCAGCACCTCAACCAAATCGCGCCAATCCTTATAACGGGAGGCATTTTCGGTATTGAAGGCAGGCTCGTTCGGACTGTCGCCCCAAAATGCTAGCCAAACGAGCCACTCAGTTAGCCTGTCATTGTCGAGCGGTAGAGCCTCTAGCAAGACAGCCTCTAGCCTAGCCATGGGGTCGATAATTTGCCCCGCAGCGCCAAGCATTCGCGCTCCGGCATCAAAGTGGGCCGTGCGGAGGGCTTCAAGCAGGAGGGCTGAGCGATCCGAAAAATAATGGGTCAGGGCGCCTGTGGTGCAATCGGCTTCTGCTGCTACGCGCCGCAATGTTGCTGCGCTTAAACCCTCAGACGCAATCACAGACCAGATGGCGCTTACGAAATCGGCGCGGCGCTGGCTGGGGTCTAAAATCTTGGGCATGAATCCCTCCTTGACACATAACGGTTGTTATATATAACGTACGTTATGTCAACACATAAGGTGATACTTCAATGGCTAATGCGATAAAATTTGACTTAAAGACCTCATCGCCCATGACCGATCCCGTATCCGGGTCTGGCGATGTGTATCTTTTCCCCGAAGCCATGGGTCAGGGCGGTCAGCCCTTTGTCATGATGGTCGAGGACCCGCCTCTCAAGACACGCCCGCGTCACTATCACCATGGTGATGTGCTGTATGTGTACACCAAGGGTGAGCACCATATTGAAGGTGAGGGGACCTATCGGGCCGGTGACCTGCGCTGGACTAGGGCAGGGCATGCCTATGGTCCGGAGACAACTGGGCCGGAGGGCGGTGCTTGGTGGATCATTTCGTATAGCGATCCCATTCCGGTCAATGTCGAGGCCGATGGTCAGTTCCAAGAGAAGGCAAGGCCCGTGGCACAGGCCCCTGCGCCGCTCGCAAACCAATTGCCACACTTTGCCCGCCCCTATGATTGGGCGGCCATTGATCAGGCCGTTCTGACCACGGGAGGGGCTATTCTCGAAGGATTGGTTTCAAAAGATCTGAGGATTGAGCTTAGTCAGCAAATCGACGCCTATTTGGCGGGCCACGACAGCGTCGGTCAGCCTGCCAGTGGCTCAATGATTTATGATATGTTCTTGGGCCATAAGACCGTCCGTCTTCACGGTCTCGTCGAAAAGGCACCGAAGTCGGCGGACCTAATTGGTGATCCTGACCTCGTCGCCTGGGCAGAGCGGATGATCGGGACAAAAGCGTCTTCGGTCTTACTAAATGCCGGGGAACTGATCCAGATCGGGCCCGATGAGCCAGCGCAATATCTGCATCGTGATACGGATTCATGGGCCGACCTTCCCATCGAACCCAATCCAATCCTGGTCAATGCGATCATAGCGTTTGACCCTTTCACCTTAACCAATGGCGCAACCTATATCGCCCCAGAAAGTTGGTCTTGGGATCAAAGCCGCCAACCAAAGACAGGGGAAATGGTCCGGGCCGTGATGGAACCGGGGGATGCTGTGCTGTTCCGCGGCGACCTGCTGCATGGCGGCGGCGAAAATTGTAGCCCGGCGCCGCGACGCGCAATTTCAGTGTCCTACTGCGCCGGTTGGCTGCGCCCTGTTGAAAACAGCTTCTTGAATGTCTCGGTAGACGCAGCAAAAAATGCACCGCCCAAGGTTCAGGCCCTGCTTGGTTACGCCCCACATGATGGTTTGTACAAGCGTGGTGGATTATTGGGGCTCTATGAGAATGGTGATCCAGCGCGGGTGTTGGCGAAATGAAACAGCCGCGCAAAACTTGGCATATTGGGACAATGACGGGCCTGCTCGCATGCTGCGCCCTGGCTCCACCGGCTTTGGCAATCGAGGGCTATTGGCAGTTCAAAGAGACTGGAGAAATTATTCAGTTTTCGGCCTGCGGTAGCGCGCTTTGCGCAAAGATTGCCGCCTTGGCACCTGAAGAACGCCAAAGCCGCGATGTCAATAATCCTGATCCGGCCTTGCGTAGGCGACCACTCTGCGGCCTGCCTGTCATTGAGGGCCTAAAGGCGCGGAATCCCGGGCGTTGGGTCCATGGATCGGCCTATAGTCCCGAAGATGGCAATGCCTATGATCTCTCGCTCAGCCAACAAGAAGAAGGCACCTTGGTCATGAAGGCCTCGGTAAAAGGGCTTGGATTTCTTGCCAAAACTTATGTGTTGGGCGCTGTTCCTAGGCCAGGGGCTTGCTGAGCCGCCCGGCTGCTCGACCATTGGGCTAGGGCGACGCCCGACAGGGTTAGGGCGCCGCCGAGGAGTTGCCAGGGGCCTATGGCCTCGGCAAACAGGATCCAGCCGACACAGGCGGCCACGACCGGCTGGACCAGTACCACCAGGGCCGTGGTCGCGGTCGGCAGGCGGCCGAGCGCCCAGGCGATCGAGCCTTGGCCTGCGACATGCACACCGGCCAAGCCGACACAGGCCACGGCACCGATCAGGGTGGTCGGCAAGAGCGGCTCGCGCAGAGCAAGCGCCACGACCAGCAAGACTGGGGCGGCGACCAGGCTGGACCAGAACATGACCAGCGGCGCGCTGGCGCTTTGCCGGGCCTTGCGCACGGCAAGGAAATAGAGCGCATACCAGAGCGCTGTACCCACCGATAGGGCATCGCCAAGCACGGTATTGCGGCCGTGGGCGGCACTTGCCGCGCCATGGGCAAGCGTGAAGGCCCCGCTAATGGCCAGCACCAGACCGACCAGGAATAAGCGCTGCGGCACTTCGCGAAACACGATCCAGGCCACGGCCGTGACCACAATCGGGGTCAGATTGCTCAGGGCTGTGGCATTGGCAACCGTGGTGTGGGCAATGCCATAATGCCAAAAAGCCAAGTCTGCAGCAAAGGCCAGACCCGCCAAAAGCGCGACCATGGAGGGCGGGCTTTTCAGGCTAAAATCAAGCCCCGGTATCGGCGACGCGGTCTTGCTTGGCCGGGTCAAGAGCGCCAGCAGGGGCAGGGCGATCAGCATGCGCCAAAAGCCGGTCGCCGCTGGCCCCGCCGAGCTTAGGCGCACAAGGATTGGGGCAAAGCCAATAATGCAGGCCCCGATGATCAGGACGATTAGGGCCGTATTATAGGACTTGGTTTCCATGGGGCTGTTCTGGCCCAGCTTGGGCGTGAGGTAAAGCCAGTGCCCCCCCTTCCGCCTTCCCCGCGCAGTCCCCGCCTTCGCGGGGAGGGACCCAGACCGTTTCGCTCGAGCTGTAATCGACACTCTGGATCCCCGCCTTCGCGGGGAAGGCGGGGGGGGGAAGGGTGCACATAGCGGTGCTTCGACAGGCACAGCATGGAGCGCGGACCCAGCCCCCTCCGATTTCCCCGCGAAGGCGGGGACCTAGACCTGTTTAGCGCTTTCAGACGGATGGCCTAGTTCTGGATCCCCGCCTTCGCGGGGAAGGCGGCAGAGGGGGACTGTGGACATGCGGCTGCTTCGACAGGCTCAGCATGGGGCGTGCGGACCTCTCACCCTTCCGCCTTCCCCGCGCAGTCCCTGCCTTCGCGGGGAGGGACCCATACCGTTTCCTAAGGCCTGCTGAATCCCACATTCAACCAAGCGGGAATCCGCGAATGTGAATTGAACCTAGCCAAACCCCAATTGCCGCCGCACGGCATCAGGCGAGACGCCTTGCTCGCGCAGGGCCATCAAGGTCTGGGACCGGTCGCGCTTGGCAAGGCGCAGGCCGTCCGGACCGGTCAATAGACGGTGATGGCAATAGGTCGGGGTGGGCAAGCCGAGCAGGGCCTGGAGCAGGCGCTGAACGCCTGTGGCCTCGAACAGGTCTTCGCCGCGCGTCACATGGGTCACGCCTTGCAAGGCGTCATCGACCACGACGGCCAGATGATAGGCGACGCCAAGATCCTTGCGCGCCAGCACAATATCGCCGGTCTGCTCAGGCCGAGCAGGCTGAACGCCGCGGCGGTCCTCGACAAAGGTCAGATCATCAAACGCCTCGCCCAGATGCTGGCGCGCGGCATCCAGCGACAAGCGCCAGGCAAAGCTCTGGCCCTGGGCTATGTTTTTCGCCTCTTGCTCAGGCCGCAGGGGTTGGCCGCGATAGGCAAGGCCAAGGCCGTGCGGCGCGCGGCCAATATCGGCGGCGATCGCCTTGCGGGTCTTGAAACAGCGATAGATCAGGCCGCGTTCGCGCAGTTGGTCCAGGGCGGCGTGATAGTCGCCCATATGCTGCGATTGAATCCGCACGGGTGTTTCCCAGTCGAGGTCCAGCCAAGCGAGGTCATCATAAATGGCTTGGGTAAATTCAGGGGGGCAACGGGCCTGATCTATGTCCTCTATGCGCAGGATGAAGCGGCCATGAGCGTGTTTTGCGTAGTGATAGGCATTAAGCGCGCTGAAGGCGTGTCCAAGATGGAGCCGGCCGGTCGGCGAGGGGGCGAACCGGGTCCTGACCGTCACCGGACCCTAGGCCTTGGCTTGGCTCTGACCGAACATGCCAAGATGGCTGAGCACGCCGGACAAGAAGGCCTTCTCGCCGCCCATCTGGGCCTTGAGGGCATCGAACTGTTTAAAGCCAACCATTTCGGCTAGCCCATGCGCCGCGCACCAGGCGGCGATACAGGCCAGCTCAAGCTCGGTTTCCTGATCGGGGCTGGCGACGCCCATGTCAATCATGGCGCGTTTGAGCAGGCTAAAGGCCCCATCCTCGGCGTCATGCGCCTTTTCGGGCATGGCGTCGCTGTCGCGCGAACAGTCATACATGACCCGATAGACGGCGGGGTGGGCCTTGGCGAATTCGACATAGGCCAGACCAATGGCCGCCACGCGCTGCATCGGCAAGGCGGCTGGATCGGTCGTGCGGCGAATATAGTCAGACAACTGATCAAAGCCTTCCTCGGCAATGGCCAGCATCAGTTCGCTCTTGTCCTTGAAATGGTGATAGGGCGCGGCCGGGCTGACCCCGGCCTCACGCGCCACAGCACGCAAGGACAGGCCGCCTTGACCATCCCGGTCTAGAATCCGCGTCGCTGCGTCCAACAGGGCGCGGCGCAGGTCTCCATGATGATAGGGGCGGGGTCCGGTAAAGGGGCAAGAGACTTTCATGCCCCCTTATAGACCGCTCAGAATTTCTCGTAAAGACCATCTTGACAGCGTTCAGATAACTGCTATCTAAGCAGCGTCTAGATCGTTTTGCCCTTCTCCCCAAGGGTCCTGATCGGACGGCCCCCGCTCCCCCGGGGGTCTTATTTATCGCAACAAAAGACAAGGAAACGGATATGTCTCTCGCAAACCTTACCCGCTTCGAACGCGCGCTGGATCGCAATGGTGTTCTAGGCCTGCTCGGTCTGGGCATTACCTTGGCCGTGGCCATGGTCAATCTCGGCGTTTAATTGGCTTGCATCCGACTAGGGATGCAGATTTGGTGAGGGATGTGAACGCGTCCCTCTACCAGCCTCCCTCTGCCAATGACCTGCGCCAGGCGCGGGCCGCGCTTGTCCGGCTGGACCCGGCTCTGGCCAGGTTGGACCGCGTAACCCCCGAATTTGCATGGCGTCTGCGCCCGGGCGGCTTTGCCGGTCTGGTCAAGATGGTGATTGAGC
>JBIIZD010000138.1:0-4678 GCA_044346445.1 Caulobacteraceae bacterium
GCTGTGCGCGACCCCGGCAATCTGGGCACGATTATCCGCACGGCGGATGCAGCCGGATGCGGCGGGGTGATCTTGATTGGCGACTGTACCGATCCCTATTCGGTCGAGGCGGTGCGCGCCACTATGGGCTCGATCTTTGCTGTCCAGATTGCCAAGGCGACAATCGAGGACTTCATCGACTGGCGTAAATCCTGGCCGGGAAGTGTGGTTGGCACGCTTTTATCCGCCACCCATGACTATAAGGCCGCCCCCTATCAACGTCCGACCCTGATCTTGATGGGCAATGAACAGGCGGGTCTGCCGCCGCAGCTGGAAGCGGTTTGCGACGTCGCTGTCAAGATTCCCATGCGCGGCAGGGCCGATAGCCTGAACCTCTCGGTCGCAACGGGCATTGTGATTTATGCGGTAACCGAATAGACGCTCTTAGGTCCCGCGTGGCTTGGCCCTTGCCGTCGGGGCCGTATTGGCGGGGTCTTCTGGCCAGACATGGCGCGGATAGCGCCCACGCATGTCGGAACGCACATCCTTCCATGAGCCGCGCCAAAAGCCGGGCAAGTCCTTGGTCACCTGAATAGGCCTTTGGGCTGGCGACAGCAGGGCCAGGGTCAGGGGCCTGCCCGCAACCACCGGATGGCTGGCCAGGCCAAAGAGTTCCTGCACCCGCACCGCCACCTGCGGCCCACCTTCGGCGGTATAGTCAATGCTCAGACGCGAACCTGTTGGGGCGACAAACCGCTCTGGCGCGAGGGCTTCCAGCCGCCTTTGCAGGTCCCAGGACAAGAGGCCCAATAGCGCCTGCTCAAGCGCCGCCGCGCCAATATCAGCCAACCGGCTGCGCCCGATCAGGAGGGGTTCAAGCCAGTCCTCCAGCCGCGCCATCAGGCCCTGATCGGAAAAGTCAGGCCAGTCATCGGCCGCCGTCACCCGTAAAAAGCCAATCCGGGCGCGCAAGGCCGCTGCCCCCTGGCCCCAGTTCAAGCCCGCCAATCCCTCTTGCCGCACATGCGCCAGCAAGGCGGCGGCGATCAAGCCTGGATCTGGCCGCTCGATCATGCGCTCTTCAATCACAATCTTGCCAAGGCGGCGCAGGCGCTTGGCGCGCATATTGCCGGTGGGACCCGGCTCAAGCCGATCCTCATCCGTGATCTGGTCGGCAAAGGCCGCCAGGACTCGCGCCTCGTCCAGCGGGGCGGCCAATAGAATACGGTCCTTGGCCTCGCCTGCGCCAAGCTCGCCAACCGCAAGCCAGGGCTCGCGCGCCAGTGCATCGGTCGGGTTAAGATAGGCCCCCCGCCCACCGACCAATTGATATTCGCCCCTAGGGCCCCGCGCATGCGCGACCCGCTCTGGATAGGCAAGGGCTAGGAGTTGGGCCTCATCAAGCGGCGGCGCGCCGCCCCTTGCCCTGCCTGCCAGCCTGGCCCAACGTTCGGTCAAACGCTTGGCATCCCTTGCCCTTTGGCTCGGGTCACGGTCGGCCTGTTGCAATCGGTCGCGCAGATCGGTGCTGGTGCCGCCAAGCCCGCGTTCACTGATCACAGCGGCAATCTTGGCCGCTTTAAGACCGCCCCCCGCCTCGCCGCCCCGCAATACCATATGCGCCAGTCGCGGCGGCAGGGGCATGGTGCCCAAGGCCCGGCCATGCGCCGTCAGATCGCCCCGATCATCGACCGCCCCCAGTCGCCGCAACAAGCTGACTGCCTCGGCCATGGCGGCGGCAGGCGGTCGATCCAGAAAGGCCAGATCAGCTACCGACCTTGCCCCCCACCGGGCCAGATCGAGCGCCAGACCCGACAGGTCGCTATCGAGAATTTCAGGGCGCGCAAAGGCGGACAAGGCGCGGGTCTCGGCCTCGTCCCAAAGCCGGTAAGCTATGCCCGGCTCGGTTCGACCGGCCCGGCCTCGGCGCTGATCGGCCCCGGCCCGGCTGACGCGCACAGTCTCCAGACGGGTCAGGCCACTGGCTGGATCATAGCGTGGCACCCGCGACAGGCCGCAATCGAGCACCATGCGCACACCCTCAATGGTCAGGCTGGTTTCAGCAATGGCGCTTGCCAGCACCACCTTGCGCCGCCCCGCTGGCGATGGGGCAATGGCCAGGTCCTGATCGCGCAGATCAAGCGCGCCATAAAGCGGCGCGACATCGATATTGGCCGCAAGACCGGCCTCAAGCAAAAGCCGCTCCAGGCGGCGGATTTCGCCCTGGCCGGGCAAAAACACCAATAGGCTTCCGCCCTGCTCGGTCAAGATCTTGTGAATAGAGCGGGCGGCATGGTCCTCCAGCCGCCGACCGGGATCGCGACCAAGATAGACGGTTTCAACGGGAAACTGTCGCCCCTGACTTTCGATCACCGGCGCATGACCCAATAGACCAGCAACCCGCGCGCCATCGAGCGTGGCGGACATGACCAGAAGCCTCAAGTCGGGCCGCAGCACCGATTGGGCGTCCACCGCCAGCGCAAGGCCCAGATCGGCATCAAGACTACGCTCGTGAAACTCGTCAAACAGGACAGCGGCAATACCCTCAAGGCCTGGGTCATCGAGAATCATGCGGCTAAACACGCCCTCTGTAACCACCTCAATACGGGTTTTTGCGCTGATTTTGGATTGCAGCCGGACCCGAAGCCCGACCGTTTCGCCCACAGCCTCGCCAAGACTGGCGGCCATGCGCGCGGCGGCTGCACGGGCGGCGAGACGCCTCGGCTCCAGCATGATGATCTTGCCGCCCGCCAGCCAGGGCGCGTCCAACAGGGCAAGCGGCACACGCGTTGTCTTGCCCGCACCGGGCGGCGCGACCAGAACGGCACTGGCACAGGCGCCAAGTGCAGCCTTCAGGTCTGGCAGGGCCGATTCGATGGGCAAGGTCATGTCCGTGGTCACATATCAGACTTTCAGTGCCCAATCCTCGCGCGATTGACCCTGGATAAGCAAACCACACCTATCGTTGGCTATCCTTTCGGCGAATGCATTGCCTAAATCCAATTGGCTGACTAACGTCCGCTCCAGAAAATCATTCGGCGTCTCGTAAGGGCCGCCGCCTTAGGGGGCTAACACAATGGCTTTAGACGCCGCACCGAGCGGACACCGACTTCTGATCAAGAAATCGATTGATCAGATTCAGCGCGAGGCCAAGGGCCACGCGCTAAAGCGCACCCTTGGGCCGATAAATCTGGTGTTCTTAGGGGTTGGCTGCATTATCGGGGCAGGCATTTATGTCATGACCGGCAGTGCAGCCGCTAATTTTGCCGGGCCAGCCGTCATGCTGTCCTTCATAATTGCAGGCCTAGCCTGCGCCTTTGCCGGGCTTTGCTATGCAGAGCTGGCCTCGACCATGCCGGTGGCGGGGTCGGCCTATACCTATGCCTATACCACGCTTGGCGAGGTGTTCGCCTGGACCATGGGCTGGCTGCTGGTTTTGGAATACGGGGTTGCTGCCGCCACGGTCGCCGCAGGCTGGACCGGCTATGCCACCAGTCTGTTGAAAGATCTTGGAGTCATAGTGCCACCGCAATATGCCAGTTCCTTCATCCAGTCGGTTGCTGGACCGGACGGAGCCTTGAGCTTTGTGACGACAGGCAGTTTCAACCTGATCGGTGCCGTCGGTATCTTGGTCGTGGCAGGCTTGCTGATCCTGGGCGTTTCAGAATCGGCCAATGTCAATAATGTGATCGTGCTGGTCAAGGTCGGCATTCTGCTGCTGTTTATCGGCTTTGGGGTGTTTTATATCAATACCGACAACTGGCACCCCTTCATCCCACCGAACAATGGCCACCTGTTTGGCTATGGTGTTAGTGGCGTGTTCAGAGCCGCCTCGGTGATCTTTTTTGCCTATGTGGGCTTTGAGGCGGTTTCAACCGCAGCCGCTGAGGCCAAGAACCCGCAAAAAGACATTCCCGTCGGGATATTGGGCTCGCTGGTGATCTGCACGATCATTTATATGGCCGTCGCCGCCGTCCTGACCGGGGTCGTTCCCTACACCAAGCTGGGCGTGCCAGAGCCCATCGCCGTGGCCGTGGATGCCATGAACCTTCCCTGGTTTGCCAAGCTGATCAAGATTGGGGCCATTGCTGGCCTGTCCTCGGTCATGCTGATCCTGACCTATGGCCAGACCCGGGTGTTTTTCGCCATGGCCCGTGACGGTCTTCTGCCCAAGGTGTTTGCCACCTTGCATCCCAAATACCGCACGCCTTGGATCGGCACACTTTTACTCGGTGCCGCAATCGCCATTGCCGCAGGCCTACTGCCGATTTCCATTCTTGGTGATCTGGTTAGCCTGGGCACGGCTGCCGCCTTTGCCATTGTTTGCCTAAGCGTCATCTATCTGCGCAATACCCGTCCAGACCTTGAGCGGCCATTCGCCGTGCCACTTGGCGGCATAAGGATTGGCGGTATCTGGCTGGGTACGGTTCCGGTACTTGGCATCTTTATGTGCTTGGTCATGGCCGCGCCCTTGGTCGCAGACATTATCGTCAAGTCCATGTCCGGCGACCCCATTCCAGCGATCATTCTGGTTAGCTATGCGGCGATTGGGGCGTTAATCTATATCTTCTACGGCTATAAGAATTCGCGCCTGTCCAAGGGCCTAGATGTTCTGGATGTCGGCCCTGGTGCCTTGGACGTACCCGGGCACAGCCATACTCTGGGCAACAAGTCTGATCTCTAAGCCGCTTTAGGATAC
>JBIIZD010000059.1:0-17900 GCA_044346445.1 Caulobacteraceae bacterium
ATGGCGCCCAGTCCCGCGCAAAGTATGTGCGCGAAGTGATCTGCAAGATCGGGGTCGAGCATGATGATCCAGAAGCCATGAGCGTCTTCATGCGCGAGATTGACAGCCCCACCACCTCCATGTCGCCGGGCTCGACCGGCTGGTTTGCCGGGCGGCCGACCATTTCGCCGGTGATCCGGGTCTATTCGTGCTTGATCGACCGCGCCGCCGCGACGCCGGTGGTCGATTTCGAAGGCCGGTCCTGGCAGGTTGCCGTTACACCGCCCGCCAAGCGCTTTGACCACGCCCAACTGGTGCGGCCTGTGGTCGGGGACGATCCAGCTGAGGACGAGCCCATGATCACGGTGGATCTGATCGATATTGCCTGGGGCCGGTCCGGCGATAAGGGCGATTCTTTCAATATCGGCATTATTGCCCGCAAGCCGGACTTCCTGCCCTATATCCGCAAGGCCCTGACGCCCGCCGCGGTGCAAGCCTTTTTGGCACATGAATTTGAAGGCGCAGCCAAGCCCAGCGTCAGCCGTTTTGACCTGCCGGGCATGGATGCGATCAATCTCTTATGCATGGGCAGCCTGGGCGGCGGCCAGTTGGCGACCTTGCGGCTGGACGCCCTGGCCAAGGGCAAGGCCCAGCAATTGCTGGAGTTTCCAGTCGAAATCCCAGAGCGCCTATTGCCCGCCGTGTGAGCCCTTAACCGGCCCGCACGACTGGCGCAGGATGATTTCGAAATCGAGCATGCGCGATAGGGGCTGGCCAGCCTCTAGCGCCGCTTTTGCATCGCCGCTGATCAAGAGATCGGCGGCGGCGGCGGCCATTTCAGCAATCGGCTGGCGCACTGTGGTCAATTGTGGCCAGACCACCTTGGCGGCGGGATTGTCATCAAAGCCCACCACGGACAGGTCGGCTGGAATCGTCAGGCCCATGCGCGCCGCGACCGACATGACGCCAAGCGCCATATCATCACTGGCAGCGAATATGGCTGTGGGCCGCTTGCTATGCGACAAAAGCGATTCCGCCGCCGCAAAGCCCGACTGGAACGTAAAATAACCCTGGCGCACCAGATCAGGATCAATGACGCAGCCATGGTCGGCCATGGCCGCCGCAAATCCGCCATAGCGTCTAGGCGAGACCCCATGGTCTGGGTGGCCCCGCACAAAGCCGATCTGTCTATGCCCCAGGCCGAGCAGATAGACGGTCATGTCATAGGCGGCGCGATAATCGTCCATATAGACGCTTGGCCCGTGCTCGCGGTCACGTTCAGGCGAGACCCGCACATAGGGGGTCTTGCTGGCATCGAGCATGGCCAGGACCGCAGTATGGTCGGATACAGGCGGGGTAAGGATCACGCCATCAACCCGAACATTATAAATCATCGGCTCCAGCACAGACGCCGGGTCTGAGCCCAGGGCGTCAAACGGCTCGACCAGCAGGTGATAGCCGCTTTCCCGGCAACGGCCTATGGCCCCGATCTGGGCATCACTGACATAGGCCGGATTGGGATTGTCAAAGCAAAGGCCGATCAGAAACGACCGCGACCCGGCCAGACTGCGGGCCGACAGGTTGGGCCTATAGCCAAGGCTCGAAACCGCTGCCTTGACCCGCTCGCGCGTATCGGCACGCACATTGGCCTCATTATTGAGGACGCGTGACACCGTCTTGATCGAGACCCCGGCCTTTTCAGCCACGTCATGAATGGTAATCGCGCTAATCGACGTGGCCCGTCCTCCCTAGATTACGGTGTGGTGACATCAAGCCTCAGACCCTAGCCCAATTGGTCAGCAAAATAAATCTTGGCCTTGTTAAGGCCGCCACGTCGCCCGCTAAGCTTTACCGGTGGGCGGCAGGCTTCTATAGCAGGAAGCGCAAGCCCCTGCGGCAAGGAGACCGGTCATGACCGCGCGGCGGCCCTTATTCGCCAGACCCATAGCCCGGCCCTGGCACCTCGCCGGGGTTGCGGCGGCCTTAGGCGTCATGGGTCTGTCCTATATGAGCCTGACTGCGCCATCGGCCAAAAGCGATCTGGCACGGCCGGTTGGCATGTTTAGGCCCCAGCGGATCGTATCGCTTGATTTTTGCGCCGATCAATTTGTCCTGCAACTGGCCGACCGCAGCCAGATTGCGGCCCTTTCGACCCAATCGCGCGCAGACCATTCCTATTGGCGGGCAAAAGCCATCGGCCTGCCCCAGGTCCGGTCGAGCGCCGAGGCCGTTTTGGCCCTATCGCCCGATCTGGTGGTGCGCACCTATGGCGGCGAGCCTAATGCGCCGGCTTTTCTTGGCAAGGCTGGCATACCGGTCTTGCAACTGGGCGAGGGCGAGGATTTCGATGCTGTGCGGCATAATCTCCGGCTGGTCTCGCGCGCGCTCGGCCATGCCGATCGCGGCGAGGCGGCAGTTGCAAGCCTTGACCAGACCTTGGCCAGGGCCCATCGCACCGGCGCGCCGGTGACCGCTCTCTATGTCACACCCGGCGGTGTGCAGGCGGGAAGCGATACCAGTCTGGGCAAGATGATGGCCGCGGCTGGCCTGACCCCGTTCGACCCGGTTCATACCGGTTGGAGCGCCCTGCCACTGGAGCGTCTGGCCAGTACGGCGCCAAGCCTGATGATCAGCGGATTTATGAGCCCCGGCGCCTTGGCCCTTTATCCCTGGTCCTCAGCCCGCCATCCCTTGATCCGCAAGCCTTTGGCACAACAGCCAAGCCTTGCCCTATCGGGCGCGGTCAGCGCCTGCCCCGGCAGCTTTATGGCCGAAGGGGTTTTGGATATGGCTAGGTCCGGCGATCCCCTGCGCAAGGCTAGGTCATGACCGCTGCCCCTAGACCCGCGGGCCTTTCCTTAATTGGCCTGCTAATCCTTGGCGGACTGACAGCCATAGTTTTAGCTTGCAGCCTGGGCGAAACCCCCATGCGGGCCTCTGACCTCTTGCAGGCCATAATCGGCTCAGGCGATCAGGCCAATCGGGTGATTGTCTGGAGCATTCGCCTGCCCCGCGCCCTGGCCGCCTGGATTGTCGGCGCCGCGCTTGGCCTATCGGGCGCAGCCTTGCAGGGCCTATTGCGCAATCCCTTGGCAGAACCTGGCGTTTTGGGCGTATCGGTCTGGGCCTCGCTGGGCGCGGTGATTGCGATCTATTACGGCATGACCAGCCAATTTGCCCCGGCCTTGCAGATCGGCGCAGTCTTAGGGGCCTTGCTGGCCACGGGCGTGATTGCCCTGGCTGCACGCGGGCTTGGTGACACAGTCAGCCTGATCCTGATTGGGGTGGGCCTGTCCAGCCTGGGCGGCGCGCTTGTTTCCTTGGCACTTAATCTGGCCCCCAATCCCTTTACCCTAAACGATATGGTCAGCTGGATGATGGGCTCGGTCGCCAATCGCAGTTTTGCTGATATTGGCCTGTCTGGACCCATTATTGCCGTGGGCGCGGCCCTGATCCTGTCCAGCCGCCGGGGTCTGTCAGCCCTGACCCTTGGCGAGGAGGCCGCCCATGGCCTTGGGCTTGATCTGGTGCGCTCAAGGCTTGTGGTGACGGTCGGCTGCGGTTTGGCGGCTGGAGGCTCGGTCGCCCTGGCCGGAGCGATCGGGTTTGTCGGCATAATCACGCCGCATCTGGTTCGCCCCTGGGTGGGCGGCGATCCGGGCCGCGCCCTGGTGCCCTCGGCGCTGGCCGGAGGGGTCCTATTAGTCTTGGCCGATATTGGCGCAAGGCTGGTGCCCAGTGATAATGAGCTGAAACTTGGCGTCGTGGCCGCCCTGATCGGCGCGCCGGTGTTTTTATGGATCGCCGCCAGTCGCCGCCGCAATGGTGGCAGCGCATGAGCCTCTTGGCCCTCAATCAGGCTGTGGTGCAACGCGGCAAGCGGGTCATACTTGACCGGCTGGATCTGACGCTTGAGGCCGGGGAACTGGTGGCCCTGGTTGGCCCCAATGGCTCGGGCAAGACCACGGCCCTGCGCGCCCTGTTGGGGCTTATACCGGTCTTGAGCGGCTCAGCCACGATTGGCGGGGCCGATGTGCGCAGCCTTGATCCGATCCGGCGCGCTAGGCAGGTCGCCTATCTGCCCCAATCACGGCCGATGGCCTGGGCCATATCCGTGCAGGACGCCGTTGCGCTTGGGCGCTTTGCCTATGGCGCTTCAAGCGAGCGCCTGAGCATAGACGATCAAGCCGCCGTCGATCAGGCCATAGCAGCCTGTGACCTGGAGGCGCTTAAGGACCGCGCTGTGACCGACCTGTCTGGCGGTGAATTGGCAAGAGTGCATATGGCCCGCGCCCTGGCCACCCAGGCCCCGGCCCTGTTGGCGGATGAACCGACCGCCGCGCTCGATCCGCGCCATCAATGGCAGGTCATGCAGGTCCTCGCCCATCAGGCCAAGCGCGGCGGCGGCGTCATGGTCGTTGTGCATGACCTGGCCCTAGCCGCAGCGGTCTGTAGCCGCATTGTCCTGATCAAGGACGGCAAGGTCCTGGCCAATGGCACGCCCTTCGACGTCTTGACGCCCGACAATATAGGCGCGGCCTATGGCGTCCAGGCCCACTGGCATCAGGACGGCCAAACCCGCCACCTGATCATGGGCGCGGCCCTTAGCTGAACCCAATGCAACTGGACCTTTGCCAAAGCCGCCACCTGCCCCTAACCTAGCGACAAGGCCACGATCACAGCGGCCACGCGTTTAGGGAAGACCACCATCATGACCAAGTCCGCCAATCGCAAATCCATATTCATCACCGGGGCCGCATCAGGCATGGGCCGTGAAACAGCCAGACTGTTTCACGCCAAGGGCTGGTTTGTTGGCGCCTATGACGTCAATCTGGAAGGGCTTGAGACCTTAGAGGCCGAGCTAGGCGCCGATAATTGCATGATCCGCAAGCTGGACGTCACTGACCGGCTCGATTATCGCGCAGCCCTTGAGGGGTTTGCACAGGCCACCGGCGGCAAGATGGATATTCTTTATAATAACGCTGGTATAGGCCGGGGCGGGGCGTTTGCGGACCAGACCTTTGAAGACATTATGGCGGTTGTTCAGGTCAATTTTATTGGCGTCCTGATCGGCATTCACGAAGCGATCCGGTATCTGAAAGCCACGCCAGGTTCGCTCTGTTTTACCACCTCATCTTCGTCCGCCACGTTTGGTATGCCCGGCATTGCGGTCTATTCAGCAACCAAGCACGCGGTAAAGGGGCTAACCGAGGCCTTGTCTGTGGAGTTCAAGGCCTATGGGGTGCGGGCCGCCGATGTCCTGCCCGGCCTGATCGACACGCCGCTCTTGCCGCCCGAGGCGACCCAGAACGCCGCCAGCCAAGGCATATTCCGCCTCATCCCGCCCTTGGACGTGGCCAAGGTGGTGTGGCAAGCCTATCATAGCGACACGCTGCACTGGTATGTGCCGCCCGAACTGGTCGAGATGGACAAGGCGGGCACATTGGACCCAGAAGCCATGCGCGAGCAACTCGCCACCCAATCGCTATTTGGCAATCCAGACAGCGAGGCGCCATGACCGGCCCGGGTCTGGGGCAAAGCCCGCTGTTTTTTCCTTAAATTGGGGCTTGGTTGCCAAGCGGTATTGATAACTATAGCACCCGGAGATAAAGATTTTTAGCTATAGTCCGCTTTATCTTCGCAAAAGACTTGTCAAGTCTGTTGTGGCGTGGTGGATTTAAATTTGGTAATCGATGACGATCCGGGGTTGATTGGAACAGTTAGGGCCAGCAACCTTGTTTTCTTATGTGGCGAGGATGATCTATGCCGACAGGCACTGTTAAATGGTTCAACGCGACCAAGGGCTTTGGGTTCATTGAACCAAATGATGGCGGTCAGGACGTTTTCGTCCATATTTCGGCTCTTGAACGGGCTGGTCTTAATAGCCTCGATGAGGGCGCTACCGTCAGTTTCGAACTGGAACAAGACCGCCGCTCGGGCAAGACCTCGGCGGGCGAACTTCAGGTTCTTAGCGCCGGCACTGGCGGTGGCGGCGGCTCCAGTCGCGCGCCCGCGCCCCGGGCGCGTCCGGCCCCTTCCGCCCCGATGGGCGAGACGACGGGCTCTGGCACCGGCACGGTCAAATGGTTCAATCCCAGCAAGGGTTTTGGCTTCATTCAGCCCGATGATGGCGGCGGTGACATTTTTGTTCACATCTCCGCCGTTGAGCGGGCCGGTCTGACCGGTCTGGCTGATGGCCAGCGTCTGGCCTATGACCTCCAGGCCGACCGCCGTACGGGCAAGGCCTCTGCGGACAATCTGCGCCTGTCCTAATCGACAAGCCTAGACCGACAAACAGCCCCGCCTCTGGTCTCAGAGCGCGGGGTTTTTTGTCGGTCATGCGCATTCGGGTGTAATCCTATCCAACAAGGGTCCGGCTAAAGCCTTGGCTGGCCTTGCTGGCCATCTTGTTGCCAAGAACAGCGGTGGCGGTCAGGCCGGGGGCCAGCAGGCCCTCACCAGCGGCCCGCACATCATCGGCGCTGACGGCATCAATCGATGCGCCGATCTCGGTGGCCGTAAACAGCCGGTCAAACAAAAGCGTCTGGCCAGCCGATTGCTCGGCCCGGGCAAGCGCCGATTCTCTGGCCATGAAGAGTGACGCCTTGAGCTGGGCCTTGGCGCGGCTAAGCTCGGCCCCATCAATCGTCCGGGTCAGGGCCAAGAGCTCACCCGCCGCAACCTTGGCCAGTTCGGCGGCATCACCCGGCGCGCAACCGGCATAGATCCCAAGCACGCCGCCGTCCTGATAACAATCGGCATAGGCATCAATGCCATAGGCAAGACCGCGCCGTTCGCGCGCTTCTTGAAACAGTCTTGACGACATGCCGCCGCCCAGCGCCTCGGCGAACACACGAATTGGGAAATAGGCCTCATTGCGCGCACTGGGGGCCGGCAGCATCAAGACCAGATGCGCCTGCTCCAGCCTGCGTACCTTGGGCTGAACCCCGCCCAGGAACCGCGACGGGGCCATGGCCAAGGCGGCCGGATGGGCGGGCGCATCGCCAAACCAAGCCTCGGCCAAGGCAAGCAGCTCGGACTCATCGACGGCACCAGATGCACTAATGACGATGGAGGCTGGATCATATAGACCCGCGCGAAAGGCTTCGAGGCTGGCGGGGGTCGCCGTCTCAATACTGGCCACCGTGCCCAGGATCGGGCGGCCCAGCGGATGATCGCCAAAGGCTGCGGTCTGGGCCAGATCAAAGACATAATCGTCCGGGGCGTCGGCGGCCTCGGCAATTTCCTGGCCAATGACCTGTTTTTCGCGCACCAGATCGGCTTCCAAAAGGGTCGGGCGGCGGATCAGGTCGGAAATGATTTCCATGGCGAGGCCAAGGCCGCCCTTAAGCGCCCGCACCTGAAAGCTGGTGCGTTCATAGCCAGTGGCGGCATTGATCTGGCCGCCCTCGGCCTCAATGGCCTCAACAATCTGGCGTGAAGAGCGCGGCCCTGCCCCCTTGAACACCATATGCTCTAAAAGGTGCGACCAGCCAGACTGTTCCAAGGTTTCAAACCGCGCGCCGCGACCCATCACCACCGATAGGGCCAAGGTCTCAAGCCCAGGCATGGGATCGCAAACAAGCCGAACCCCATTTGCCAGGTGGTGCAGGCTTGCGGTCAAGCGGCTGAGCCTGCGAAATCGCGGATAAAGGCCTTCAAGACCACCGGGTCGGCGGGAAGCCGCTCAAACCGCTCGGGCCTTGCGGCAAGGTCGGCGGCTTGAAGCGGCAGGGCGGGTGCTTGGCCAGACGCTTCCTTTACCGCTTCTGGAAACTTGGCCGCATGGGCCGTGGCTAGGACAACGATCGGGGTGGTCGCGCCCCTAGTGCCCAGCTTGCGCGCTGCATAGACACCAACGGCCGTATGCGGATCGATCAATTGACCGGTATCAGCGTGGGTGCTGGCAATCGTCGCCGCCGTATCGGCCTCGCTGACGCCCAGTCCGGCAAAGGTCTGGCGCATGGTCGCCAAGGCCTCGGCGGGAATGTCAAAACCGCCCGTCTCGGCAAAGCCTTTAAAGGCCTGAAGGGTTGCGGCCCCGTCGCGGCCTGTACACTCAAAATAGAGCCGCTCGAAATTTGAGGCGATCTGGATGTCCATGGCCGGACTGATCGTGGCCATGACATTGCCAAGCGCATAGCGACCCTGGCTGAGCATCCGGGCCAGTATGTCATTGCCATTGGTCGCCACAAGAATCTGCTCGATCGGCAAACCCATCTGTTTGGCGACAAAACCGGCATAGGCATCACCAAAATTACCCGTCGGAACAGCAAAGCTTACCGCCCGCTCAGGCGCGCCAAGCGCCGCCGCAGCGGTGAAATAATAGACGCTTTGCGCCGCGATCCTTGCCCAATTGATCGAATTGACGCCTGACAGATCGACCGCCTTGCGAAAGTCCTGATCCTGGAACATGGCCTTAACAATGGTTTGGCAATCGTCAAACGTGCCTTGAACGGCAATGGCGCGCACATTGTCTTGCGCCGCCGTGGTCATGAAACGGCGCTGGACCTCACTGATCCGGCCTTCGGGAAAGAGGACCACCATGCGCGCATGATCGGCCCCGGCAAAGGCCTCTACGGCTGCGCCGCCCGTATCGCCAGAGGTGGCGGCAATAATGGTCATGGTCCGCCCTTGAGCCGCCAGGGCATAGTCATAGAGCCTGGCCAGCAATTGCATGGCCACGTCCTTAAAGGCCAGGCTTGGGCCGTGAAACAGCTCCATCTGCCAGATCCCGTCATAGAGCTGGGATAGGGGCGCGACCGCAGCATGAGCAAAATTGGCATAGGCCTTGGCGGTCATCTCATCAATGACCGCGCGGGGTATGGCGTCCCCGGCAAACTTGGCCACAACCTCAGCGGCGATCTTGGCATAGGGCTGTCCGGCAAAGCCTGCGATCTCGGCCCGCGTAAATTGCGGCCAGGTCTGGGGCACATAGAGGCCGCCGTCTGGCGCCAGGCCCGCGAGCACAGCATCAAGAAAGCCAATGGCAGGCGAGGCCCCGCGGGTCGATATGTATTTCATCTCAATTCCGGCGTCTTCGGATCAGCATGCCGACATAGACACTGGCCAGGGCCACGGCAAGGCCAAACCAGGTCAGGGCATATTCCAGATGCCGGTTGCTAATCTCAGGCGGCACGGCAATCGGGCGCAAGGCCGTCAGGTCTGGATTGCTGGAGGTCTCGGCAAACAAAAACACAGGGGCCGGATTGGGGGCCTTTAGCGCCTTGGCCATGCCGGCAATATCGCGCGCATACCACTGGCCGTTCTGCGGCGGCGGGGTGACAAAACTGGCCTTGTCGGGTTGGCGCAGAATGCCGGTGATCAGCAAGACGTCTTGGGCTGGCCCAACCGAAGGCCGCTCGGTTTGGCTGTCACTGATAAAGCCCCGGTCCACAAGCACCGAGCCATAAGATGACCCGGTCAGGTCGCAGCGAGAGATCAAGCGCACCCCCGCCTGGCCGTCAATCACAGCATAAAGGCTTAGAAACGGCGCTGTGGCCAGGCCAGGGCAAGCCGCTGTGGTACGGGCAAAATCAATACGCGACCCAGGCATCAAAACCGCATTGATCGGCCGCGATGGGGCGTCGCGCAGAGCCGCAATCTCGGCCAGCAGGGCCTGTTTCCACGCCAAGCGCTTAAGCTGCCAACCGCCCAGACCCATCAGGATCGCCAGGGCAATCAGGGTCACAATCGTCAAGCCATAGGGAAACCCGGCGCGCGGCTTTTCAGATTGAGGATCGGGATGCTCAGTCGTCATTTCGGGCCTGTGACGCACGATTGTGAAATTGCAGGGCCAAGAGCACACCCTTGAACGGCCGCATCAGGCCAAGACACAAGACCACCGTCAAGGGCATCCAGATCACAAGATGCACCCAGACCGGCGGGTGAAGATTAAACTCGGTGAACATCATGGCAAAGCCGACCACTATGCCCACCACCAAGATCACAAAAACCGAGGCCCCGTCGCCGGGATCGGCTGCTGCCAGATTAAGGCCGCAGGCCTCACACGCCATGCCAACGGTCAAGAAGCCGCTGAATAAATGACCCTCTCCGCACTGGGGGCACCGGCCTGCCAGTCCCGCCAGTACCGGATTGGGTCCTGCCATCTAGGCGCCGCCATAGACGACATAGATGAAGGCGAACAGGAACAACCAGACCACATCCACAAAGTGCCAATACCAGGCCGCCGCCTCAAAGCCAAAATGCTGTTTGGGGGTAAATCCGCCGCGCATCAGGCGGATCAGACAGACCGCCAAGAAGATGGTGCCGATCAGGACGTGGAAGCCGTGGAAGCCGGTAGCCATAAAGAAGGTTGAGCCATAAAGGCCCGTATTGGCCGCCTCTTCCGAATAGAACAGGTTTTCGGCCACGATATGGTGATACTCGTAGGCCTGAATACCGGTAAACAGAATGCCCAGCAGCACGGTCAGGATCAGGCCATTGCGTGCGCCCTTGCGATCCCCAGTTTGCAGCGCATGGTGCGCCCAGGTGACCGTCGTGCCCGACAAGAGCAGCGTCAAGGTATTGACCAGAGGCAGGTGCCAGGCCGAGACGGTCTCAATGCCCCTCGGTGGCCAAACCGCCCAGGCCGCCTGAACCTCCTCAATAGAGGAAGCCCCTCTGGCCCCATGGAACAGGGCCATCTCGAAAAAGATCCAGAACCAGGCGACAAAGAACATCACTTCTGAGGCGATGAACAAGATCATGCCATAGCGCAGGCCGATCGCCACCACGGGGGTATGATCCCCGGCATTGGCCTCCTTGATCACCTCAAGCCACCAGCCGATAAAGGTATAGATCACTCCGGCAAAGCCCAGGGCAAACAACCACCATGTGCCCTTTTCCAGACCAAACAGGCCCTTCATCCAGACCACGCCACCAATCGCCATGATCATGGCGGCGAATGAGCCAACCAGAGGCCATGGGCTCGGATTTACGAGGTGATAATCGTGTTTGACAGCGTCTTGAGCCATATCCGGCCAACCCCTTGGTAGTGCGGGCCTGACACCAGGCGTCCGCTAAGTCTTTATGTTACTAGCCTATAGCCCCGCGCTTGGCTGCTCGCCAAGAGCCTAAAGGCGATTTGCAGGTGCGACTTGTCCGCCCGCCTGTTTCTCTGGTGCGTCAGCATCCGCGAAAAAGGTATAGGACAAGGTAATCTCATCTATGGCCTTGGTATCCTCATCGGTCGCCAATTTCGGATCGACGAAATAAACCACTGGAAACTCAATGGTTTGCCCCGGCTGCAAGGTTTGCGATATGAAACAAAAGCATTCAAGCTTCTGAAAATAAGCCCCGGCCTGATCGGGCACGACATTGTAGGCTGCCCGGCCGGTCGTGGCGGTGTTTCCGGTATTGGTCACTTTAAAAAACGCAAGACCCGTGGCCCCGATCTTCAAGGTCTGGCTCACCTGCTCGGCCTTGAATGTCCAGGGCAGGCCCCGAACATTGGAATCAAACCGAATCGAGATGGGTTTGGCCAAAACCGTATCGGGCGCGACCTCGGCCTTTCGCACCGTGCCGCCAAAGCCGGTCAATTGGCAAAACGCCCTATAGAGGGGCACAGAGGCAAACGAAGCCCCGACCATGAGGGCAAAGACCAGGGCGCAGATCGCCGCCAGCCGGGCATTGCGCCTAGCCTGGGCGGTCGGGTTGAGGTCTGGATTAGAGGGGGCGATTTGCGACATTTCCACCTAGCTTCACAATGGTTACGACGAAGACCAAGATGACGAAAACGACCAGACCAATTGCCAAGGCGATATTGCGATTGCGACGGGCCTTGGCCTGTTCGAGCGTTTCTGGGGCCTGTCTAAACTGGATCGGTTGATCCAAATTGTCAGGCGCATTAGGCTTGGTCATGAATTGAACCCTTCCAGGAACGGCAGGGGCGCGAAGGGCAAAAGCCCCAGCGTGCGCTCGGCCAAGAGCGCGGCAAACATCAAGAATAAATAAAGTATTGAAAAAGCAAACAGATTTCTTGCTGTCTTGGCCCCTACCCGCACATCATATAGGCCCGCATCCAGACGGGGGTCGGGCGCATCACCGGCATGGCTGCGCAAAAGCCTGAGCGCCAATAGCAAGAAGATTGCGCCGCCAAGCCCGGACACCGCCAAATAGATAGGCCCGCCCAGGCCCGTTAGGGCTGGCAATTGGCAAACCGGGATCAGGATCAGGCTATAGATCAAGATTTCCAACCGCGTGTGCTTGGCCCCCTTGACCACAGGCAACATGGGCACGCCCGCCTTGGCATAGTCTTCGGACGTATAGAGCGACAGGGCCCAGAAATGCGGCGGGGTCCACAGAAAAATGATCGCGCACAGAAGCCAGGCATTGAGCGGGGTTGAACCGCTCGCCGCCGCCCAGCCAATCACCGGCGGCAAGGCACCCGCCAGGCCACCAATAACAATATTCTGCGGCGTCGAACGCTTGAGCCAGGCTGTATAAACAAGGGCGTAAAACAAGATGGTAAAGGCCAATAGGCCAGCGGCCAGCCAGTTCAGCGCCATACCCATCAGCATGACCGAGAACATGGACAGGACCACGCCCAGGGTCAGGGCATCTGCGCCCTGGACCCGGCCCGACGGCACAGGCCGACCGCGCGTGCGGCGCATCTTGGCGTCAATATCGGCATCGTACCACATATTCAGAGCGCCCGAGGCCCCTGCCCCAACCGCGATGCACAAGACAGCCACCGCCCCCAGAAAGGGATTCACCGGCTGGCCTGCGCAAACAAGGCCGGTCAGGGCGGTGAACACCACCAGGGACATGACCCTTGGCTTCAATAGGGCCAGATAGTCCTGCCACCGCGCAACCTTGGGCACGGACTCCGCGTCGGGCGCGGCTCCGGGCAGGTCAGGTGTGGGCACGGTGGCCGCGGATTGGGTCATGATGGCTTAAAACTTCTTTGTCCAATCGATACGAAGGGCGCGGCATCAGCCCAACAGCCGTCACCGCGCCCCCCAATGGTCTTGGTATAGGCTCTTTAGTGACCGTCGTCCTTAATCACCGGCAGCGTATTAAACTGGTGGAAGGGCGGCGGTGAAGGCAGGGTCCATTCCAAGGTGGTGGCACCCACGCCCCAAGGATTAGCCTCGGCCTTGCGCCGACGAATAGCCGCTTCCAGACACACGATCAGGAAGACAACCACGCCGACAACCGTAATCTCATAGCCAATGGTCGAGACATGGTTCCAATAGGTAAAGGCCTCTGGATAATCCACATAGCGGCGCGGCATGCCCTGCAGGCCCAAGAAGTGCTGCGGGAAGAAGATCAGGTTTACGCCGACAAAGGTGATCCAGAAGTGGGCGGCGCCAAGGAACTCATTGTACTTCACGCCCCACATCTTCTCGAACCAGTAATAGAAGCCCGCAAAAATGGCGAACACGGCCCCGAGCGACAGCACATAATGGAAGTGGGCCACCACATAATAGGTATCGTGCAAGGCATAATCGATGGCCGCATTGGCCAGAACCACGCCGGTAACGCCACCGACCGTGAACAGGAATATAAAGCCCATGGCCCAGAGCATGGGCGTCTTGAAGTCGATCGATCCGCCCCACATGGTGGCGATCCACGAAAACACCTTAATGCCGGTTGGCACCGCAATGACCAAGGTCGCCGCGACGAAATAGGCTCGCAGATTAATGGTCATGCCCACCGTATACATATGGTGCGCCCAGACCAGAAAGCCGACAAAGCCAATCGCCACCATGGCATAGGCCATGGCCAGATAGCCAAAGATTGGCTTTTTGGAGAAGGTCGAGACGATGTGGCTGATAATGCCAAAGCCTGGAAGGATAAGGATATACACTTCTGGGTGACCAAAGAACCAGAACAGGTGCTGGAACATCAGCGGATCACCACCACCGGCGGGATCAAAGAAGTGGGTGCCGAAATTGCGGTCGGTCAGCAGCATGGTGATCGCACCAGCCAGCACAGGCAAGGACAAGAGCAGCAGGAAGGCTGTGATCAGAACCGACCAGGCAAAGAGTGGCATACGGTGCAAGGTCATGCCCGGCGCGCGCATATTAAAGATGGTGGTGATGAAATTGATTGCGCCCAAGATCGAGCTGGCACCAGCAAGGTGGATCGACAAGATCGCCAAATCCATAGACGGGCCAACATGCCCTGATGTCGATAGCGGCGGATACATGGTCCAACCGCCACCAAAGCCCTTGCCTGGACCACCGTCAGTGAACATGGACATGATAAGCAAGATCCAAGACGCCATAAGGAGCCAGAACGAGATATTGTTCATCCGTGGGAAGGCCATGTCCGGCGCACCGATCATGATCGGCACGAACCAGTTGCCAAACCCGCCAATCATGGCCGGCATGACCATGAAAAAGATCATGATCAGGGCGTGGGCGGTCACGACCGCATTATAGCCATGTTTTGACTGCTCAATAAGACCAAGCAGACTGATGGTCGAGGTCTCGCTGAAAATCTGGATGCCCGGCTGGTCCAGCTCAAGGCGGATCAGACCCGATAGGGCACCACCCACCAGGCCCGCCATAATGGCGAACAGGATGTAGAGCGTGCCAATATCCTTGTGATTGGTGGATAAGAACCACCGGGTAAAGAACCCCGGCTTGTGATCATGATCATCATGACCATAGGCGTGAGCGGCGGAATTTGCCATAATCTTGCGCTTCCTTAGACGATCAGTTCAGGGCGACAGGCTTGGAGGCCGTGTCGATCTGGGCGATTTTTTGTGGGGCGGGGGCAACGGCAGGCGCAGGCACTGCGGCCGCAGGGGCCGAGGCAGCAGCAACAGGCACAGGCTTGGGTGCCTTGCTGGCGACCCAGGCGTCAAATTCAGGCTGGGTGACGACCTCAACCTGAATAGGCATAAAGGCGTGGTCGGAACCGCAAAGCTGGGTGCACTGGCCATAGAATATGCCGGTCTTTTCAGCCTTGAACCAGATTTCATTCACCCGGCCTGGAATGGCCGATGTCATGACCCCAAAGGCCGGAACGAAAAAGGCGTGGATCACGTCCTGGCCGGTCACCAGAACCCGCACCGTCTTGCCGACCGGCACGACCATGGAGGTATCCGCCGCGAGGCGATAGGGCACGTTTTGCTTCTTGGCATCGGCTTCGCTGAGCATGACCGAGGTGATCTCATCGATCTTCTGGTCGGGATAGGCATAGCCCCAGTACCACTGATAGCCATTGACCTTAACCGTCAGGTCCGGCTTTGGCATGTCATGGAACGCAAACAATAGCTTGAACGAGAAGACGGCGATAAACATCAAAATGCCAACCGGCACCAGGGTCCAGACGATTTCGAGCAAGGTATTGTGGCTGAACTTGGCCGGCACGGGATTGGCTTTGGAATTAAAGCGGACAACCACAATGACCAGCAAGGCCAGAACAAACAGGCTGATCACCGTAATGATCGGCAGCAGTATGGCATTGTGGAACCCGTGCGCCGAATGGGCCAAGGCCGAATTGGCCGGCTGCATCGCAATGCCGCCTGGTATGGGTTGGCCGATCATGTCGGTCGCATAGGCCGAGGCGCTACAGGCCGTCCCGGCTAGCATTGCGGCGAGGCCAGCAGCCCGCTTGCGTAAATTCATTCCCAAAGCCCTCATATTCCTCGACGACCAGTACTTACCGGCACGGACTCCCCCAAAAGGTTTTCCACACCGAATGACATAACCCGACAGACGCCCATGGCCAGAGCCCTAACATAGAGCCCAATTGTCGCACCTTGGCCGCAAGCCTGCCGCATTGCGCGTATAGCATGGCCTGCATACGCATTGTTCCGCCTCTTGCCAAGACGCCAGCGTGCTCAAGAATGGTTTCAAGTTGGTGACGGCGCGCCTATGTTGGCCATATCGTCGTCTTTTTATGGACAGAGGCCCATGACCCTTCCTGCTGCAACACCGCCCTTGCTCGAATCCAATGGGGTAGACCCCGAGCGCGCGCGCGCGATCTTGGCCGAAGCCCTGCACGGCGCCGATGATGGCGAGCTTTATATGGAGCGCTCGGAAAGCGAATCCTTTGTGTTTGATGATGGTCGCCTGAAATCGGCGGCCTATGATTCGGGCGAAGGTTTTGGCCTGCGGGTGGTGGCGGGCGAAACCGCTGGCTATGCCCATGCCAGCGAGATTACCGAGGCCGCGATCGGCCGAGCCGGTCAGTCGGCCAGCCTGGCCCGGCGCGGCTATAGTGGCAGCGCCGATATCGCCCCGCGTCAGACCAATGAGCGGCTCTATTCTGATGCAGACCCGCTTGCCCAGCCCAGTTTTAGCGGCAAGATCGAACTCTTGCAGGAAATTGACGCCTTTGCCCGCGCCCGCGATCCGCGTGTGGTTCAGGTCATGGCCTCTGTGGCCGGAGAGCGGCGCACGGTCGAGATCCTGCGCGCTGATGGCCGCTTGCTGCGCGATGTCCGGCCCCTGGTGCGGCTGAATGTTCAGGTTACGGTCGAGCGCGATGGACGGCGCGAGTCTGGCTCGTCTGGCGCGGGCGGGCGCGCAGGCTATGATGCCTGGATTTCACCGGATAAATGGCAAGACCAGGTCGATGAGGCCCTGCGCCAGGCCCTGGTCAATCTGGACGCCATTGCCGCGCCTGCGGGCGAGATGGATGTGGTGCTTGGCCCCGGCTGGAACGGGGTCCTGCTGCACGAGGCTGTCGGTCACGGCCTTGAGGGCGATTTCAACCGCAAGGGCATTTCGGCCTTTTCCGGGCGCATGGGCGAGCGGGTCGCGGCCAAGGGCGTTACGGTCTTTGATGACGGCTCCCTGCCCGGTCGACGCGGCTCGCTGACCATTGACGACGAGGGCACACCAACCGAGCGCACGGTCCTGATAGAGGACGGCATACTGGTTGGCTATATGCACGACCGCATGAGCGCACGCCTTATGGGCCTTGCCGCCACCGGCAATGGCCGTCGCCAGTCCTATGCCCACATGCCCCTGCCGCGCATGACCAATACCGGCATGATGAACGGCACCACGCCTCAGGCCGAAATGATCGCCTCGATGAAGCGCGGCCTCTATTGCGCCAATTTCGGCGGTGGTCAGGTCGATATCACCAATGGCAAGTTCGTGTTTCAGTGCACCGAGGCCTATCTGGTCGAAAACGGCAAGATCACCGCCCCGGTCAAGGGCGCAACCCTGATCGGTGACGGCCCTAGCGCCCTGACCCGGGTTGAGATGATCGGCGACGATTTCGACTTCGATCCCGGCGTCGGCGTCTGTGGCAAGGGCGGCCAGAGCGTACCGGTGGGCGTCGGTCAGCCCTCGCTGAAGATCAAGGGCCTGACCGTGGGCGGGACCAGCCTCTAGGGGCCAGCCGCCGCCCCCGCCCTCTATTTTACCCCGTGCGCCAGCTTCTTCAGCCAGGGGCTGGCAATCGCCATCACTATGCCAAGGCCAACGGCCCAAAGGCCTATGGTCTGGAAGACGGCGCTATAATTGGCGAGCGCCCCCTTGGGGTCGAGCACCTGACCGGCCACAGTCTCGGCCGCAGTCAGATTGGCGACAAACCCGCCCAGATACTGGGCCCAGGCGCTGGCCAGGAACCAGACCGCCATAATGGTCGAGACCACAGCGGGCACAGACAGTTTGGTCATTTGCGACAAGCCAACGGGGCTTAAGAAAAGCTCGCCCGTGGTGTGGAACATATAGGCCAGCGCCAAGAAGATCAGCGGCACCTTATAGGCCCCATCGGCAAACTTGACCCCAGCTACCAGGATCAGGAATCCGATCCCGACCTGAATCAGGGCAAGAGAAAACTTCATCGGTGAGGACGGGTCCATATTGCGCCGCCCCAGATAGGCCCAGAGCGCCGCAAACGCCGGGGCAAACAACAGGATAAAGCCGGAATTAAACGATTGGGTCTGGGAAGCGGTCATGGCAGACCCGCCCGGCAAGGCCAACTGGGTACTACGATCGGCAAACTGG
>JBIIZD010000060.1:0-17678 GCA_044346445.1 Caulobacteraceae bacterium
GTTCAGGAACAGGTCCTCAAGCGTGGCATTTTGGCGGCCCGAATGGGCGCGCAATTCATCAAACGTGCCTTCGGTCAAGAGCTTGCCATGATGGATAATGCCGATCCGGTCAGCCATCCGCTCGGCCACATCCAGAATATGGGTGGTGATGATCACGGTTGATCCAGACCGGGTCCGCTCGCTCAGCATGGTCTTGACCTCGCGGGCAATACCGGCATCCAGCCCGGTTAGGGGCTCGTCCAGGATCAAGAGCTTGGGGTCATGGATCAAGGCCCCGGCCAGGGCGACCTTTTGCTTCATGCCGCGCGAAAAGCCCTCGCACCGCGCATTGCGATTGTGCCAAAGATCCAGCGTCTCCAGCAGCTCGCGCGCCCGCTCAGCGGCCAAGGCGCTAGGCACAGACCAAAGCCCCGCCACAAATTCCAGATACTCCATCGCCGTCAGGGCGTCATACAACATCGGCTCATCCGGCAACCAGGCCATCAGCCGCTTGGCCCCAATCGGATCGGCCAAGGCATCAATGCCCAGCACCTTGATCGCCCCATAATCGGGCTTGACCAGGCCCGTAACCATCCGCAAGGTCGTGGTCTTACCCGCGCCATTGGGCCCGAGCAGGGCATAGATCCCGCCCGTTGGCACAGTCAGACTCAGATCATCCACCGCTGGCCGTTTATAGGTCTTGGATAGGCCCTGAATCTCCAAGGCCGGAATTGCCACATCCATATCTGCCCCCGTATTAGCGCCTAAGGTCCAGCCCTAGTCTATCTGGATTTGCATATCACGCTAACGCCGACCTTAAATGCGTCAAGCCTTAACCTGATACTCTGGCTTGCATCTCGCAGCCGTCCGCGGCTTGTTTTTTCCAAAACAGGCGGGCAGGGGGGCGAGGTAAGAGCACGGTCGCCGGTGCCGCAACGGCCGCCGCGGGTTCAATCGTCTCTCAAGCCGTTGGCGTGGCCACAGGTATTCAAGAGAAATTCTCTTGGAAGGGCGTCGCTATGGCCTTCATCTCCGGGGGTGTTGGCGCGGGCATGGGCGGCATTGGTGGCGGGGGCATTGGCGGGGCCATTGTCCGAGGCGCCGCCTCTAGCGCCATCAGCCAAGGCATAGGCCTAGCCTTGGGCCTGCAGGATAAGTTCAACTGGGCCGCTGTGGCGGCGGCGGGTGTTGGGGCTGGGGTTGGTGGTGCAGTTACTGGCGCAATGAGCGGCATCAACACCCAAGCCATGTCGTCGCGTCTAGCACTCGGCATGGCGGATTCGGTGGCGCAAGCGGCCACGCTTTCGCTCATTCAAGGCACGGACTTTGGCGACAATATTCGAGCCAGCCTGCCGTCGGTCGTGGGTAATGCCATTGGCGGATACCTCGCCGAAGGCGGGGGGAGTGGGCCTGGCTTGTTGGAGGGGGCAGGAAAGGCCGTCAAAGGACTTGGCAGTACCATCGCGGGTGCCACCAAGGCGACGGGCGACTTCTTGGGCTTTGATGGGGAATTTGGCTATCAAGGTCCAAATAATCTGAGCCGAAATTTCTCAGTTGCCAACACTGAGGAGGCCTTCAGTCGCCGCCCCCCACAAGGTAGCATCAATTCTGGTGGTTCTGCCTTAGATGCAGCGCGTTTGATTTACCCGGATGCTGATTACGCGGAGTCTGGAGCCCCAAATGCACAATTCACCTTAACAGGAGGATCGCGGCCTGGAATTGGGCACAACAGGCCACCACAAAACGGATCGCTGCAGCCAGCGTTTCCGGGGCTTCCGAACTCGCCTGCGACAAGCGCGATACTGGGCACGGTTGACCAATTCCTTGGCGGGGCAGGAGCGAGTGCGGCTTATGCAGCAACGGATTTGGTTTACAATTACATCTATAGCCTGAACAAAGAGATCAACCCAAACTACACAGCACCATCTTCCCTGACGTCTTGGGAGAATACTGGCCTCCAAGGGCGAAACGCTTTGATTGGGCAGATGCGCAGTGATCTGGCGGGGGGGACCCTTAATCTGCAGCGAAATACGTTGGCTTTCCTGCAGCGGAGCGTCGATCGTGCTTATGCGGAAGGTGTTATGCTGTCTGACGCTGGAAGGCTTAACCAAACGCTTTCAAGGCAAGAAGCGATAGGGAACCATGTCGATCGCGCAGTGCGAATCGCATTGCGGCGGTCTTTCACCGCTCGGGGCGTCTCTTTTGGGGCAGGCGGATATGTGAGGGTGAACAATCGTGATTACGGATCTGACGGCAGCTACCGGATACCCGATGCGGGCGTGGGGAGTTTAAGGTATGATTGGACACTGTCCGCTAAAACCCTTGCGACACCCCAAATCCAAGGCTTTTTCAATGCGCAATCTGCGCCAACCGGTGTAGTAATCGTCAGGCCGACCGCTTTAGGTGGCTCTTACTATATTGCCCGTCCGGCAGTTCCAAATTGGAGGTAGTGATGGAGAAGCTATACATTCCCGGGACGATCAGTGAGATTGTGGACTATTTAGCGTCCATGATGCAGAACGCTCCGACAATGACGGACCCAGAATTCCCGTTCTTGAATATTGATAGTACGTTCTACGCTCTAAATGAGGGCCTTGCGCGAGTGAGCAAGAAATTGGGCGAAGAACGCTACGCCAAGCTGCTCCAGCTATCAAACCGGATGCGGGCACATTTTGAGGCGGACCCTGACGACACCAACGGCGAAGCGCATAAGGGCTGCTTGCTTATCAACGAAATGGAAGACCTGCTGCTCGGCCGCGACGCTAAGGGCTGATGAGCAAAGGCCGTAGCGACTGCAGTGGCGGCCGCTACGGCTGAGCTGAGAATATCGCGACCCCATAGCGCAATCTCCAAAGGGGCTAAGTCTCTAAAAGTCCTAGAAACTCGCACTATACAGTTATGCGCCTAAGGAAGATTATGGGAAATATGATATAAACTGCCGCAGTCGTTGGGTATCGCCTTGGTTTGTTTCTAACTCTAACCCAGCCTCACAACTTAGGCCGGCAACCCGTTCAAACACTGTAAGATTGGCGTTCACGACCACCAGCCCATGACTGCGCGCTTGTCCGGCAATCGGACCGTCATAGCCGCCAATTGGCGTGCCCTTGCGTTCGAGGTCAGATGGCCGCGCCATGCAGCAATTCGGTGAGAGCGTTTAACCCCCTCAACACGCCACCACATTCACCGCCAGGCCGCCTTGGCTGGTTTCCTTGTATTTGGACGACATGTCCAGGCCGGTTTGGCGCATGGTTTCTATGACCTGGTCTAGGGTGACGCGGGCGGGTTCGTGGGTTTGTAGGGCTAGGCGGGCGGCATTGGCGGCCTTGACGGAGGCTAGGGCATTGCGCTCGATGCAGGGGATCTGGACCAGGCCGCCGACGGGATCGCAGGTCAGGCCCAGATTGTGCTCCATGCCAATCTCGGCGGCGTTTGAGACCTGATCGGGCGTGCCGCCCCAGACCGCGGCCAGGGCTCCGGCGGCCATGGAACAGGCCACGCCGACCTCGCCCTGACAGCCCATTTCGGCGCCAGAAATCGAGGCGCGCTGTTTATAGAGGATACCAATCGCGGCAGCGGTCAGCAGAAAGCTATGGACCTTGTCGGCCCCGGCGCCAGCATCGAGCAGATAAAACCGCAGGACCGAGGGGATAATGCCCGCTGCGCCATTGGTTGGGGCGGTGACCACCCTGCCCCCAGCGGCGTTTTCCTCGTTCACCGCCATGGCATAGACATTGAGCCAGTCAAACAGGGTCTCGCGCTCGTTCGAGGACGGCTTGGCTTGAAGTCTCTGGTAAAGGTCGGGCGCGCGGCGGCGCACATTCAGGCCGCCGGGCAGGGTTCCGCCCTGCTCTAGCCCGCGCTGGATACAGGCCGCCATGGCGCGCGCTATGGCATCGAGCGCGGCCAGGGTCTCGGCGCGCGGGCGGCGCAGGTCCTCATTGGCCAGAACAATATCGGCCATGTCCGCACAGTTGGCGGCGCACAGGGCCAGGAGTTCCGCGCCAGAGCCAAAGGCCATGGGCCCGCTCGGCCCGCCGCTGACCAGATCATTCTCGGCCGGGGTGGCAAGCTGTCTATGGCTGGCGACAAAGCCGCCGCCGGTGGAATAATAGACCTTGTCGGACAGGACGTCGCCCGCCGCATCAAACGCCAAAAGCCGCAAACCATTGGGGTGAAGATCAGGCGCGGTCTTGAAATCGGCAATCAGGTCTGTGGCGGCGTCAAACCGGATGGCCCGGCCACCTGGCAAGGCCAGGGCCTGGGTCGCAGCCAGATTGATCAGGGCCGCTTCGGCCAGGCTTGGATCTGTGGTTTCGGGCACAAACCCCATCAGGCCCAGCATGATGGCCTCAGGCGTGCGGTGACCGCCCCCGGTAAAGGCTAGCGAGCCTTGGGTCTGGGCCTCAATCCGCGCCACCGCGTCCAAAAGCCCGCGCCGCTGTAAATGCGCCAGGAACCGCGCGGCAATGCGCATGGGCCCAACCGTGTGCGAGCTGGACGGGCCAATTCCGATGCGAAATATATCCAGGGCAGAGATCATGAGAAACTCAAGCTTATCGAGACCTAAAGGGTAAGTCTTAAACCGTCATATCCGGCTTCTACCCCCTTAGGCAAGCGAGCAGAAACGGCATTATAGTCCAGATCGAGATGCATATTGGTTAGGATGGCGCGCTCAGGCCGCACCTGCGCGATCCATTCCAAGGCCTTGTCCAGGTGCGCATGGGTCGGGTGCGGAATATAGCGCAAGGCATCGACAATCCAGACCTTGACCCCCGCCAGCGCGGCAAAGGCGGCAGGGTCCAGGTCAACCACGTCGCTGGAATAGGCAAGATCGCCCATGCGATAGCCGACGCTGCGGACATTGCCGTGATCCTGATCGAATGTGGTGATGGGGATTGCGCCAGACGGCCCATCGACCTGCCAGGCTGTGCCATGGACTGGGATGCGGTGCGGGTCACAAATCGCCGGATAGCCGCCCTGACTGTGGAAGATATAGTCAAACCGGCGCAGCAAGGTGGTGTGGGTCGCTTCGTCCATATGCACCGGAATGCGCTGGCGCTGGATCAGGGCAAAGGCGCGCAAATCATCAATGCCGTGGGCCTGATCGGCATGGTCATGGGTCATCAAGACCGCGTCCAGGCGGCCAATCCCGGCCCGCACGCTTTGCAGGCGCAGGTCTGGCGAGGTATCAATCAGCACGGTCGTGTCGACCTTGGGCCCCTGCCCTGACAAGCGCCGCACCAGCATGGAACAGCGCGAGCGATGATTGCGCGGCTCATTGGGATCACAAGCGCCCCAGGCCCCGTCCGCGCGCGGCACACCCGCCGAGGACCCTGAGCCAAGCAGCGTATATTCCAGTTGCCCGCTCATGCGCCCGACTCCGGCCTAACTGGCCTTGGTATGGTATGAAACAGGTCAAAAAACGCCGCCTCGGTTCGCCTTTCGGCCTCGTCAAGGCTCCAGCCGCGAATTTCGGCAAGCTTGGCCAGGATATGCGGCAAGAATGCAGGCTCATTGCGCCGCCCGCGCATGGGCATGGGCGCCAAATAGGGACAGTCGGTCTCGACAATGATCTTGTCCGCCGGCATTTGGGCAATCACAGCCCGAACATCTCCGGCTGCCTTGAAGGTAGCGATCCCGGAAACCGAAAACCACGCCCCCAAGGCTGCGCCGCGCCGCGCCAGTTCCGCGCCGCTGGTATAGCAATGCAGCAAGATCTTGAACGGGCCCTTGGCATATTCCGCTTCCAATATGTCGCCCATCATCTCGTCAGCATCGCGCGTATGCACGATCAGGGGCAGGCCGGTCTGTCTTGCCGCGGCAATGTGAACCCGGAATATAGCCGCCTGAACATCGCGCGGGCTATAGTCATAAAAGAAATCCAGCCCGGTCTCGCCAATCCCGACCACCTTGGCCCGATTAGATAATTCAACTAAGGTATCGGCGTTAAGATGCAGATTTTCCTTCGCTTCATGCGGATGCGTTCCGACACTACACCAGATGTCATCATGCGCCATGGCCACGGAATGAACGGCATCAAAACCACTGACCCGATCACAGATTGTCACCATCATGGCAATGCCCGCCGCGCGCGCACGCGCGATCACCTGAGCCTGGTCCTCGGCAAATTGCGGTGCGTGAAGGTTCACATGGCTGTCAATCAGCATGGCAGCAATATCCACATCATGCGCGGGCCGCCGCACGCAACTGCACCAGGACGGTCCAGAGCGCATCGGTGCGGTCAAGGTTTAGGCCCTCCACCTGCGGCGGCAAGGCGGTTAAGCTATCCCAGGCCTGTGCCCATTGGTCCAGCGCCGGGCTCAACTGGCTTGAAAGGGCCCGGTCCAGGCTCATGTCATGGATCTGGTCGGCCAAACGATCCATCAGCAGACCAAAGCGTTGCGCCCCCTCGGCCCCGCGAAAACCGTCGGTAAGCCCTAGAATCTCGACATCATCAATCACGGGCAGGCGCTGTAACAAGTACCTGGCCACTTGATCCATAGCCAGAGCATTGCCTGCCGCCATCTCCATCATCCGCCCCGGCGCGCCCTTCGCCATCTGGGCCAGCCGCTGGGCGCTTTCGAAATCAAGATCGGTGCGGGCCATGGCATAATCGGTCAGTCGGCCCTCATCCCAAGGCGCAAAGCTCAGACGTCGGCAGCGCGAGCGAATGGTCGGCAATAACCGGCCCGGCGCGCTAGAGACCAGAAACACCACCCCGCGCGGCGGCGGCTCTTCCAGCGTCTTGAGCACGGCATTGGCCGCACTGGTATTCATATCATCAACCGCATCAATAATCGCGACCCGATACGGCGCGCTGGCTGGAGAGCGGGAAAAGAAGTCCGGCAATCCCCGGGCCTCGTCGACACTGATATATTTCTTGGTCTTGCCGTCCTCGACCTGACGTTCGAGCACCATAAGATCAGGATGGGCCCGCGCGGCGACCAGACGACTGACCGGATCGTCCGGCGCTGACCCCAAAAGTCCAAATTCGGGGGCGGGTTTGGCCCCCAATAGCCGCCGCGCGGCACGATAGGCAAAGGTTGCCTTGCCAACGCCCTGCGGCCCGATCAGCAGCCAGGCATGGTGCATACGGCCGCGTGCCAGGCTATCGATCAGGGCCTGTTCGGCCGCCTGGGCGCCGTCTAGACCATAGACATCGCGTGGATGGGCACTGTCCTGGCTCATGCGCGGCCAGCCGCCAGATGCGCCTGCACAATTTGCCAGATCGCCGTCTCAACCGTGTCTATCGACTGGGCAGCATCAATAACATAACAGCGTTCCGGCTCTGCCTCGGCAATCGCCAGAAAACTTGACCTTAGCCGGGCATGAAACGCCTCGCCCTTGGCCTCAAACCGCGCCTCCAGATCGCCGCGCTCCGCAGCCCGGGCTAGACCCGCCGCAACCGGCAGATCAAGCATCAAGGTCAGGCCCGGCCGGGCATGGCCCAGACAGGCCTGCTCCAGCGCGGTGATGAAATCTTGCGAAACCCCGCCGCCCGCGCCCTG
This sequence comes from Caulobacteraceae bacterium, assembly GCA_044346445.1. Lineage (GTDB taxonomy): Bacteria > Pseudomonadota > Alphaproteobacteria > Caulobacterales > Caulobacteraceae > CAISGS01. The sequence continues at coordinate 7,488 of JBIIZD010000060.1, forward strand.
ATAGGCCCGGGTGGAGTCATGAAATCGGTCGCACAGGACCACGGACCCCTTGGCCAAGGCCGGCTCAATCACCCGCTCCAAATGGTCGCGGCGGGCAGCATACATCAAAAGGGTTTCGGTCATAGGCGACCAACGCTCGACTGGCCCATTGACCAGCAAGTCACGGATGGATTCACCGCCCGCCGAGCCGCCGGGTTCGCGGGTCACCACGACCTTGTGGCCAAGCCCCGTCAGGCGCAGGGCCAATCGTTTGAGCTGGGTGGACTTGCCCGCCCCTTCCCCACCCTCAAAACTGATGAAATGCCGCGTATTCACCTGCGCACATTGGCGCGATTGGCGCTCAATGCAAGCGTTTGGCGCGACAAAATTGCCAGAATCATGGCCGCACCAGCCGCGCATCGGTCAGGCCCAAACTCACCGCCTTTTGCTGCACAAGCAGGGCCTGGGCCTCATTGGCCAAGCCATCGACCACGACCCGATAGAGGGTCTGACCGACCCGGTCCACCGCAACCAGCCGCGCCTGGCCCAAACCAGCCAATTGCTGAACGAGGGTTTCGGCGGAAACCTGACTGGCAAAGGCACCAACCACGACCTGATAAGCGCCCGTCCTTGCCTGTCCACCGGCCATTTGTTGGGCACCATAGGGCGCAGATTGAGCCGAATAGTCCGGCTCGGCTGGGATTGCCGCCACAGGCAAGGGCGGCAAGGCCGATGTCTCAACCGCTGGCGGCGGCGGCGCTGGCGGCGGCGGCGCTGGCGGCGCAATCGGCGTGGCCTGGCTAAGCGGGATAGGCGCCAAGTCTTGCTCAATCAAGCGGTCTAGGGAAGTCTGCGGCGGCGCCGGCGCATCAGCTTGCTGCCAGGCCGCAGGGGCTTGAGCAGACGTCTGACCCGATGGAGCCAGCAACTTGGCCGGACCGATATACCGCACCCGAACCTTGGTCACGCCCCGGTCTCTAAATCCAAGCGAAGACGCCGCAGCCCGCGACAGGTCGATAATCCGCTCACCAACAAACGGCCCGCGATCATTGAGCCGCACGCGCATCGTCTTGCCGTTTTCCAGATTGGTGACCTCGACAATGGACGGCATGGGCAGGGTCTTGTGCGCGCCCGAATAGGCGTTCATGTCGAACAGCTCGCCATTGGCCGTCAGCCTGTTATGAAACTCGTCGCCATACCAGGAGGCCATGCCAACCTCGTCATAATCGGGCTGTTCAGCAGGCACGTACCAGACATCGTCAACCTTATAGGGGGTGCCCACCTTGTACCTGCCCAAGGCCTGGTCGCCCGCCGTTGGTCGATCAGGAGCGGTGGACGGCGCACGTGACGTGGGGTATTTGGCTTTTGGCCAATAGGGCTTGACCGATATGCACCCACTCAGGGCCAAGGCAAGGCCGATTATGACCGAAAAACGCAGCAAGGCCGCGCCTGGCCGAACCTGAACACATCGCGCCGCAGCAAGATCAGACCCCATGCCAGCCTCCTCGTTTGCCCTGCAAGCTTAGTCTTTATGCTGATTCCAGCAACAAGGCCGCATCTTAAACTGAGCCGCCGCCAAGCCCGGCGGCCGCAACCGCGCCCAGCCGCCCGTTTTTCACAATCTGCAAAAATCTAGCTATGCGACCGCCGCCTGAGAGGCTACAGACAATCCGCCCGCCGCGGATACCCCAATCCGCCCGGGCAATGGACAGATGGCCGAGTGGTTGAAGGCAGCGGTCTTGAAAACCGCCGTGGGTGGAAGCCCACCGTGGGTTCGAATCCCACTCTGTCCGCCAGCTGGCTGCAGATTAAGCACGGATGTTTTGGGCGCGAACCTAAGGCCGGGATTGATTGGGAGCGCAGATATGCGATTGTGCCCGTATGAATGACCATCACAAACGCATTAACGAAAGGCTCTTACAGGCCATTACCGGGTGTCAGGCCGGTAAACTGCGGCTGGAAGATTTGGAAAATACGATCGCCTATCAATTGGCGGCGGTTGACGCCAGTTACCCGATCCACCTGAAACAACAGCTGGATGGTTTCGTGGTTTCCGTTTTTAACAAGCAAACTGAATTTTTAGATGAACCGAACGAAGACGAAATGGTAGAATTGCTTTTTGAAGACATGAAGACGGCTATTAGACGATCTTGTCAGATGTAATTTTTCTTAGGTGCGGAGGGTGTGACATGCCCCCTCCCCCTAAACCCGGCAAACGACTGAGCGTGTCAGGAACCGTTTCTCGCGGCCATTATCGAGTGAGACCATGCCGCCGCGGCCGCGGACGACGTCTATGAGCAGCTTGGTGCCCTTGAGGCCCGTAATCGGTTAATCTAAGCCGCGCATTGTGGCGAGGACACCGCGGGCATCATCACCTATGGCAGGCAGCAGTCACCTTGACGGCTGCAAGTTCACTGCACACGGGACCTATCGCAGCAATAAAGGCTTGCTGCTTTTCAAGCGCTTGAACGACTGCTGCTGCCACGCGTCGGCTTCCGGCAATATCCGAAGGATAATGAACTCCGCCGACGACGCGGCGCCACGCGATACGCTCTGCCACTTCAGCGGCGGCAGCGGCTTTCTCAGGCACAAGTCGGGCAATGACCGCCGCCCAAACGGCGCTGGAACTCGCACGAGCGCTGGGGTAGCTCGCGTTTCCATGCCCAATGAGATCGAGCGATGGTTGGATGCGAGCATCATAAAGTGAGGGTCGCACTCTGAACCCCTGGGCGGTATTGGCTGCGCGGTTTATGCTACGCATATCGTCGTGCAGCGCCTGCATCAACGCAAATGTATGGGGCAGTTTATCGGCCCCGACCCCGAGCAGCTGTGCTGTCCATTGCGGCATCATGGTCACCGAATCGGCCTGGGCATCGGCAGCATCAGCCGGCGAGCGCCGGCGTTGAACCGCAAGCATCGTTTCGATGTCGGCGGCCTCGGCCAGACTTCCGGGCTGCGGCCATGGCGGCAGAACCGACTGCAATGCGATGTCACCGGGCGCGATGAAGGTTGCAATGGTTTCAGCGCTGGCTGTGGGCTTCGCACTGCTGCTCTGCGCCATAGCAGGTTCTGACATCGCGATTGCGGCACCGGCTAAAGAAATGCCAAAAAGGAGGGACTTTATCAAAAGGTCACCAGCGCACTTGCGCGCAGCGTACGAGGCTGCCCCGGATAGAAGTTGTTATTGGTATTACCGTTCTCGAAATAGCGCTCATTAGTAACGTTCAGCAAATTTACTTGGATCAACAACCTGTCAACCGGGCGCCAGAAAATGGCGGCGTCGCCGCGCGCAAAACTAGCAAGTTGAAAGCTGTTGGCAGGATCGATGAAGCGTTCTCCAACAAAGGTTGCACCAAGTCCAATGCTCAGGCGCGGCGTGATATCGCCACGCGCCCAAAAGCTGCCGCTATGGTCGGGCACCTGGTTTAGCTGCCGCCCATCGAGTGTGCGGTCGACCGTCACCTTGGCATCGGTGTATGTATAGGCCGCCTCCAACGTCAACCCCTTAACCGGTTGAATAGCTAGATCGATTTCGATGCCCTGGCTGCGCTGTTCACCGGACTGACGGTCCGATTGCGATGGTGCCGGTTCAGCAACGCGCACATTCGTCTTGGTGGTCTGAAAGGCGCTTGTCGAGGCCCGCAGCAAGCGGTCGGCCGACTCCCATTTTGCCCCGACCTCAAACTGCTCACCGCGCGACGGCAATGCAATTGCACGATCAACCAGCCGCCGTGTGCTGGTTTCGGGATTAAAGCTCTGGCCCCAATTGGCGAACAGTGCAAACCCATTTCCCGGCAAGATGGTCAGCCCGAGGCGCGGCGTGACGGCTATTGCCTCGGTCTGGCCAGTTATGCCGGTGATGTTGTCGGTGAAGCGTCCGCGGCTACGCTCGACGCGCACCCCGGCAGCCGTGCGCAGCCATGGCATCCAAGCGGATTCCAACTGTGCCAACGCTCCCAATCCGTCGTTCCGTGCGCCGCTATCGACAATGCGCGCCGTTGTCGGGCTGTAAATCGCCCCCCCTTTTGGTGCAAAGATATTGATGGGGGCGTTGACCACAGAGCGATTGATCCGCGACACGCCGGTGTCCTGGCTCCAGTCGATAGACAACAGCACTGTGTGAGCAACGGCGCCGCGACTTGCCTTGATTACAAGATCAGCCTGTGCGGTTGCATCGTCCTGGCGGTCGATTGTGATTTGGTTGCGCCGGTTGAGAATACCGGTTGTTGTGAGCAGCGGCACGCCGGCACCGCCACCGACCGGAAAGAAATAGGCACCATCCGACTCGCCGCGACCCCAACCACCGCCGACTCGCAGCAAGACGTCATTGCTGAATTCGTGCGTCATCCGTGCAGTGATCGTCCGCGTGCGGTTATCGAACCGGTCAGCCCGGTCGCCCAAGAATCGTTCGGGTGGCAGCCCGGCAGTCAGGCCGAGCAAACCGGGCGCTGATGGCATGCCGCGATCAAAGACGCCGGTTCGGTCGAGCCATTCGCCTTCCACGATAATCCGGGTACGCTCGCTGGGCTGGAACGCAACGGCCGGCGCGATAAGGCGGGTTTCGTTGGCGACATTGTCACGAAAGCTCTCGCCATTTTCCCAGACGCTGTTGATACGCGCAGAAATCCCAGGGCCAAGATTGAAGTTGACATCGGCAGTGCCACGGATCAGGCCATAGTCATCTGCCATAAGTCCCACGGTCGCAAAATCACGGTCGAGCGGTTGCTTTGTGACGATATTGACCGCACCGCCGGGTTCAAGCCGACCATAAAGCATCGATGAGGGGCCCTTCAGCACCTCAATGCGCTCGATGCTCTGCACTTCGCTGACCGGCCAGGCGACACCTTGGCGATAGCCGTTGCGCAAATTGGTCTGGGCAACAAAACCGCGCAAGCGGAACCGATTATTGAAGCCGCCTATGCCACTGACCGGGTTGGTTCCGGAAACTGTCCGCAGGGCGTCTGTCAAGTTTACTAGGCCACGGTCGGCAAGCAGCGCCGCGCCGACTGTGTCGACGCTGAAAGGCGTCTCCAATGCTGGCGTACCCGTGCGGGTTGCTGCCGTCGTCCACGGTGAATAGCGGTCGATGGGCGCCGTCACCACGATCGTTTCATCGGTCGGCGCATCGGCAGCCATAGCGGGTGAGGCACAAGCCACAATTGCCATGGTAACGGCCCAAGCGTTCGAGCCGAAAAACAGTGACGTTTTCATAGTTTATCCTGAATTACACGGATTGGTCGATCACAAAGTCATATAATGTTATAACATAACATGTCAAATTTTTTGTGCCCTATCGCCTATCGTCATTCAATAAACCGAGTGTCCGAATAAAATGGGAGGTGTTTGGCGTCATCGCAGTGCCTGCAGCAAGGCGCGGGATAACTGTTGTTGCGAAAATCGGCGCTTTCGCAACGTCCGCTCCTGCCTTGCGGTTGTTACATTGCCGAGAAACCAAAATCTAAGTGGAGTAGAAAACCGCAGAGACGTGAAAAACCGCTTTCTTACTCAGAACGCTCTGTCTGGTCACAAACTCGATCGGCCAAGGCCATCGTGCGGAAGTGCTAATGCGGTTTGACTATTCATACCACCCTCCCCCTAAACCCGGCAAACGACTGAGCGTGTCAGGAACCGTTTCTCGCGGCCATTATCGAGTGAGAACATGCCGCCGCGGCCGGGGACGACGTCTATGATCAGGTTAGTGCCCTCCCAGGCCTTGGCCTGGGTGCCGGAGATGTAAAAGGGCGCGCCGCCGATTTCGCCTAGCTTGACATCGTGGTCGCCGAGCATGAATTCGCCGGCCGGATAGCACATGGGCGAAGAGCCGTCGCAGCAGCCGCCGGATTGGTGAAACATGACCGGGCCATGATCGGCTATAATCTGACGCAGAAGTTCAATCGCAGCGTCGGTGGCCGTTACACGCTCACTCAATCCAACCTCCCAAGGTAAAAGGGCGGCCCGTCGCCAGACCGCCCGCTCAACGGACTAGAAAAAGCCCAGCTTGTTAGGGCTATAGCTGACCAACATATTCTTGGTCTGTTGATAATGATCCAGCATCATCTTGTGCGTCTCGCGGCCAATGCCAGACTGTTTGTAGCCGCCAAACGCCGCATGGGCCGGATAGGCATGATAGCAATTGGTCCAGACCCGGCCCGCCTGTATGCCTCGCCCAAACCGATAGGCGCGGTTGGTATCACGGGTCCATATGCCTGCACCCAGGCCGTAAAGCGTATCATTAGCGATTTCGAGCGCTTCTTCATCAGTCTTAAAGGTGGTCACCGAGACCACAGGGCCAAAGATTTCCTCTTGGAACACCCGCATCTTGTTGTGCCCCTTTAGGACGGTGGGCTGGACATAATAGCCATCGGCCATATCGCCGGGCAAGCTCGCCCGCGCGCCGCCGATCAGGACCTCTGCACCTTCTTGGCGGCCTATATCAAAATAGGACAGGATTTTTTCCATCTGTTCGGACGAGGCCTGGGCCCCGATCATGGTATTGGCATCCAGTGGATCACCCTGGCTAATCGCCGCCACCCGCTTGAGGGCCTTTTCCATAAAGGCGTCATATATGTCCTCATGGATCAGGGCGCGGCTCGGACAGGTGCAGACTTCGCCCTGATTGAGCGCGAACATGGTAAAGCCTTCGAGAGCCTTGTCGAAAAAGGCGTCATCCTCGGCCATTACATCCTTGAAGAAGATGTTCGGGCTCTTGCCGCCCAGTTCCAGCGTCACCGGGATCAGGTTCTGGCTGGCATATTGCATGATCAGCCGCCCGGTTGTGGTTTCGCCAGTAAAGGCAATCTTGGCAACGCGCGGCGAAGAGGCCAGTGGCTTGCCAGCTTCCAACCCAAAACCATTAACGATATTCAAGACGCCCGGCGGCAGGAGGTCGCCGACCAGATCCGCCAGCACCATGATCGAGGCCGGGGTCTGTTCCGCAGGCTTTAGCACGACACAATTGCCAGCCGCTAAGGCGGGGGCCAGTTTCCAAACTGCCATCAAGAGCGGGAAATTCCATGGAATAATCTGTCCGACAACGCCGAGCGGCTCATGGAAATGATAGGCGACCGTATCGTCATCGATCTGCGACATCGAGCCTTCTTGCGCGCGGATGCAGCCGGCAAAATAACGAAAATGATCAATGGCCAAGGGCAGGTCTGCGGCCATGGTTTCACGGATTGGCTTGCCATTGTCCCAGGTTTCGGCCTCGGCCAAGGCAATCAGATTATCTTCCATGCGCTGGGCAATATTGATCAGGATCTGGGCCCGGGCCGTGGCGCTGGTCTTACCCCAGGCCGTCTTGGCGCCATGGGCGGCATCAAGGGCTTTTTCAATATCGGCTGCGTCCGAGCGGGCAATCTCGCATAGGATCTGGCCATTGACTGGCGAGGTGTTTTCAAAATAGCGACCGCCGTTGGGGGCGGCCCATTGGCCGCCAATATAGTTTTCATAGCGGGCTTTGAATTTGGGGGTAATGCTGCGGGTAATCGTTGGCTTAGTCATGCTCTGCTCCTGAACCGTTCCTACGCATCGCTTGAACTGCGACGTATTGAGCTCAAGTTTGCCTTAAAACTGTGGGCTGACCAGTCTTGGTTAACAGGCTCTTACCTGAAACTGTCTCAGAACTGCGACACATGCAGGCACAAATTTTTTCGGCCTAGTGATGAACAATGCCAAGTCGGTTTAGTTTACGATGCAAGGTGGCCCGGCTCATGCTCAAGGCCTTGGCGGCGGCCGAAACATTACCGCTGGCCCGGGCAAGGGCGCGCATGATCACGCCGCGTTGCGCCTCCTGAAAGTTTTCCGAGCCCTGCAAGGCCAGAACGTCGGCGGCTGGGAGTTGCGCAGCGATCCTGGCATCGGTTATCCCCAGGGATAGCCGCGCGGCGCGGGTGGCCCCGACGACAAGGTCATGGGAATCGACTGCGATCAGCGCATTAGACTGGCGGTCGCTGTCCGAGGCCAAGACAATTCGGTTGCGGGCAAAGGCTTGGCGAAAATGCTGGGCCTCAATCGTGCGCGCGGCATCGGCCACAGCCGCAGCGATCAGGCCGACCAGCCCATCGGTCAAGTCCGATCGCCAGGACGATACATCCAATGAGGCTGCCAATCGTCCCTGATGGTCATAGATGGGTGCAACACTGCAACTCAGCTCGACATTACAAGCCCGAAAATGCTGGTCGCGATGAATGGTCAGGGCCCTGCCTTCGGCCAGGCAGGTGCCTATGCCATTGGTCCCTTGCGCTGCCTCGCTCCAGACCGTACCCGTCCAAAGCCCTGCCGCATAAAACGCCTTGTCATCAACAGGCTCGCTGCGCCGATCAATCGGAACCCCGTCGCGATTGGTCAGCAAAACGCAACACCCCGCAGCGCCAACCGCCTGAAACAAGCGATCAAGCGTCGCTTGGGCAAGGTTTAGAAGGGGGTCGAGTTCCAGCCTGGCCTGCTTTAACTGCTGTTCGGTCAGGGTTTCGACCGTGCAAGCCTGTGCTGGATCAAGTCCGTAAAGCGTTAGGGACCTCTGCCAGGACGCGGCTACAATAGACCGTGCTGGGGCCAAATCATCGTTTAGAACCGACAATACCTTGTCGGCATGGCTCGCTTGACTATGATCGCGCATCGCCTGCTCCAAGCTCGACCTAGGACTGTAATAGACCCCAAGCCAAGACATGAGGCAAGCCCCCACCCTGCCCCGCGTGCGGCAACCGGCCTAGACCGCCGCCGCCATGACTGAGGCCTGCTGGATCGCGGCCTTGGCATCAAGTTCTGAGGCTTCAAACGCGCCGCCGATCAGGGCGGTTTCAACGCCTTGCGCCAAAAGCTGGTCGTGCAGGGTGCGCAGCGGCAACTGGCCGGCGCAGACTATGACTGTATCGACCTCCAGCACACTGGGCTGGCCGCCGATCAGGACGTGCAGGCCTTGATCATCAATGCGCTGATACTCAACGCCATTGAGCATCTTGACCCCCCGCCTTTGCAGGGTCAGGCGATGGGTCCAGCCCGTGGTCTTGCCCAGATTTTTGCCGACCGAGTCCGATTTGCGCTGCATCAGGGTCACTTCGCGGCCAGAGCTGGCCACAACCGGCTTGACCCCGGTGACGCCGCCACGCGGGTGATTGACGAAATCAATGCCCCATTCCTTGGCGAACACCTCAATATCCATCGAGGCCGAGACCCCGGCATGGGTAATCAGTTCGGCCACATCAAAGCCAATACCGCCTGCCCCCATGATCGCCACCTTTTGGCCCACCTCGGCTCGGCCCATGATCACGTCAATATAGCTGACCACCTTGGGGTGATCGATGCCTTCCAGCTGTGGCTTGCGCGGTTCAATCCCTGTGGCGACAATGACCTGATCATAATCGCCCGCCGTGAGATCGGCGACATCGATCCGGGTATTGAGCTTGAGGTCTATGCCCAAGAGTTCGATCTTGCGGCGGTAATAGCGCAGGGTCTCGTTAAATTCTTCCTTGCCCGGAATGCGACGCGCCAGATTGAACTGACCGCCAATTTCGGCGGCGCTGTCATAGAGCCTGACCTTGTGTCCCCGCTCGGCGGCGACTGTGGCATAGGCAAGGCCCGCAGGCCCCGCCCCGACCACGGCCAGACGCTTGGGCGCTTGGGTAGGCAGATAGTTCAGCTCGGTCTCATGACAGGCGCGCGGATTGACCAGGCAACTGGTCAGGCGGCCGGTAAAGGTGTGATCAAGGCAGGCCTGATTACAGGCAATGCAGGTATTGATCTCATCCTCGCGGCCCTGCTGGGCCTTTAAGACCAGTTCGGGATCGGCCAGCATGGGCCTGGCCATAGAGATCAGGTCCGCGTCACCGCGCGCTAGTACAGCCTCGGCGACATCGGGCATATTGATGCGGTTGCTGGTAATCAGCGGCACCTTCAATTCCTTGCGCAAGCGCCCCGTCACCTGGGCAAAGGCCGCTCTTGGCACCATGGTGGCAATGGTTGGCACCTGGGCCTCGTGCCAACAAAAATGGGTCGAGATGATGGTTGCGCCGACTGCCTCAATGGCCTTGGCCAGGGTTACGACCTCGTCCCAGGCCATGCCGCCTTCGAGCATGTCCATGGCGGCTATGCGGAAGATGACGATGAAGTCGGGGCCGACGGCCTCACGCACCCGGCGCACCACCTCGACCGGAAAGCGCATCCGGTTTTCGAACGATCCGCCCCACTGATCGCTGCGCTGATTGGTGCGCTCGA
>JBIIZD010000061.1:0-17608 GCA_044346445.1 Caulobacteraceae bacterium
CCCCTCCCCCGGTGGGGGAGGATTTAGGCGGGCCTTATGTTTCGCATACCCATTGATCTTTTGGCTTAAGCCCCGTAAAAGGCGCGCTTCTGGTGATGGGGCTTTGGCTCTTATCGCTAGTCCTGTCCGAGAACTGCGGGGCCTTTGGGCCTTAATCGAATGCCGCGGGGAGACAAGACGCACAAGACTAATCGCACTTTTCCCTTAAGGGATCAGGCGGAACGTCGATGCATCCTGGGACAGGCTGAGCCGATCGCGGCGTGGGTGCAAGCTCGCGCTCAAGATCGTTTTCGGCTGCCGGATGGTCCGGCCGCCTAACGTGAGTAACGGAGACCGCAATGGACCGCGCTCAAAAAGCTGATGCCATCGTCGCGCTTAAGGGCGTGTTCGAAGGTGCCGGCGCAGTGGTCGTGACCCACTATATGGGTCTAACGGTTGCGGAAATGACTGACCTGCGAGGCCGTCTTCGGAAAGAAGGCGCAACCCTCAAGGTCGTAAAGAATACCCTGGTCCAAAAAGCCTTGGACGGTGTGGCTGGCGATGCAGGCAATGCCCTGTTCGTTGGTCCCGTCGCCATTGCCTATGGTGCAGACCCTGTGTCTGCGGCCAAGATTGTCGTGCAATACGCCAAGGAGAACGACAAGTACTCCATTATTGGCGGCCTGCTCGGCCAATCGACGGTTCTGGATGAAAAGGCGGTTCGCGCCCTTGCGACCCTGCCTTCCCTCGATCAGATCCGTGGTCAACTGGTGGGTCTTATCCAGACCCCGGCGACCCGTATTGCTGGCGTCCTTGCCGCCCCTGCTGGCCAATTGGCCCGGGTGCTCAAGGCCTATGCCGACAAGGCCGCTTAAAGTCATCTCCTCAATCCAACCTCATCTTATCTTTTAAGGAAACTTTCCATGTCCAAGCTCGAAAAACTGGTCGACGACCTATCCGCCCTGTCGGTTCTTGAAGCCGCTGAACTGTCCAAGATGTTGGAAGAAAAGTGGGGCGTCTCCGCCGCTGCTCCCGTCGCCGTGGCCGCTGCTGGTCCCGCCGTCGTGGCTGAAGCGGTTGAAGAACAAACCGAATTCACCGTCATCCTGACCGCTGGCGGCGATAAGAAGATCAATGTGATTAAGGAAGTCCGTGGCATCCGCGCCGATCTGGGCCTGAAAGAAGCCAAGGACCTGGTGGAAGGCGCTCCGCAGCCCATCAAGGAAAACATCTCCAAGCAAGAAGCTGAAGAGATCAAGAAGAAGCTTGAAGAAGCCGGCGCTTCCGTCACCATTAAGTAAGATGGTGGGCATCCTTACGGATGCAGCTTTGACTATAAAGAACGGCCCCGGCGGGAAACCTCCGGGGCCGTTTTGCTTTCGGACCTAAGCCTAGCGACGTTTTTTACCGCCAGCCTTGATATTGCGTGGCCGGCCTTGAGGGCCTTGCTTGGGGCGAGGGCGAATACCCAGGCGCGGTCTTGCGGCACCGGGCAGGGCGGGGTCAGGCTCGCTGAGCATCTGGAACAATAGCCCGCCCGTAATCGGCGTGGCCTCCATCAGCTTGACCCGCACCTTGGCCCCCAGCCGCCAGCGCCTGCCGCTGCGCTCACCGACCAGGCAGTGGGCCTTGTCATCATGGATGAAATAATCGTCGCCGAGCGAAGAGACCGGGACCAGGCCATCTGCGCCAACCTCGCCAAGCCGGATAAACAGGCCAAAGCGGGTGACGCCAGTAATGCGGCCATCAAATTCGGCCCCGACGCGCTCGGACAGAAAGGCTGCGACATAGCGGTCGGTTGCATCGCGCTCTGCGGCCATGGCCCGGCGCTCCGAAGCGGTAATGCTTTCGGCGGTTTCGCGCAGGCGCACGATCTCCTGGTCGGTCAGACCGTCCGTGCCCAAGCCCAAGGCCCGGATCAGGGCGCGGTGCACAATAAGGTCCGCATAGCGCCGGATAGGCGAGGTGAAATGTGCATAGCGGGCCAGGTTAAGCCCGAAATGGCCAATATTGTCGGGCGAATAATGCGCCTGCATCTGGCTGCGCAGCACAACCTCATTGACGATCTCGCCATGCGGGCCGCCGCGGGTCTGTTCCAGCAAGCGGTTGAGCCTGTCGGTGCGCGGGGCCTCGCCCTTGGACCAGTTGATCTGGATAGTGGTTAGGAAATCGGCGAGGGCCTGAACCTTTTCCTGGCTGGGCGTATCGTGTACCCGATAGATCAGGGCTGGGCGCTTTTGGCCCTTGGTCGGGGCCTCCAGCGTCTCGGCGGCGCAAACATTGGCCTGGATCATAAATTCTTCAATCAGACGGTGGGCCGTGAGGCGTTCACGCGGCTGGATCGAGACCACCTCTCCGGCTTCATTGATCTGGATCTTGCGTTCAGCGCTTTCGATGTCCAGCGGTGAGCGCCGGTCGCGGGCCTGGCCGACACAGGCATAGGCGGCCCAGAGCGGCTTGAGCACAGGCTCCAGCAAGGGGCCAGTCAGGTCGCTTGGCTCACCATCAATGGCCGCCTGGGCGTGCTCATAGGCCAGCTTGGCGGCCGAGCGCATCAGGCCGCGCACGAACTGGTGGCCGGTCTTGTCGCCGCTGGCGCTAAACACCATACGCACAGCCATACAGGCGCGGGTCTCGCCCTGGCGCAGGCTGCACAGGCCATTGCTCAGATGCTCGGGCAGCATGGGCTCAACCCGGTCCGGGAAATAGACACTATTGCCCTTGTCCAGCGCTTCGCGGTCCAGGGCGGAGCCTGGGCGCACATAGGCGGCGACATCTGCAATCGCCACCCAGACGATCCAGCCGCCTGGATTGGCCGGATTGGTATCTGGCTCGGCATAGACCGCATCATCATGGTCACGCGCATCAATTGGATCAATGGTGACCAGGGGCAGATGGCGCAGGTCGGTGCGGGCCTGCAAGGTCGGGGCCTGGGCTGCCATGGCCTCGTCCTCGGCGTCGCTGGTAAAGCCCATGGGCAGGCTGTGGGTATGGATGGCGATTAGCGAGGCGGCGCGGGGATGATCTTCACGCCCCACCACCTCCAGCACGCGGCCGCGCTTTGGCCCAAACCGGCCTGTGGCTTCACCAACCTCGGCCAGCACCAGATCGCCGTCCTTGAGCTTTTCGCCCTCCGGCCCATAGAGAACCAGGCTTTCCTTGGAGCGGCGATCGACCGGTTCAACGCGAACCTCTTGGCGGGGGCCGCGCAGGGACTTGCGCACCACGCCCAAAATCTTGTGCGCGCTTTGACCCAGCTTCTTGATCAGCTTGGCTTCAAACTCGCCGGTTTCGAGCCGCTCGAACCGGACCAAAACCCGCTCGCCAAGGCGCGGGGCACCGGCGGCGGCCTCACCGCTGCCGGGGGCCAGACGCACCAGGGCCACATCCTCACCGGCCTTGACCAGCCGCACAAACAGATCGCCATCGGTATCGATATCGCAAACATCCGCCACACCGACCGGCGGCAAGGCCCCCGCCTCGGCAAAGCCGCCGCGACCGCGTTTGCCCAAGACGCCTTCGGCCTCCAGGTCCTTGAGCATCATGCGTAGGGCCCGGCGATCAGACCCCTTGAGCCCAAAAGCCTTGGCCATGTCGGCCTTGGCCGCTTCGCCCGCCTCGCGCAGGAATTTCAGCAAGGTTTCGCGATCAGGCAGGCCCTGAGCGGGCTTGGTCTTGGACTTTTCGAAAGCGGATCGGGACAGACGCGGTTTTTTCATAGTCTTAGGATACAGGTCGCAAGGTGATTTGCATAATCCAGACGTAAAGCTTTGGAAAATCGTCTCGTCTCCCTCGCGGATTTGATTTGGCCTTGCTATGAATGGGTCTGAGGTCGGTTTGCGCCGATGTCTGGAGCGATCATGTCTGACCTAAAGGCCCTGCAGCGTTTGCAAAGCGTCATTATTGATGACGCCTCCTTGGCGTCTGCGTCTCGCGATCAGGAGCATGAGCGGCAGGTAGCGATCTTTGACCTGCTGGAAGAAAATTATTTTGAGCCAGAGGGTGCGGGCCGCGGGCCGTATGACCTGACCATTGGTCTGGCGGATAATCGGCTCTTGCTGGATATTATCGGGCCCGCTTTCGAGCGACGGCACCTATTGTCCATGTCGCCGTTCAAGAGCCTGATCCGCGACTATTTCATGGTCTGCGATAGCTATTTTGACGCCATTCGCAATGCCTCTCCGGCCCAGATCGAGGCTCTGGATATGGGGCGGCGCGGCCTGCATAATGAGGGATCATCCCTGCTCCGCGAGCGTTTGGGTGGCAAGGTGACGACCGATCTGGACACGGCGCGGCGACTGTTCACCCTGATCTGCGCCCTTTATCGGCGCGGTTAGGTATGCAGACCCCGGGCATATCGAAACCCTCTGGCAGCCTGCCGGGGGCGGTATTGTTTGCGTGTAATTTCAATCGTGTACGCTCGCCCATGGCCCAGGCCCTGATGCAGATGGTCTATGGCAAACAGGTGTTTGTCGATAGCTGCGGTCTTAGGCCCGAGCGCGGCGGCGGGATCGATCCGTTTGCCACCATTGTGCTTGATGAGGTCGGGGCAGACCTTGCGGGCCACAAGGCCAAGGCCTTTGATGATCTGGAAGATGGCTCGTTTGATCTGGTCATATCCTTGACGCCAGAGGCCCAGCACAGGGCCGTCGAGCTGGCTCGGGGGCGGGCTGTCGATATTGAATATTGGCCCATACCTGACCCGACCCTGGCCACGGGGTCTCGTGAGGTGATTTTGGAGGCCTATCGGCTGAGCCGCGATACAATCTTGCGCAGAATCTATGCGCGCTTTGCCAAACCATCGACCTTTGGCGGTTGAATCAGCTATACTTATCGCTTGGGGCAGATTAGGCCGTTTGCAGCTTTGCGACACGGATAGCTTGCCTTATCCAGATTGTCGTTTAGAGAGACCGCATGGCTAAAGAAGAACTTTTGGAATTTCCGGGCACCGTGATCGAGCTGTTGCCAAATGCGACCTTCCGCGTGACCTTGGAAAATGACCACGAAATCATCGCCCACACAGCGGGCAAGATGCGCAAGAACCGTATCCGTGTTCTAGCCGGCGACAAGGTCCTGGTGGAAATGACGCCCTATGACCTGACCAAGGGTCGCATCACCTACCGCTTCAAGTAGGGCAGGGCACTTGATCGTGCCCAAGGCGCGTTTGGTGCTGGCCAGCGCCAGCCCAAGGCGGCTAGACCTGCTGCGCCAGGTGGGGCTTGAGCCTGACCTTATTGATCCTGCCGATATTGACGAGGCTGAGCTGAAAAGTGAGACGCCCAGGCGGCTTGCCGTGCGTTTGGCCAAGGCCAAGGCAGCAAGTGTGGCGCAGCGAAACACCGATGCGTTCATTCTCAGTGCCGATACGGTTGTCGCCGTAGGACGCCGGGTCCTGCCCAAGGCGCAAACCGAAGCCCAGGCGCGCGACTGTCTGGCGCTTTTGTCTGGCCGTGGGCACAGGGTCTATACCGGCCTGTGTGTCATCGCGCCCGATGGCCGGGTGGCCGAACGTCTGGTCGAGACCCGCCTGACCTTTAAGCGCTTATCCGTGCTGGAAATCGAAGATTATATTCGCGGCGGCGAATGGCATGGCAAGGCCGGCGGCTATGGTATTCAGGGCCGGGCAGGCGGGTTTGTGATCGAGTTGCAAGGCTCCTATCCTAGCGTGGTTGGATTGCCCCTGTACGAATCCCTGTGCCTATTGGAAGGTCTGGGCTATCGGCCTGCGGCCAACTTAACCCAGACCTGATCGTCATCCATGAGTGCGCGCCGTCTTTATCTGGATGCGGGGCCGGGCGAGAGCCGGGGCGTGGTGACGCTGGATGGACGCCCAGAGCGGCTCTTGATTGCACGCGCAACCGACCAGGGCCTAGGAACGGGCACCCAGAGGGTCGGACGGGTGCGGCGCATGGAGCGGGCCATGGCCAGTGCATTTATTGATCTGGGCGAGGGGCCTGATGGCGTCCTGACGCTTTCTGGCGAGGCGGCCCGGCTGTCTGAGGGCCTGTTTGCAGCGTTTGAGGTCACCGGCCCTGCGCGTCTGGGCAAGGGCCCGGTTGTACGCCTGATTGGGCCAGAGGCCGGTCCAGTGCGCATGCTGCTTGCAGCGCCAAGCCTAGAATCTCAGCTGATGACGTTTGCTCCCGGTCAGGGCGTGAATACAACCGGCCTGGCCCGCGAGCTTGCTGATCTGGCACAGGCCGAGGTGCTCGAAATCGAACACGCCTTGCCCGGTAGCGGTACGATCGCAATCCAGCCAACGCGCGCCCTAACCGCCATTGATGTCGATCTGGGCGCGCATACGGGCGGCGATCCGCGCCGGGCCATGCGTCAGGCCAATCTGGCCGCCTTGGCGCAAGGGGCAAGGCTTTTGCGGCTCAAGGGTCTTGGCGGGCTTGTCGTTTTCGACCTGATCGGCAGGGGGCTGGACGGGGCGGCGATGACTGCTGCGGCAAGGCTTGCCTTTGATCCGGACCAGCCGGGCGTGGTCCTTGGCCCGGTCAGCCGATTTGGCACTCTGGAACTGGCCCTGCCGCGTCGGCAGGCACCGCTGGGTGAGATCTTGTGTGATTCTGATGGTGCTTTGTCCGTTCAGACCCTGGCCTTGACGCTTATGCGAATGGCAGAGGATGCCGGCCGGGCGGATCCTGGCGGGCGTTTACAACTGGTTTGTCACACCGCTGTGGCCGAGCAGGCCAAGGCCTTATCGCACCATCTGGCGGCCCGCCTTGGTCAGCGCTATGAGATTGAAGGCCGAGCCGAGCTTGCCCGCAACCATCTGGATGTGCGCCCCCTATGACCCAAGCCCTATGCCCGCAATGTAAAAAGCCCATGCAGGAAGCCTATCGGCCGTTCTGTTCCAAGCGCTGTGCCGATCTTGATCTGCATAAGTGGCTAACGGGTGCCTATGTCATACCGGGCGGTGCGCATGCCGAGGGCGATGGCGAGGATGAGGGCGGTGCTGAGGGGGGCTTGCCCGCCGCTTCGGCAGAGTGGGATGAGGATTGATTGGCGCATCTGAACTTTACCGGCGGACAAGCCGTTTTCGACGCTAGACACGCCGCAAAGCCTGACCTATAGACCTCGCCTCCGCAGGACTTGCGGATACATGCAGCCTTTCAAGTCGGGCTTGCGGGCCTGGGTAGCTCAGTTGGTAGAGCAGCGGATTGAAAATCCGCGTGTCGGTGGTTCGAATCCGCCCCCAGGCACCATGTCTTCATTGTTCGCTAATCGTGGCCCGGTGCCGGTTTCTATGCGGGCCAGGGGTCAGAAACAGGCCGGATGAGCCTTGGGACCGCCTTGACGGGAATCTCGATTGCGGCATTGTTACGGTCGCGTCACTAATTTCCGGTTTAAGTTACAAAAGCGCGTGGAGTTGGCGTGTTAGGCACAAGTTTTCATTAAGAATTCAAACGCACGAAAAAAATTGTGCAACGCAGCAAAAATCGACCTTTCTGCATAAAATCTGTTCTTTTTTAAGGTTAATTTCGTGTTGCGTTGCAAAAAATCAGCGTTTTTGCCGTCTGGGCTGAAAAAGATTCCCGCTTTCAGGGTCTTGACGATAACAAAAGGGGTTGCCAAGAACGCCATGCCTCAAGTCTAACTTGTTGGTAAGGTTTCCGTCCTTCGGGGCTGGAAGCTTGACACGCCTATTGTCGGCTTAGCCTAGGGTCCATTCCGGGCTAGTTCGGGGATTTGAGTGCAGCCATAGCGATCTAGGTTGTTAATCAGGGCTTGATCCTGTTGGCGATCTGGGGAAATTTTCATCAGGGTGGACACGCTCTCGCGCGACGACCCTTTCGGTCCTAACGTGCTAGACCAAGCAGGAACTGGCGACAGATGCTCGATATCAAACGACTGACCCCCATCATCGCTCTCTTCGGCGCCGTTGCGCTGCTGACGAGTACGCCGGCCCTCGCTCAGACGGCCGACCAACCCGCTGCCGCAGCTTCTGAAGCTGCCCCTGCAGCCGCAGCCCCAGCCACCCCCTCTGCCGGTTCGCCAGCGCCCGTGACCATCAAAAACCACGGCGGCGAACTGACCCCCATGACCATGTTCCTTGACGCCGATGCGGTGGTTAAGGTCGTGATGATCGGTCTGGCCCTGTCCTCGATCTTCTCCTGGACGCTTCTGATCACCAAATTGTTCGAGTTCGGTGCCCTGCAAAAGTCTTCTGACGCTTTTGTCGAAGCCTTCCGCTGTGCCAAGTCGATCGGCGACATGGGCAGGATTTCAGAGTCCGAAGAATTCGTTGGCAACCCGCTGGCCGATATGGCCGCTGCGGCCGCCATTGAAATCGAGCTCTCGCGTCAAGCTGGCCTTAAGGTCTCTGGCGAACACCGTGAGTCGACCGTTCTGCGGGCAAGCACGGCAGTGTCGGCGGTCCAAGGCTCGCTGGCCAAGCGCCTGTCCAACGGCATGCAGTTCCTGGCCTCCGTCGCCTCCTCCGGTCCGTTCATCGGTCTGTTTGGTACGGTTTACGGCATCATGAACTCCTTCATCGGTATTGCGAACACCAATACGACCAACCTGGCCGTCGTGGCTCCGGGTATCGCTGAAGCCTTGCTCGCCACCGGTATTGGTCTGTTTGCGGCTATTCCGTCGATGATCTTCTATAACTACTTCCAGACCCGTATCAGTGCCTATGGTACCCGCTCGGAAGGCTTTGTTGTGGAACTCCTTAACGCCATGTCGCGCCAACTCGACAAAGGGGCCTGACACCAATGGCCGCCAAACTTTCAAAGTCGGGCGGGAGTAGGTTCGATCTTGGGCAGAATGCCGACATCAATGTGACACCGCTTGTCGACGTGATGTTGGTTCTGCTGATCATCTTCATGGTGGCGGCGCCGCTCGCCACTGTGTCGGTGGTCGTTAGTCTCCCAACGGCCGTAGCCAAGCCCAGTCAAAACCCGCCTAAGCCGGTTTACATTTCGATCCAGGCCTCTGGTGACGTGTATATCGGGGATTTCATCACAAATGCTGATTCCCTGGGCGATGACCTCAAAAAGCAGATTGGACGACGCGATCCAACCAAAGAGCGCATCTTCATTCGGGCTGATAAGGACACCTCATATGGTGACTTTATGGGCGTGATGAACGGGCTCCAGGATAACGGATTTTATAGCGTCGCGCTGATCGGCGAAGACAACTCGAAGTAAGGGCCCGTTACGCATGGCTGAAGAACAGCGAGACGTTGCCCATCCGGCACACAATCCGTTTGACGGGGCGATCCGCAGGAAGCGAAGCAAAAGCACTACGGTGGCGATCATCGTATCCCTCGGCGCCCACGTACTTCTGGGTCTTTACCTCTATGAGGTAA
The DNA here is from genome assembly GCA_044346445.1 of Caulobacteraceae bacterium. Taxonomy (GTDB): domain Bacteria; phylum Pseudomonadota; class Alphaproteobacteria; order Caulobacterales; family Caulobacteraceae; genus CAISGS01. The sequence goes on from JBIIZD010000061.1 coordinate 9,299, forward strand.
AGGTACACACCAAGATGCAGGAGTATACGGACGAGGCAACCAAGGTGGATATTTATAAGCCACCTCCGCCACCGCCGCCGCCGCCTCCGCCGCCGTCGGACAAGCCTCCGCCGCCTGCGAAGATCCAGCCGCGTCCTCCGGTGGCACCGCCGCCTAACGTGACTCCGCCTCCACCGTTGGAAATCCCGCCGGTGAAGAAAGAAGACCGTAAGGAATATACGGCTCCGCCCGTGGTTTCTGCGGCCCCCCCCGTGGTGACGAGTCCGAACTGGACCCGTAAGCCCAGTGGCGATGACTATGCCCGCTTCTATCCAGAACGCGCCCAGCGTCTGGAAAAGGAGGGTGTCGTCTTGATCAAGTGTGTGGTGACCACCAAGGGTGCTCTGGTCAATTGCCAGGTGCTTTCGGAAGACCCTGCGGACTTCGGCTTCGGTGAAGCCAGCAAGAAGATCGCTAGCTTGTGGAAGATGAGGCCGCAAACCGTGAATGGCGAGCCTGTAGAGGCAAGCTGGCAGACCCGGATCAAGTGGCAATTGCCGCGTTAGGGTTTGTGAGATCAACCAAACAGAAGCGCTCCAAGGCTCCCGCCTTGGGGCGTTTTTGCTTTTGGCTTGGCCCTTGGCGAAACCCGGCTGCGCATACTATCTGTAAGGCCGATTAGAAGGTCTTGCTAACGGGAGTGGTTATGTGTCTGACGGGTCACGCGGATCAAACACAGTCATTATCGGGCGGTACCCACCGCATACGGATGTCACGGCGCGACCTTGTGCGCGGGCTTGCTGCGGGGACGGTGGTCGCATTAACGGCAGGCTGTTCCTATAATAGCGAGCTTGGGCGCGATCAGCTTTTAATGGTTAGCGAGGCCGATCTGATTCGATTGTCGCTGAGCGCCTGGAGCGAGACGCTTAAAGTCGAGAAACGCTCTGATGACCCGGCTCTAATCCGCCGTGTGCGCGGCGTCGGACAACAGATTGTCAGCGCCGCTGGACGGGGCAATGAGCCTTGGGAATATGCCGTGTTTGACAATCAGCAGGCCAATGCCTTTGTGCTTCCCGGCAACAAGGTCGGGGTCAATACGGGCCTGTTCAGGGCGGTAGCCAATGACGACCAGCTTGCCGCCGTGCTGGGCCATGAGGCGGCGCATGTCACGGCGCGCCACGCCGCTGAGCGTTATTCCCAAACCATGGTCGCCCAGTTGGGCATGGCGGCGGCCAATCTTGCCATTGGCCAGACCGATGGGGGGCACCAAAGGGAGCTGAGCAAGGCGCTTGGTCTGGGCGTCCAGTTCGGAGTCCTGATGCCGTTTTCACGCCAGCACGAGCTGGAGGCCGACCGCATCGGGGTCGATTATATGCATGCTGCAGGCTTTGAACCGGTTCAGGCCCTGAACCTTTGGCAAAACATGGCCAAGAGCCAAGACAAGGCCGGCCCGCCGCAATGGCTGTCCACCCATCCGTCCGATCAAACCCGAATTTCGGCGCTGCAAGCCTATCTGACCAAGCGCGGCTGGATGGACGCCAAGGCCTCAGCTTGATCGCACAAGCCCCTTGGCGCGCATCCAGTCGGTCACGTGGCCATTGACGGCTTCGGGGGCTTCTTGCTGCACCCAGTGCGAGACCTGGGGCAGGCGGTTTAGGGTCATATCCGCGACATAGGGGCCATAGCCCTCCGTCAGTTCAAGGCTAAGGGCGGTATCCTCCTCACCCCAGACCATCAGGGTTGGCACCTCAATCTTGCGCGCATGGTCGCGGTCATAGGCCGCTAAGGTCGTGGTATTGGCCCGGTAATAATTGACCATGGCGGTCATGGCCCCCGGCTTGAGGGCGTTTTGCTGATAGTGATCCAGCACGCTTTGCGTAAATCGGCTCTTATCGATCGCCATGCCAAGAAAGGCCTGGCCGATGGCCTTGGCGCCATTGGCCGTCAACAGGGCCTCGGGCAACAAGGGCAGTTGGAAAAACAGGGCATACCAGCTCTTTTTGCGTTGTTCTGGACTGCGCTTGAGCACATCCAGGAACACGGCGGGGTGCGGCACATTCATGATGATCAGCCCGTCCAGATCGCGCATCCGGTCATTGGCAAAGCACCAGGCAATGATTGCGCCCCAGTCATGGGCGATCAGAAGGCGGCGCTTGGCCCCCAGCCCATCGAACAGGGCGGCGACATCGGCTAGCAAATGGCCAATCTCATAGTTTTTCTTGCCCTTGGGTCGGCTGCTATCGCCATAGCCCCGCAGGTCAGGCGCGACGGCCCGCCAGCCCAGACCCGCCATCACCGGCAATTGGGCACGCCAGCTATACCGGCTTTCAGGGAAGCCGTGCAGGAACAAGGCAACCGCATCACCCTTGCCGCATTCATCGATGGTAAAGTGCAGCCCATTAGCGGCAATCTGGCGGGTTGTAATCTCGGTCATGTAAAAATTTCCCAAATGCGGTCGGTGGATAGGATGCTGTGTCGCACAGCTTTGGACAAGCCTTGGCCAGCAATTGCGCGATTGGGTGAAACAGCGGCTTGATCCCAAACCGCATGCCGACTAAATAGCCCTGTCTCGCAATGCGAGCCGCCTTAGCTCAGTTGGTTAGAGCGCCGGTTTGTGGAACCGGAGGTCCTCAGTTCAAGCCTGAGAGGCGGTACCATTCTGGCCAAGGCCAGATGCAGCAGACCCTCAAAGCCCGCCGCTAGACTTGGCCGTATTGGCGCACCCATCTGGCCATGGCGTCGGCCTGGTCGGTGCTTGCAGCTTCCAGGCCTTGGGCAACGCCGTGCCTGTCGGGCTCAGGCCGGTTTTGGCTGACCTTGACCTTGCCAATCATCCGATCAATGCGCATCTCCAGCCCGATAATGGCCCGCATCTGGGCGGCAATATAGGCATCTGGCGCGTCCTTCACCGACCAGGGCTTGGCCTGGTCCCGTTCGTGCCTTTGGGTCAGGGCCTCGATCTGGGTGCTCAGCCAAGCAATATCCTCGATCACGGTCAGGCGGCCATAGGCATGGACGGTGACATAGTTCCAGGTCGGCACGACCTTGCCGGTCTCTTGTTTGCTCGGATACCAGCCGGGAGAAACATAATGCTGCGGCCCTTGAAACACGATCAAGACCTCTGCTTCAGGGTCTTGGCCCTGCCAAAGCCGATTGGCCCTGGCAATATGGGCGCGCAATGTCCCCAAGGGGCCCCGATCAGGATCAAGCACAAACGGAACCGAATCGGCGCTCAAGCCGTGGCTGCCATTGCTGATCAAGAGGCCAAGCGGGTTTTCGATAATCAGCGCGTGCTGAACCTCTAACCGCTCTTCGACAAAGTGTGGGGGTTGATACATGGTCACTGCTCCAGGTGGATCGCCTGCACCCTCTCAAAAGCTCGACTTCCTAGTCCATCAATAGGACCGCGGCAGGCCCAGGACGTGTTCGCTCAGATAGGCCAGGATCAGATTGGTCGAGATTGGGGCGACCTGATAAAGGCGGGTTTCGCGGAACTTGCGCTCGACATCATATTCCTCGGCAAAGCCAAAGCCGCCAAAGGTTTGCAAACAGGTATCGGCGGCCTGCCAAGAGGCCTCCGACGCCAGCAGTTTGGCCGTATTGGCCTCTTCGGCGCAAGGCCTGCCCGCATCATAAAGCGCGGCGGCATGATAGGTCATCAGCTTGGCGGCTCGCCCTTGGGCATGGGCGCGGGCTATGGGGAAGGCAACGCCCTGGTTCTGGCCAATCGGGCGGCCAAACACCACCCGGTCCTTGGCATAGGCCGTGGCCTTTTCGACGAACCAGCGGCCATCGCCAATGCATTCCGACGCGATAAGGATGCGCTCGGCATTCATACCGTCCAGAATATAGCGAAAGCCCTTGCCCTCCTCGCCGATCAGGCTGTCGGCGGGGATTTCCAGATTGTCGAAAAAGATCTCTGTCGTGGCGTGATTGAGCATGGTGCGGATCGGCTTGATGGTCAGGCCCTTGCCAAGCGCCAGCCGCATATCCAGCAAGAAGACCGACATGCCATCGCTCTTTTTTTGACCCTCCGTCTTGGGGCTGGTGCGGGCCAGCAGGACCATAAGGTCAGAATGTTCGGCCCGGCTGGTCCAGACCTTTTGGCCATTGATCACATAGACATCACCCTTGCGGGTGGCTGTGGTGCGGATGCTGGTTGTGTCGGTGCCCGCGGTCGGCTCGGTCACGCCAAAGGCCTGAAGACGCACGGCGCCACTGGCAATCTTGGGCAACCATTGGGCCTTTTGCTCTGGGCTGCCATGCCGCAGCACCGTGCCCATCGTATACATTTGCGCATGCAGGGCGGCGGCATTGGCACCGCAGGCATGAACTTCTTCCAGGATCATGGCCGCTGTGGTCAGGCCAAGACCGCTGCCGCCAAAGGCCTCAGGGATCAAGACGCCCAGGTGCCCTGCCTCGGTCATGGCCTCGACAAAGGCGGTAGGATAGGCCCGCTCGCGGTCCAGGGCGCGCCAGTATTCGCCGGGAAACCGGGCGCAAAGGCTGCGAACCGCCTGGCGGATTTGCTCAGTTGCGGCCTCATCAAGGTGATGTGGGGGCAGGACGGCTGTGTCTGACATGGGGCGCTCCAGCAGGCTAGGGCCTGTTTAGGCTTGGTCATGGAACTGCAACAGGGCCCGCGTCAAGCATGATCAGACTTGAGCTTGAGCGCGTGGCAGCGTAGCCAAAGGTATATATGCGCCTTAAGACCCTATCAGGAAACCAAGCCCATGACTGACCCGGTCCATTCTCACGCCGCCTTGCTCGCGCAAGAGTTTGGCACTGTGTCAGACCTGATACGCTTTAATGCTCAGGCCAGGCCCGGTCAGGCGGCCTTGATCAAGGATGATGCCGTCCTGGCCTATGGCCAACTCGATGCCCTGATCGACCAGATCGTCGCCAGTTTTCAGCGCGACGGCGTGACCAAGGGCCAGTCGATCTCGATCTGTGCAGGCTCATCGATTGCCTATGCGGCGGTGTTTTTGGCAGGCCTTAGGGCCGGGATTGCGGTTGCGCCTCTGGCCCCATCCTCGACGCCGGAAAGCCTGATCACCATGCTGGCCGACTGCGATGCCAAGCGGTTTTTCCTTGATGCCAGTGTGGCCAAGGCCCTGGCCGGTCAGACCCTGACCATGCCGGTCACCACGCTTGATGGCTCCGATTTTGGTCAGACCTTCGAGGCCTGGCTTGCCCCTGCGGGCAGTGTCCCGGCGCCGGTTGCGATCGCGCCAGAAGATCCGTTCAATATCATCTATTCGTCGGGCACGACCGGTGCGCCCAAGGGCATTGTCCAGTCGCATGGCATGCGTTGGTCGCATACGGGCCGCGGCGGCGGGTTCGGCTATGGGCCAGGCACGGTGACGCTTTTGTCCACTCCGCTGTATTCCAACACCACCCTGGTCAGCTTATTCCCGACCATAGCCCTTGGCGGCACGGCGGTGCTTATGGACAAGTTTGACGCGCTTGGCTTTTTGAAGCTGGCTCAGGGCCACAAGGTTACCCATGCCATGCTGGTGCCGGTGCAGTATCGCCGCATACTCGAACTGCCCAGCTTTGATGATTATGACCTGTCCAGCTTCCAGATGAAGTTTTGCACCAGTGCCCCGTTTGCCGGGACGCTAAAGGCCGAGATCCTGCGCCGCTGGCCAGGCGGCCTGGTTGAGTATTTTGGCATGACCGAGGGCGGCGGTAGCTGCATGCTGCTGGCGCATGAGCATCCAGACAAGCTGCACACGGTTGGCCAGCCCGCGCCGGGCCACGATATTCGCCTGATCGATGAAGCCGGCAAGGAATTGCCGCACGGCGAGGTTGGCGAGATTGTTGGCCGCTCACCGGCCATGATGAATGGCTATCACAACCAGCCGGGCAAGACCTCGGACGCTGAATGGTACAGCCCAGAGGGCCTGCGGTTTATCCGCACGGGCGATGTCGGCCGATTTGATGCCGAGGGTTTTATGACCTTGATGGACCGCAAGAAGGATATGATCATTTCCGGCGGCTTTAATATCTATCCCAGCGATCTGGAAGCTGTGGTGATCGGTCATCCAGATGTGGCCGAGGTGGCCGTGGTTGGCGCGCCTTCGGACCGGTGGGGCGAGACGCCGGTCGGGTTTGTCACGCTCAAGGCCGGGGCCAGCAGCACGGCTGATCAGATCAAGGACTGGGCCAATGAACGTCTTGGCAAGACCCAGAGGCTTGCGGCCGTGAACCTGATTGAGGTCTTGCCCCGCAGCGCCATCGGAAAAGTGCTAAAGCGGCAATTGCGCGACCAGTTCCTAGCCGAAAACACGGTGGCATAATGGCCTTGAGCCCGGTTTCAAAACCCTCTTCGGCAAGCGCCACAGCCCCTGTGGGTCTTGACCTGTCGATCGTGGTTCCGACCTTTAACGAACGGGGCAATGTCGAGCGTCTGATTGCGGCGCTTGAGATCGCCTTGCAAGGCATTGCCTGGCAGGTGATTTTTGTCGATGACGATAGTCCCGATGGCACGGCGGCGGCGGTCAAGGCGATTGCGGCGACCGACAGCCGGGTCCAGTGCCTGCACCGGGTTGGACGCCGGGGTCTGGCCGGGGCTGTGATCGAAGGGGCCATGGCCAGCGCCGCGCCCTTTGTTGCCGTGATCGACGGCGATATGCAGCATGACGAGACACTTTTGCCGGCCATGTTTGCGGCTCTGCGGGCCGACCGGGCCGACCTGGTGATCGGGTCACGCTTCTTGCAGGCCGATGGGCTGGACAAGGGCTTGTCGGCAATCCGCCAGATGGGCAGCCGTGTCGCCGCTTGGCTAGGCCGCAAGGCCCTGCGCGCCGAGGTCAGCGACCCCGTCAGCGGCTTTTTCATGATCCGCCGCACCCTGATCGAACAGGTGGCGCAAAAGCTCTCGACCGACGGCTTCAAGGTCTTGTTCGACATTATCGCCTCGCAAGCCACGCCGCCGCGCATTTTGGAACTGTCCTATGCGTTTCGCGAGCGCGAGGCCGGCGAGAGTAAGCTTGATAGCCGGGTGGTGGTCGAATATGCCGGTCTGGTGCTCGGCAAGCTGACCAATGACCTGTTATCGGTGCGCACCGTCTTGTTTGGCCTGGTCGGGGCGAGCGGCATATTGGTGCATTTGAGCGTGCTCTATCTGCTTGAGCTTGGCGGTCATAACAGTTTTGCGCAGGCCCAGATCATTGCCGCCCTGGTGGCCATGACCTCAAACTATTTCATCAATAATGCCCTGACCTATCGCGACCGGCGGCATAAGGGCTGGCGGCTCGTGAGCGGTTATCTGCAGTTTTGCCTGGTTTGCAGCGTCGGGCTGGCGGCCAATTTCGCTGTGGCGGACCTTGTACGCACCTATGTGCCAGGCTGGATCGCGGCGGGAACGGCCGGGGCCGCCGTCGGGGCGATCTGGAATTATGTCATCAGCACGATCACAGTCTGGTAGCGCCGTGCCCACCGCTGACTTGGATCAAAAAACCCATCGGCGTCAGGTTTGGCTTTTTCTAGGCCTGATAACTCTGGCGCGGCTGTGCTTCGCCGCCGCCATACCCCTGACCGATGACGAGGCCTATTACCGGCTCTGGGGCCAAAACCTGGCTATTGGCTATTATGATCATCCGCCCATGGTCGCCTGGCTAATTGCTCTGGGCCAAAACCTCTTGGGGGATACAGCGCTTGGCATAAGGCTTGGCGCTGTGCTGGCCACCAGCCTGACCAGTCTGGTCGTGCATGATATGGCCCTAAGCCTCGGCGCGGGCCGCAAGACCGCGCTTAGCGCCATGGTCTGGTTTAATGCCACCTTGATCGTTGCAGCGGGCGGCCTTTTGGCTGTGCCCGATGTTGGGGCCAGCCTGTTCTGGACCTTGTGTCTTTGGTCTCTGGTGCGGGCGCAAGGCGATCTTAAGCGGCCGGGTGTTTGGTGGGCCTTGGCGGGCCTTGCCGCGGGTCTGGCGACCTTGTCCAAATACTCGTCCCTGTTTTTAGCGCCCGGCATATTCTTGTGGGTGGTTGTATCAGCTGAGCGGCGCAAGGTCTTGGCCACGCCCTGGCCCTGGCTTGCGGGCCTGATCGCAGGCCTTGTCTTTTCCACCAATGTCTATTGGAACGCCCAGCATGGATGGCTGACCTTTGCCAAGCAATTTGGCCGGGTCGAGGCCAATGGCTTTTCACCAAGATTTGTTGTCGAGCTGTTGATCACCCAAGCCTTGCTGCTTAACCCTCTTATCACAGGCTTCTTGGTGCGCGGCGCGATTGCGCGGCCAAGATCGGAGCCGGGTGGCCAGCGGCCTGACCTGTCCTTGATCTGGCTGACCAGCCTGCCATTTGCCGCCTATCTGATCATCC
>JBIIZD010000062.1:0-17578 GCA_044346445.1 Caulobacteraceae bacterium
CCCTGACCATTTCATGCAGGGTATATTTGCGATCCAGATCGGTAATGCCAAGGCGGGCTGCGCGGGCGCGCTCATCGGCATTGCGAAACACCAGACGGCCTTGGAACTGACCGCCAACGCATTTTAGTGCAGCACAAGCCAGAACACCTTCGGGTGCGCCGCCCTGGCCGACATACATATCCACGCCCGTCTCAGGATCGGCTGTATTCATCACACCGGCCACATCGCCATCCGTGATCAGATAGACCCGCGCGCCGACTTCGCGTAGACTGGCAATGATTTCAGCATGGCGCGGACGGTCCAGAACACAGACCGTAATCTCGGACGGCGAAACGCCCTTGGCTTTAGCCAGTGCACGGACATTATCGGCAGGGCTCTTATCCAGGTCAATCACGCCCTCCTCATAGCCCGGGCCGCAGGCGATCTTGTCCATATAGGTATCGGGTGCATTGAGCATGGTGCCCGCCGGTGCCCAGGCCATTACCGCCAGGGCATTGGCCATGGCCTTGGCGGTCAAGGTCGTACCTTCAAGCGGGTCTAGTGCGATATCCACGCGCGGGCCTTTGCCGGTTCCGACCTTTTCGCCGATATAGAGCATGGGGGCCTCGTCGCGCTCGCCCTCGCCGATCACGATGACGCCATCAATATTGAGCTCATTCAGGGCGGTGCGCATGGCATCCACCGCTGCCTGATCCGCCGCCTTTTCGTCGCCGCGCCCGACCTCTGTCCAAGAGGCAATCGCTGCGGCTTCGGTGACGCGCACGGCGTCCATTAACAGGCTGCGGTCCAGATTTTGCGAACTCATAGTTAGCGTCTCCCAATAGGAATGGATCGAATCAATCAGATTTAAAGGCGGGCAATCCGCAAGAGTTTGGGGGGCTGTAGCATGGATGACAGCCCGGCGATGCGTTCAAGCGCCTCAAACACCACAGATTCTGCTGTCGCATGGGTGGTCATGACAATCGGCACACCGCCGTCAGACTGTGCCGATTTTTGCAAAAACCCGTCAATTGATACCCCGGCCTCGGCGAGTGTCTCAGAAACAGCGGCAATCACGCCCGGCTGATCCCTTACCAGCAGGCGGATAAATACACGGCTAATCCGGTTGGCAGGATCAATCACCGGCGCAAATTTCAGGCCGCTTGCCGCAGATTGAAACACTGGCCGACGCGAGGCGGTCATCACATCCGCAATATCCGCCGCAACAGCAGCCGCCGTCGGCCCTGCGCCTGCGCCCGGGCCTTGCAAGAATATCCGGCCAATCCGGCGACCTTCAATAAACAGGGCATTCAGCGCGCCACGGGTCTCGGCAAGGGGATGTCCAAACGGGGCCAGGGCCGGATGCACGCGCACAGCCACGCCCTGCCCTTCGCGCACCGCCGAGGCGACCAGCCGAATGCGATAGCCAAGATCATGCGCCAGCTTGATATCGTCCAGATCAACCTGGTCCACGCCTTCAATCTCGGCTGAGGCAAAATCGGGCGCGCAGCCAAAGGCAAGAGCGGCCAGGATGGTGATCTTGTGGGCGGCATCAAACCCGCCGACATCGGTGGTCGGATCGGTCTCAGCATAGCCAAGCCGCTGGGCCTCGGCCAGGACATCGGCAAAGGCGCTGCCCTTGGTCTCCATCTCGGTCAGGATATAATTGCAGGTCCCATTGAGGATACCGGCGACACTGATCACATCTTCGCCAACCAGCGCCTCGCGCAGCATCTTGACGGCGGGGGTGCCGCCCATCACGGCGGCCTCAAACAAGAGCGGCACGCCCTTGGCCTCGGCGAGTGCCGCCAATTGCGCGCCGTGCGAGGCGATCAGGGCCTTATTAGCGGTCACGACCGGCTTACCCATGGCCAAGGCCGCCTCGACAGCCGCCTTGGCCGGCCCGTCCGAGCCGCCAATCAGCTCGACGAATATGTCATTGTCAGGGGACTTGGCCAGGGCAACCGGATCGTCAAACCATTGCATGGCCGAGATATCGACAGGCCGACTGCGCGACCGAGACCGCGCCGAAATGCCGGTGACGACAGCCCGACCGACCGCCGGGGCAAAGTCTGGATCAGCATCTAGAAAACTCAGCAAGCCGCCGCCGACCGTACCTAGACCTGCAACCCCAATCCGCCAGGTTTTTCGATCCTCACTCATGAGTACAATTCCGGAGCATTGGCCGCCTTGGCGAGGATTTCATCAGCATTGGCGATGAACTTTTTCACATTGCGCGCTGCCTGACGGATGCGGTGTTCGTTTTCAACCAAGCCGATACGGACAAAGCCCTCTCCGTATTCGCCAAAGCCAACCCCCGGCGCAACCGCAACGCCAGCCTCCTCGATCAAGAGCTTGGAAAACAGCATGGAGCCTGCCTCGCGATAGGGTTCTGGTATCTGGGCCCAGGCAAACATCGAAGCGGGCGGCGCTGGAATATCCCAACCTGCGCCCTTCATCGCCTTTACCAAGGTGTCGCGGCGACCCTTATAGATGCTGCGAATCTCATCAACACAGTCTTGCGGGCCATTGAGCGCCGCCGCCGCCGCCACCTGAATGGGGGTAAAGGCCCCATAGTCCAGATAGGATTTCACCCGCGCCAAGGCCGCGCACATGCGGGCATTGCCCACCACCATTCCGACGCGCCAACCGGCCATGGCATAGGTCTTGGACAGGGAATTGATCTCGACGGCTATTTCCTTGGCACCCTCGACCTGCAAGATTGAGGGCGGCGGGTTGTTTTCAAAATAGATTTCTGAATAGGCAATGTCGGACAAGACCAGCAGGTCATGCTTTTTGGCCAGAGCGATTACGTCCTTGTAAAAGTCCAGATCAACCCATTGGGCCGTCGGGTTGGACGGATAGCTGACGATCAAGACGCTGGGCGGCGGGGCCGAGTGTTTTACCGCCCGGCTAATGCCTGCCAGATACTCTTCCGGTGACAGGGCCGGAACATGGCGGATCACCCCGCCAGCCATGATGAAGCCATAAGCATGGATCGGATAGGCCGGGTTTGGGCAGATAATGACATCGCCTGGCGCCGTCAGGGCCTGGGCCAGATTGGCAAAGCCCTCCTTGGAGCCAAGCGTGGCAATCACTTCGGTGTCGGGATTAAGCTTGACCCCATAGCGGCGGTCATAATAGCCCGCCATGGCCTTGCGCAGGCCACTAATTCCCTTTGACGCAGAATAACGCCCCGTGCGCGGCGCGCGCGCGGTCTCAACCAGTTTTTCAATAATGTGCGGCGGGGTCGGCATGTCGGGATTGCCCATGCCAAAATCGATAATGTCAGTGCCTTCCGCCCGCAGCCGCGCCTTGATGCGATTGACTTCTTCGAAAACATAGGGGGGCAGACGCCTTATACGGTGAAACTCAGGTATTTTGGTCATGGCCATCGCCCCTCCGAGGGGCAAAAAAACAGTGTCACTTTTCAGCGAAGGCCGTCCCATAAAAGGGCCGAAGCCATCACAGGCTCAAGTTAGATTACGCCCCCGACGCCTATTGCTGCGGCGGAGGCGCCGTAGCTCGATCACGAAGCGCCTTGGCGAAGGCTTCACTCTCTTCGCGGCTCATGGCAGGGGTCACGTCGCCAGGCTTGACCGCCGCCCGCGCGCGCGCGCTTTTTGCAAAGCCTTCAGCATCAAACAGCGAGGCAGGATTGGCCTCGGCAATGGTTTCAATGACCGATTTGTCCCGCAAAATAATCACGACCGCTTTTCGCCAGTCGCCGACCGGGCGCACATCCTTAGGCGCAAGCGGAATATCGGCAAATTTGGGGTAGGCTAGATTGGCATGCGCCGCCATGGTCAAATCTTCGGCAATCGGAGATGCCGCACGCTCCGGCTTAGCCACCACAGCGCTGGTCTGGGCACAGCCCACCGCCATCGCCGCCAGCCCCATTGACAGGCTCATACGGACAAACCGGCTTGGCTGAAAAAAATCTACCCAGGACATGAAAAACCAGACGTTCAACATTCAATCTTTCTATGGTCTTATGCGATGATGAACCAAAGCGAAAGTGCGTCCATCCCTGAATAGTCATTCAGGGCAAAAATTAGAAGCTGATCGGGAGCAGGAATGAGCATGGCCCTTGAGACAAAACCCGCGCCGCGTGCAAAGGCCGCTAAGGCCAAACCCAAGACCAATACGGCCCCAGCAGACCAGACGGGCGCAAACGACGCCAAAAAGTCGGCGAAAAAAGCCAAGCCCATAGCGCCAAAACTTGCCAAGCCAAAAGCGGCCAAATCCAAGCCTGCCGCGCCTGATCGGGCACAGGCGGCCGCTCAAACCCCGCCGCCACCTCAAAAGCCTGTGCCTGATTCGAGCATATTGACCGATGCAACCGCGATGTTGAGCGATAATCAGCGCCGGGCTCTGGAGAGCCTGTCCATGAATTTGGCCAAGGCGGCCATGACCGCCCAGGGCGCAATCGCTGAGGCGGCGCTTCAACAGGCGGAACAATCACCGACCCTGAATCCCGACCCCTTCCATGTCACCCCGGCCCTGACCGAGGTTTTTGGCAAGCTGGCCGCACAACCCGACCGCCTGATGCGCGCCCAGGCTGACCTCTATAGCCAGTATGCCGACCTGTGGAAGTCCACAACCCGGCGCATGACCGAACAGGTCAGCGCCCCGGTCGTCAAACCCGCCGCAGGCGATAAGCGGTTTAATGATCCCGACTGGACCGAAAACCCGGCCTTTGACGCCATCAAGCAATCCTACCTTTTGACCGCCAACTGGCTCAATGCCTTGGTGTCGAATGTCGAGGATGTCGATCCGACAGCCAAGCGCCGGGTCGAATTCTTCATGAAGATGATGACGGATGCGATTTCACCGACCAATTTCTTGATGTCCAATCCAGCCGCCTTACGCGAACTGGTCGAGAGCCGGGGCGATAGTCTGGTCAAGGGCATGGAGCATTTTGCCGCCGATCTGGCGCGCGGCGGTGGCAAGCTGGCGATCAGCCAGACCGATGTCCAGCAATTTGTCGTTGGCGAAAATGTCGCGACAGCGCCGGGCAAGGTGATCTATCAGAACGACATACTGCAACTCTTGCAATTTTCGCCCACGACCAAGACGGTTTACGAGATCCCGCTGCTGATCTTCCCGCCCTGGATCAACAAGTTCTATATTATGGATTTGAGGCCGGAAAACTCCCTGATCCGCTGGTTGACCGCTCAGGGCTTTACCGTCTTTGTTGCCAGCTGGGTCAATCCGGACGCAAAACTGGCCCAGAAATCTTTCCAAGACTATATGTATGAAGGCATTTACGACGCCACCGCCCAGGTGATGAAACAGTGCAAGACCGAGGCGGTGAATGTCGTCGGCTATTGCATAGGCGGCACCCTACTGGCCTGTGCGCTGGCGCATATGGCCGCCAAGGGCGACAAACGCATCCATTGCGCCACCACCTTTGCGGCCCAGCAGGACTTTACCGAGGCCGGCGACCTTAGCCTGTTCACCGACGAGGCCTGGCTGCAGGATATTGAAAGCCGCATTGATCAGGCCGGCGGCGTTCTGTCCGGCCAGTCCATGGCTGACACGTTCAATTCCCTGCGCTCTAATGATCTGATCTGGAGCTTTTTCGTCAGCAATTATCTGATGGGCAAGGACCCCAAGCCGTTTGACCTGCTGTTTTGGAACTCAGACCAGACCCGGATGCCCAAGACCCTGCACATGTTCTATCTGCGCAACTTCTATAAAGACAATCTGTTGTCCAAGGGGGAATTGGTGCTGGGCGGCGAGACCCTGGACATGAGCAAGATCAAGATCCCCGTCTATGTGCAGTCCTCAAAGGACGACCATATTGTGCCCTATCGCTCGGCCTATCGCGGCGCAAAGCTGTATGGCGGAGCAACCACCTTTACCATGGCTGGCTCTGGCCATATTGCCGGGGTGATCAATCCGCCCTCGGCGAAAAAGTATCAGCACTGGACCAATTCCGCCTTGCCCGACAAGGTCGAGGATTGGCTTGGCCAAGCGGTCGAGCATCCCGGCTCTTGGTGGGAACACTGGGCCACCTGGCTAGCCGACAAATCCGGCACCCAAGTCGCCGCGCGCGACCCGTCCGAGGGGCCACTCAAACCGATCGAGGATGCCCCAGGATCATTCGTAAAAGTCCGCAGCTAACCGCCCCCCTCCACCGCTGACGGGGACTTCCCACAGCGCAGACCGCGAAGCGGTGGAGGGGGCGCGCATAGAGCCCCCTCGCACGCAGTATTAGCCGACGATTTCGAGACCGCTGAAGAATTGAGCGATTTCGAGGGCGGCGTTTTCCTGGCTGTCGGAACCGTGGACGGTATTTTCACCAACCGATTCGGCAAACAGCTTGCGGATCGTGCCGGCATCGGCATTGGCGGGATTGGTGGCGCCCATGACTTCGCGATAGCGCGCCACGGCGTTTTCGCCTTGCAGCACCTGGACCACGACCGGCCCGGAGGTCATGAATTCGACCAGCTCGCCAAAAAAGGGCCGCTCGGCATGCACTTCATAGAACTTGCCAGCCTGGGCCGGGGTCATGTGAATGCGCTTTTGAGCGACGATCCGCAGGCCAGCGGCCTCGATCACGGCATTGACGGCACCGGTCAGGTTGCGGCGGGTGGCGTCGGGCTTAAGGATGGAAAAGGTATGTTCGGTCATGATTTGACGTTTGCTCACTGAAACATTGGCATTGGGAAGGAGGGCGGCTTATAGCCGGGCGCATTCGATCCGCCAACCTCTGCTCATCATCTGATGGCCGGATAAAGCCAATCGCCCCACTGACCGAACCATAAAGACGTAATTTTCCTATGCTGCAAATCAAAGACCTGACCTATACCGCCTGGGGCCGCCGTTTTTTCAACGATGCGACGGTCAGCCTGCCCACAGGGGCCAAGGTTGGCCTGGTGGGGCGCAATGGGGTTGGTAAGTCCACCCTGTTCAAGCTGATCTTGAACGAGCTGCATTCTGGCGGCGGCGATATCACCATGCCGCGCAATGCCCGCGTCGGCTCGGTCAGCCAGGAACATCCCGCGACGCCAGTCACCCTGATCGACACAATTCTTGAAGCCGATATCGAGCGCCACAGCCTTTTGCAGGAACTGGAAACCGCGCCGCCCGAGCGTCTGGGCGAGATCTATGGCCGCCTGATCGAGATCGATGCCGATCGCGCGCCGTCCCGCGCCGCTGAAATTCTCTCCGGCCTCGGCTTTTCCACCGCCGACCTTAGCCGCGCCATGGCCGAGTTTTCTGGCGGCTGGCGGATGCGGGTGGCCTTGGCAGCGGCCCTGTTTGCCGAACCGGACCTGCTCCTCCTTGATGAGCCGACCAATTATCTCGATCTGGAAGGGGCCATGTGGCTGGAGGCGCGGCTCAAAAAATATCCGCATACCGCCCTGATCATTAGCCATGACCGCGAGCTTTTGAACAATTCGGTCGATCACATCTTGCACCTGACCGACGGCAAGCTGGAAATCTATACCGGCGGCTATGATGATTTTGAGCGGATGCGCGCCGAAAAGCTGCGGCTCTTATCCGCCAACCGGGTCAAGCAAGAGGCCGAACGCGCCCATCTGCAAGCCTTTGTCGATCGGTTCCGAGCCAAGGCCTCCAAGGCCGCCCAGGCGCAATCGCGCATGAAGCGCCTGGCCAAGCTTCAGCCCATTGGGGCCACGATTGAAGAGCGGGTTGCACCCTTCACCCTGCCCTCGCCGCCTCGCCCGCTTGCCCCGCCCCTGGTCAGGCTGGAAGGCGCAAGTGTTGGCTATGACGGCAAGGCCATACTCAAGGGCCTGAACCTGCGCATGGATATTGATGACCGGATCGGGCTTTTGGGCGTCAATGGCGCGGGCAAATCAACCTTTGCCAAGCTGATTGCCGGGGCGCTGGAAATCCAACACGGCCATATTCACCGCGACAAGCGCATGCAGGTCGGCTGGTTCCACCAGCACCAGATCGAGGCCATGGACCCCGACGATACGCCACTGGAGATCATCCGCCGCGCCATGCCCGATGCCAGCGAGGCGGCAAGGCGCTCCAAGCTAGCCCAATTTGGCCTTGGCTATGACAAGACCGAAACCACGGTTGCCAACTTGTCGGGCGGCGAGCGGGCGCGGCTTTTGCTGAACATGGTCGCCATGCGCGCGCCGCATATGCTGATCCTGGATGAGCCAACCAACCACCTCGATATTGACAGCCGCCGGGCCCTGCTCGACGCCCTGAACGATTATGAGGGCGCAGTAATCTTGATCACCCACGACCGCTCCTTGATGGAAATGGTTGCCGACCGGCTTTGGCTGGCCGCCGATGGCTCGGTCAAGCCTTTCAATGGCGATATGGACGACTATGCCAAATTCGTGCTCGACCGCGCTCGCGTCGCGGCCCGCGCCCCGACCCAGGTCCGCGACGAGCCAGCGGCCAAGGCCTCGACCCCTGCCGCGCCCGCAGCCAAGCCTGCTAATCGCGATGCCCAGGGGTTGATTGCGCCGCTACAGCGCAAGATGGAATCGGCCGAACAGGCCTTGGCGCGTTGCACCAAATCGCTCGCCACCCTCGATAGCCAATTGGCTGACCCGGCCTTTGCCGCCAAGGCCGAAGACCTGATGCGCCAACGCGCCCGCGCACAAGACCAGCTCGATGTCGCCGAAGCGCGCTGGATGGAAGCGGCCGAGACTTTCGAAAAAGCCAAGCTGGCGGCGGGATTGTAGACGGCGGGTGGCGGCCCCCTTCCCCCGCTTCGCGGGTACTTCCCCCAGAGGGGGAAGATTATCTGTGTTCTTAATCCTCCCCCCTTGGGAGGGGGCTAGCCGCAGCCGAGGCGCAGCACTAGGCCCGTATCGGGATCAAACACGATGTTTTGGCGCTCTGGCACCTTGTCTTCAGTGATAACACAGGTCGCGCAATAGACCCGGCGGCTGGAGGGATCAATCGGAACGGGGATCTCGGTCTTGGGCCTGCCAACCAGCCAGGCCAGTTCTGAAATGCCGCAGCTATCCACCGAGGGCGCAACCGGCAGCACCGGCGCGGCCAAACTCGCCGCCGCCGATGGGCGGGCAAATGGCTCAGGGCGCGGCGATGCACACCCGGCCAAGCAAAGCCCCATGACCAAGACGCCGCCAATAATCAGGGCCTTCATGCCTTCTTCTCCCATCCGCGCCCGGCCCCCTGCTGCCAGTACGAAACTTGCAGGCCCAGGGCCTTGAACTGACGCCAATGGGCGCGGGCCTGGGCGAGTGCGGAGTCATCGCGGCCATCAAACAAGATCACGCAGCGCTCATAATCGGCAAGATCACCCGGCTCAGCACCATCGACGAGGAACAAGGCCTCTGCGCCATTGGCATTGGCGACATCGGCGCCAACCAGTATGGGCTGGCGCTCGGGCATGGGTTCGCTGGCTGGGGCGTGCGGCAAGAAGGCCTCGTCGCGATAGCGCCACAGCCAGTCATCGAGAAACTCGACCCGATCGCGCGTGGCCGTCCGTACCTGCGCCTTCCAGCCGCGCTTCAAGGTCTTTTCCAGCAGTTCCGGCAAGACCTTGTCCGAGGAAGTGCGCTCCAGATGATAAAACCAGACCTCGCACGCCGCGGCCATATCAGGCCTCGTAGTGATCGGCGACAAAGCGGTCCAGCAGGCGAACGCCAAAGCCGGTTGCGCCGTCTGGGATTGTGGCATCGCTCGAAGGGTTTTTCCAAGCCGTGCCGGCAATGTCCAGATGGGCCCAGGGCAGGCCATTGACGAAGTGCTGAAGGAACAGGGCCGCTGTGATCGAGCCCCCTGGACGACCGCCAACATTCTTTACGTCCGCCGCCATGCTCTCGATCTGTTTTTCGTAGGCGGCGGGAATAGGCAGACGCCACAAGCCCTCGCCCGACGCCTTCGAGGCGGCAAGCAGCTTGTCGGACAGCTCGTCATTATTCGAGAACAGGCCAGCATAGTCATGGCCAAGCGCAATAATGATCGCCCCGGTCAATGTGGCCAGATCGACCATGAATTTGGGCTTGAAGCGCTGTTGGCAATACCAGAGCGCATCGGCCAGAACCAGCCGCCCTTCTGCGTCGGTATTGATGACCTCGATGGTCTTGCCCGACATGGAGGTGACAATATCGCCCGGGCGCTGGGCATTGCCGCCGGGCATGTTTTCCACAAGGCCAAGAATGCCGACGACATTGACCTTGGCCTTTCGTCCCGCAAGTGCATGCATCAGGCCAGCGACGGCAGCGGCCCCGCCCATATCCCATTTCATATCTTCCATACCGTCAGCGGGCTTGATCGAGATACCGCCCGTATCAAAGCAAACACCCTTGCCGACAAAGGCCAGCGGCTGGGCATCGGGATCGGCCGCACCCTTCCACTGGATCACCGCCAATTGGCTTTCGCGGATACTGCCCTGCCCGACCCCGAGCAAGGAACCCATGCCCAGCGCCGCCATTTCCTTTTCGCCAAGGATTTCAACCTCAAGGCCCAGGGCCTCCAGCCGCTTGACCCGACGGGCAAATTCTTCGGGATAGAGGATATTGGCCGGTTCGGAGATCAGGTCGCGGGCGAAATAGACAGCGTCTGAAAGGGTAGATAAGGGATCAAAGGCGTCGGTGGCCTTGTCCGGGTCAGACACCACCAGCTGAACCTTGGTCACAGACGGCTTCTTGTCCGGCTTTTCGGTGGTGCGATAGCGATCAAACCGATAGGCGGCAAGGCGAACGCCAAGACCGGCCTGGGCGGCAAACCCCACCGGCCACTCCCCAAGATCAATGGCCAAAACCTCAAGGCCGCTGGCCTTGACGGCGGCATAGGCGCTCGCCGCGGCCTGCTCGGCAGCCTTGGCGTCAAATTCGGCCCTCGGACCACCGCCCAATAGAATCACCCGGCCAAGACCTAGCCCATGTGGCGCAGAAATTTCCAGGCTCTGCCCCTTGGCACCGGTAAAACGGCTGGCCGCGACAGCCCGGCCAAGAGCGCCTTCAGAGGCCGCATCCAGGTCTTGCGCGGCCTGGCTCATGGCCTTGTCGGCAAAAACCAGGGCTGCAAAGGCTGTATTGGCCGCAAATGTGCTACCGGCGGCGACAAATTCGATCTGCATAGGTCTCTCCTGCACCCAAGGGCTTGGGCGGGGTTAAGCAATTTGAGTTCTCGTGGCAACAAGTCGCGAGAGCGGTTGGCACGGGGGCTTCATGACGCTAGAACATGGAACACTGGGCTTGTCGCTGCAATGGCTGGGCGAGACCATTTTGTTTTTTGTGTTTGCAGATTGCCCTCCTGCCCATGCGTTTGATCGAGCAATATCTGTTCCGACAACTGCTCGGCCCGGCGCTGATAGCGACGGCAGCCTTGGGCGCGGTCGCGCTTTTGAGCCAAAGCCTGGGCACGCTTGACATAATTGTTGAGCAAAGACAAAGCGCTGCGGTGTTTGCCAAGGTCACGCTCTTGGCGGTACCGCAACTGCTTTCCATGATCTTGCCGATCGCAATCTTTGTATCGTCATTGATCGCCTTGAACCGGTTGCATACAGAGCAGGAAATCGTGGTCTGTTTTGCCGGTGGCATGAGCCGTTGGCGGGTGATCTCGCCCGCGATCAAGCTCGCCAGTGTGGCGACCCTATTGTCCCTCCTGATCAATCTTTGGGTGCAGCCCCTGGCCTATCGCAATATGCGCGATGAATTGTTCACCGTCCGCACTGATCTGGCCGCCTCGCTGGTACGGGCCGGTGAGTTTCGTCAACCGACGGCCGATCTGACCATTTATGCCCAAAGCATTGATCAACAGGGCATTATGAAGAACATGTTCCTGCATCAGGAAAAACCCGGCGGCGGTGCAAGCACCTTTTTTGCCCGCCAAGGCAAGATCGCCAAACAGAACGGGGTGCCGATGCTGGTCATGCGTGATGGCTCAAATCAGGAATTGTCGAGCGGCGGGGTTTTGAACTTTTTGCAATTTGGCGAATACAATTTCAATCTTGCCCCGTTCATGAACACCTATGAAATGGTCCATTACAAGATTTCTGATCGCTATATGCACGAACTGGTATTTCCGGACCTGACCCAGACATGGGAACAGCGCAACAAGACCAAGATGATCGCTGAGGCCAATTCGCGCATAGCATCGCCCCTGTATAATTTGGCCTTTATGGCCATGGCCCTGGCCGCTGTGATTGGCGGCTCTTTCAGTCGCATGGGTTATACGCGCAGGATTGCGATTTTTAGCGCGGCAGCGGCCTTGGTGCGGATTGTCGGCTTTGCCGTTCAGGCCGGGTGTGATGACAGTGTTTGGCTTAACATTGTGCAATATCTGCTCCCCATCGGCGCGACGGCCTGGGGCCTGAACCAGATTTTCTGGCAAAAATCACGCGCAGATACTGCGGCCAGCTTGCCGCGTGGGCTGGCTCCCTTGGGGAATGCCTGATGCGCAGCCGCCTGACCCGACTGGAATCCTATGTCCTGACCCAGACCCTGATGGCGGTGCTGGGAGCCCTGGTCATTATCGGACTTGTGGTGTTTTTGATCGATTTCGTCGAATTGTCCCGGTCGGTAGGCGTGCGGGCCGATACCAACTTCGTCGAGATTATCGGATTGACCTTGTTGAAGTTACCCGCCGTTATCCTCCAGCTTCTTCCGTTCGTATTCCTGTTTGGCACTCTGGCCGCTTTTGTCGACATGAACCGTCGCAGCGAATTGATCGCCATGCGCGCCGCAGGGGTTTCGGCTTGGCGGTTCATTTTTCCAGCGGCCGGGGCGGCCTTTATCATTGGCCTGACAACCGTGGTGGCCCTGAACCCGCTAGCCTCCATGTCCAATGCGCGGTTTGAGACCGTCAGGGATAATTTGATGAGCAATTATCTCGTGGTTGCGCCCTCGGACATCTGGCTTCGGCAAGGCGATAAGCGCAGCCAGATGGTCATTCGCGCGCGCAGCCGTGACATGGTCGGCTCGACTGTGCGGCTCAATGGCGTGTCCTTGTTCATTTCGACCGTGAATGCTCAAGGCGATCTTGAATTTTCCCGCCGTATTGAAGCGCAGGAGGCGCGCTTGGTTGGCAAGGACTGGCGATTGACGGGGGCAAGAGAAGCGACGCCGGGCACGGGCGCGGTCAATTATGATAGCCTCGTCATCCCCTCCACCCTCGATTCCCGCGCGGCTCTGGCCCGGTTTGCATCGCCATCGACAATCGCCTTTTGGAGTTTGCCGACCATGATTTCGCGCACCGAACAGGCTGGCTTTTCCGCTACCGCCTACCGTTTGCGTTTCCAGCAGCTCTTGGCCACGCCGCTCTTGTTTGCCGCCATGTCGGTTCTCGCTGCCGCGTTTTCCTTGCGCCTGATGCGGCTCGGCGGCCTGACGGCCTTGGCCGGGTCGGGGGCAACCCTTGGATTTGTGTTTTTCTTCTTGAACAGTTTTTGCGGCGCCTTGGGCAAGTCCGAGGTGATTGCGCCTTTTGCCGCCGCCTGGGCCCCGCCAGTGCTGGCGTTTTTGTCCGGCTTCACGCTTCTTTGCTATACCGAAGATGGTTGATCTTATTGCAAGTGAGTCGGCCTTGGGTCACAGGGTTACTCCGGAAGGAACAAGACGGATGCAAGATCGGCAGCCAGCCCAGAGCCCCTATCGGCGCCTTATGCTTTTGTGCGGGGCGGCCGTCGGTGTGCTGGCGGTTAATCCCGCCCTGGCCCAAACTGCCCCCGCCGTTCGCCTAGCCATGTCTGCGGCGGCGCTTCCAGCGGCGACTGCGGCAACGCCAGAGGATGACGGCCTAGGACAAGATGGCTTTTACCTAGAAGCCAATACCGTCATTCGCGATGACAATGCCAAGACCATTACCGCACGCGGCGATGTAGAGGCGCGCTATCAGGGCCGCACCATTCGCGCGCAAGAGCTGATTTATAATATCAAGACCGGGATCGTCACGGCCCGGGGCAAGGCCCAGATCATAGCAGATGATGGCTCGACCCAATCTGCCGAAGAAATCACACTCGACAATAATCTCCAGGCTGGGGTTGCTTATGGCTTTTCCACAGTCATGGCCCCAAACATCAAGTTCGCCGCCGCCTCGGCCGTGCGCCGCTCTGAAACGATTAATGAGCTTAATCGTGCCATCTATACGCCCTGCGACATATGCACCAAGACCGGAGCGGCCAAGACGCCGAGCTGGTCGGTCAGTGCTGACCGCATTGTTCAGGACCGCCAACGCCAGCTCGTTTATTATCGCAATGCCGTCATAAAGGTCCTGGGCGTTCCTGTGTTTTACGCCCCCGTGTTCTGGCATCCCGACCCCCAAGCCGAACGCAGCTCTGGTCTATTGGCGCCAAAGATTCAAGATTCAAAGCGCCGGGGCTTTAGCTATGAACAGCCCTATTTGCTGGTTATCTCGCCCTCTCAGGACCTGATCATCAGCCCGCAGATCAATACCAAGGTCAATCCGTTCGTAAACCTGCAATGGCGCAAACGCTTCTATTCGGGTCAGGTTGAGGCCAGGTTTGGCTATACCCACGAGCAGGACCTCAAGACCATTAATAGCGACCTGATTAAGTTCGGCGACGATACGTCGCGCAGCTATGTCCTGGCCAAGGGCAGGTTTAACATCAATCAGAATTGGGACTGGGGCTTTGGGCTTGAGCGCGCCTCTGATCCCCTGATCTTTGACAAATACAACGTCGGGCGCGTTTATCAGGATAATCGGGGCCTGTTTAACACCGATAGCCGACGGCTGCTTAGCCAGATTTTTGTCACCGAACAGTCTGAGCGTAGCTATGTGTCCATGTCGGTCTTGAGCTTTCAAGGCCTGCGATTTGGTGACAATAATCACGCCATACCGATTGCTGCGCCTGTGGTTGAGGCCCGCTATGAGCCAAAAGACCCCATTCTTGGCGGGCGTCTGCGCCTGCGCGGCAGCGGCGTGGCCCTGTTTCGCGACCAATCGCCCTTATCGGCCACACAGCCGGGCATAGACAGCCGCAGACTGACCGGCGAGGGCGATTGGCGCAAGATTGTGACCCTTGGCAATGGCCTAAGGTTTGAGCCCTTTATCGATGCTAGGGCGGATTACTACAATATTTCCGATATTTCCGCCACCGACAGAAAAGCCAAGAGTATCGGGCGCAGCATGGGTACGGTGGGTATGGATATCAGCTATCCGCTGATCCGTAGCCTTGGCAATTCAACGGTAATCGTCGAGCCCCTCGCCCAGATCGCCCTGTCACCCTCGGCCAAACGCGATAGCCGTATCCCCAATGAGGACAGTATATCGTTCGACTTCAACGAGACCAACCTGTTCGAACCAAACCGCTATCCGGGCTTTGACCTTTATGAGGGCGGCCAAAGGCTAAATCTTGGGGTCCGCACCACGGTCGATTGGGGCGCTGACCATTCTGCCCGGGTCTTGATCGGTCGCAGCTATCGCACCAAGAACGACCTGACCATGCCGGTCCGCACAGGCCTTAACCAAGCCGCTTCGGATTGGGTGACATCGGCGACCCTATCACCGATCACAGGCGTTTCGGTGTTTGCGCGCACGCGGCTTGATTCCGACACCCTCGCCATACGCCGCCAAGAGGCCGGCGCGAATTTGAGCCTCACCAATGTTCGGGGCTTTGTACGCTATCTCAATGATAGGACCGACGTGACCGGCGTGAAGGTCCGTGATGTTCAAGGCGCTGGCGAGCTTTATCTGACCAAGACCTGGGGCCTGACCTTTGCAGCAATTCGTGACCTGGAAAACAAGGTTTGGCGCACACGCGAGTTGGGTCTTTTGTATAAAGACGAATGCACACGGCTGGAAATCGTCTATCAACGCGAAGAAACTTTCAATCGGACCCTAGGTCCATCCGATAGTGTCCTTATTCGCCTATCTCTCGCCACATTGGGCGATGCAGGCTACAGGGACTATGACGACCGCTAAGTCCGGTCACACGGGCACTCAAAAGGACGAAGACATTCATGACGCGGGCGTTTAAGGCAAATAATCGACTGGTTTTGGCAGCAGCCCTGTCTGTGGCCATGGGCGCGGCTTGGCCTATGGTCTCAAACGCCCAGCCTGCTGCCGGTGCGCCCGCAGCGGTTAGTCCCCTAAGCGAAGGCGTGGCGGCGATTGTAAATGACAACATCATCTCGACCTATGACCTGCGCCAGCGGATCATGTTGCTGATCGTCACCGCCGGGGTCCAGCCGACCGAAGAAAACATGCCGCAAATCCAGCGCGAGGCATTGCGCTCGCTGGTCGATGAGCATTTGCAAATCCAAGAACTGCGGCGCGTCGAAAAACAGCAAAAGTTTAGCATTATTGCCGATGACCAGGACATAAGCCGTCAGATCGGCCGGATGGCCGAAGAAAACCGCATGACCGGGCCGCAATTGCTCAAATCGCTCGATACAGCCGGAGTTGGTGCTGACACCTTGAAGGATCAACTGCGCGCCGAAATTAGTTGGCAGCGCTGGATCAATGGCCGATATGGCTCGCGCCTGCGTATTGGTGACGACCAGATCGGGGCGCAACTGGCCCTGATCAATGCCGCTGCCGCCAAGCCTCAGTTCCTGATGAGTGAAATCTTTATCGACCCGGCTCGGACCGGCGGTCTGGACAATGCCGTGCGCGGCGGACAGCAATTGATCGCCCAATTACAGCAAGGCGCGCCCTTTGCCGCCGTCGCCCGCCAGTTCTCATCGGCCTCAACCGCCGCAACAGGCGGCGATGCGGGCTGGGTATCGAGCGGGACCCTGGCACCAGAATTGCAACAGGCACTGGATGAGATGCGCCCAGGTCAGTTGTCCCAGCCCATTACCACAAAGGACGGGGTCTATATCCTGTTGTTGCGCGAGAAACGGGCGGGCGCAAAGGCCGCGCTTGTCGATCTCAAGCAATTGGCCATTCGCGTTGCCGCCGATGCTACGCCTGCACAACTGGAGACGGCGCGCGCCAAATTGGCCGCAGTCAAGCCCAAGATCGGCTCCTGCGCCGATATGGAAGCGGTTGCGGCCAAGGCCGAAGGGATTGTGGCGGGCGATCTTGGCGAGGCCGAGATCAAGGATCTGGCCCCGGCCTTCCGTGACGCGGCCGAGACCCTGAATGTGGGTCAGATCAGCGATCCGATCCGCACGCCCGCAGGCCTGCACCTGATTGCAGTCTGTGGCAAGCGTCAGGGCGGCGCCAAGGCACCGACCAAGGAAGACATTGAAAACCGCATGATCGGACAGCAATTGGCGATGATTTCCAAGCGCTATCTGCGCGACCTGCGCAATTCGGCGACGATCGAAACCCGGTGACCAGAGCGGCTCTGGCCCTAAGTCTGGGCGATCCAGCCGGTATTGGCCCTGAAATCATTGCCAAGGCCTGGCAGGTCTTGGCCGGTACTGGCCCGGCATTTATGGTGGTTGGCGATGCTGACCTCTTAAGCCGGTTTGGTATACCGGTGCAGACGGTGAGCCATACGGCTGAGGCCGCAACCGTTTTTGCCAAGGCCCTGCCCGTACTGAACCAGCCGCTTGGTCATGCGCTCACACCGGGCAAGGCCTCTAGCGCCCATGCCAAGGCCGTGATCGGTTGGATTGAACACGCTGTTGATCTGGTGGTGTCCGGCCAGGCCAGCGGTCTGGTCACGGCTCCGATTGCCAAGGCACCACTTTAT
The DNA here is from genome assembly GCA_044346445.1 of Caulobacteraceae bacterium. Taxonomy (GTDB): domain Bacteria; phylum Pseudomonadota; class Alphaproteobacteria; order Caulobacterales; family Caulobacteraceae; genus CAISGS01. The sequence goes on from JBIIZD010000062.1 coordinate 17,561, forward strand.
GAGGCGGGCTTTAAGTTT
>JBIIZD010000139.1:0-4570 GCA_044346445.1 Caulobacteraceae bacterium
AATGGCTGCAAAAAGCGCAATCTTCAGCCGCCCCGTCCCCAGGACCCGGGCCAGACCGCTAGGGCCTGGAGGGGGGTTAGGGCTACCGGCGGCGTCGGTCACTGAACCTTCTTGAACACTAAGGAGGCATTGGTGCCGCCAAAGCCAAAACTATTGGACAGGGCGGTATTGATCACCATGCGCTTGGCCGTATGCGCCACCAGGTCAATGGCCGTATCCACAGACGGATTATCCAGATTAATCGTTGGCGGCGCGATCTGGTCACGGATTGCCAGGGCCGTAAACGCCGCCTCGACCGCTCCGGCTGCACCCAAAAGGTGGCCAATCGCGCCCTTGGTCGAGGACATGGTCGCCTGAGAAACCGAAGCGCCCAACATACGCTCAACCGCCCCTAGCTCAATCTCGTCGCCAAGCGGCGTCGAGGTGCCATGGGAATTGATATAGTCAATCTGGGACGGATCGACCCCGGCCCGTGCCAAGGACGCATTCATAGCCCGGAAGCCGCCATCACCATCACTGGCCGGAGCGGTAATGTGATAGGCATCGCCCGACAGGCCATAACCGATCACTTCAGCATAGATCTTGGCGCCGCGCGCCTTGGCGTGTTCGTATTCTTCCAGCACCAGAATACCGGCCCCCTCGCCCATGACAAACCCGTCGCGGTCCTTGTCATAAGGGCGCGAGGCCATTTGTGGGCGGTCGTTAAAGCCGGTGCTCATGGCGCGGGCGGCGACAAAACCGGCAACGCCAAGCGGGCAAACCGCCGCCTCCGCCCCACCCGCAAACATCACATCAGCGTCGCCCCACTGGATCAGACGCATGGCGTCACCAATCGCATGCGCACCCGAGGCACAGGCCGTGACCACGGAATGATTGGGCCCCTTAAGCCCATAGCGGATCGAGACCTGACCAGACGCCAGATTGATCAGGGACGAGGGGATAAAGAAGGGGCTGATCCGGCGCGGGCCTTTTTCGTGCAACTCAAGCGCGGTCTTGGCAATTGAGTCCAGCCCGCCAATGCCAGAGCCAATAATCACGCCCGAGCGACAGCGATCTTCCTCGGTCTGGGGGTGCCAGCCACTATCGCGCACGGCCTCGTCAGCGGCAGCAACCGCATAGAGGATGAAATCATCAACCCGGCGACGATCGCGCAGGCTCATGGTCTGTTCGGGATCATAGGAGCCCGGATAGTCGGCACTGCCACCGCCGCGACCATCAATGCGCGGCACTTCGCAAGCAATCTGGCAGGCAAAATCGGTGGGATCAAATGCGGTAATCCGGCCAGCACCCGACTGACCCGCCAAAAGGCGTGACCAGCTATGCTCAACACCCCAACCCAGAGGCGTTACCAGCCCAAGTCCCGTAATGACCACACGACGCATTGGCAGACCCTCCTGGGGCGATCAGGATTCTCGCAGCGCGAGAAACGACTCAAGCCGCCGCACTAGGCACAATGTGCCCGGCACAGCGGCTTGTCATCAAACCAGACGGTTTAGGCAGCGAGACGTTCAGTGATGAACTTCACCGCATCGCCCACGGTCTGGATGTGCTCAGCTGCGTCATCGGGAATTTCGATGTCGAACTCTTCTTCAAAGGCCATGACGAGCTCGACATTGTCGAGGCTGTCTGCACCAAGATCGTCGATGAAGCTGGCCTTTTCCGTGACCTTCTCCGGATCGGCATCCAGATGCTCGATCACGATCTTCCGGACGCGTTCGAGAATGTCGGACATACGCTTAAATCCCTTGTCTAGATGGTGAGTACGAGGGCCCGAAACGAAATTCGCCCCTTGGCCACCCAATCGTTGAAACCAATATCAGAACCCGGCCCATAACAACAACCCCGGCTCAGGCTCTCGCTAGCACCTTTCTTTTTGCGAGACTAGCACTTGCCGCATCTGAATGCGTTCAAACGCCGTCCTTGGCCTAGATCATGGCCATGCCGCCATTCACATGCAGGGTCTGGCCGGTGACATAGTCGCCCGCCTTGCTGGCCAGATAGACGCAGGCTGCGGCCACATCCGCGCCCTCGCCCAGCCTACCCGCTGGAATCGTTGCTAAAATTGACGTTTTTTGCGCCTCGTTCAGATCGTCTGTCATCGGACTGCTGATAAAGCCAGGCGCGACGCAATTGACCGTGACATTGCGGCTGGCGACCTCTTGGGCCAGGGCCTTGGAAAAGCCGATCATGCCCGCTTTTGACGCCGCATAATTGGTCTGGCCCGGATTGCCGGTGACGCCAACCACGCTGGTAATGCCAATGATTCGGCCATGACGGCGCTTCATCATGCCCTTGAGGGCCGCGCGCGACAGGCGAAAATAGGCTTCCAGATTGACCTTGATCACGGTCTCCCAGTCCTCGTCCTTCATGCGCAGCAAGAGGCCGTCGCGGGTAACACCGGCATTGGCGATCAGGATATCGAGCGGGGCGGCCGCCGCCTCCGCCGCCGCCACCAAACCATCGACCTGGGCCGCATCGCTTAAGTTACAGGCCACCGTGCTGACCCGGCTGCCCAGCTCTGCGGCCAGGGCATCCAGCGCGTCCTGGCGCGTGCCAGACAGCACCACATGCGCGCCCTGGGCATGCAGGGCCTTGGCGATGGCCCCGCCAATGCCGCCCGTTGCCCCGGTCACCAGGGCCGTCTTGCCGGTCAGATCAAACATTCGGATCAATCCTTCTTAGAGTTTCAAAGAAGCGGCAAACGCTTCCAAATCAGCAGGTGTGTTCAGGGGCGTGGCCTCGACATCGGGCGCAATCCGCTTGGCCATGCCCGACAAGACCTTGCCAGCGCCCGCCTCAGCAAAGCGGGTCACGCCGCCATCATTGGCCAGCCATTGCACGCTTTCGCGCCAGCGCACGCGCCCGGTGACTTGTTCAACCAAGAGCCCCCGGATCAATTCAGGGTCCAGCACCGGACGCGCCGTCACATTGGCCACCAAGGGCGCACGCGGGGCAATGATCTTACAGGCCGCCAGCGCCTCAGCCATCTCATCGGCGGCAGGCTGCATCAGGGGACAATGAAACGGGGCCGAAACATTGAGCAAGATTGCTCGCGCGCCCAAGGCCTTGGCCGCCTCAATCGCCTTATCGACCGCCAGCTTGTCGCCGCTGATCACCACATTGCCCTGGTTATTGTCATTGGCCACGACACAGACCCCGACCTCGGACCCAGCCAAGGCCGCAGCCTCAGCCAAGGCCACATCGGTCTTGGGTCCGATCAAGGACGCCATGGCCCCCACCCCGACCGGCACAGCCCGCTGCATGGCCTGGCCGCGCAGTTTCAACAGCCGCGCCGTATCCGAAAGCGTAATCGCCCCCGCCGCCGCCAGCGCTGAATATTCACCAAGGCTGTGACCCGCGACAAACGCCGCCTGCTCGACCTTGACCCCAAATTCAGCCTCCAGCACCCGCATCACGGCGACACTGACCGCCATCAAGGCTGGCTGGGCATTTTCTGTAAGGGTAAGGTCCGTCTCTGGCCCTGCGCTAATCAGGGCATAGAGCTTTTGGCCCAGGGCATCATCAACCTCCTGGAACACTTCGCGCGCACTGGCAAAGGCGTCATAAAGCTCGCCCCCCATGCCAATCGCCTGACTGCCCTGACCGGGAAAAAGAAAGCCAAGCCCCATAACCGTCACTCCGCACCAAATAGTCTAGACGCGCAGGGTTAGGTCAAATGGCGTCGGGGGGCAAGATGGGGCACCTCACGACGCCACATGGACGTCAAGATCGGCGCGTCTTTGGTCGGCGACCAGGGTGGACTTGTCGATCACCAGGAACCGGTCCGCCGCCGCTATGGTCTCTGGCCTATGGGCAACAATCAGTCGGGTCATGGATAGGCTGCGTAGGGCCTCATTGATGTCGCGTTCGCGATTGATGTCGAGATGGCTGGTCGCCTCGTCGAGAATCAGAATTTTTGGCTCGCGATAGAGGGCGCGGGCCAGCAGTACTCTTTGTTTTTGCCCGCCCGACAGCGCGCCTCCCATATCGCCCACAAGCGTTTCCGCCTTCATCGGCATGGCCGCAATTTCTTGGGCGACAGCCGCCATGTCCAGGCACTTCCAGACCTTGTCCATATCAATTTGATCATCAAAAAAGGCGACATTCTCGGCTATGGAGCCGCCAAGCAGGTCGTCATCTTGCATGACAACACCAAGCGCCTGCCGCACCCCATGCGCGCCATAGGCCGAAAGGGGCCGTCCATCCAAGCGAACCTCCCCGCCCGTCAGCGGATAAAGGCCCGTCAAAACCTTCAGCAAGGTGGACTTGCCACCGCCAGACGGGCCGATAATGGCGACAAATTCACCGGGCTGGATCGAGAACGACACCTGATGCAGAACAAAGGGTTCATGCGGCGCATAGCGAAAGCTGAGCTGGTCTGCCTCAATTGCCCCTGTAATCGCGACTCCAGCGACCGCCGGGGCCGTATCTATCCCCTCCTCCTTGGGCGTCAGGACGATGTCGGCGAGCCGAAACGAATACATGTCCGTCAATTGCCAATGCACAACCTGCTCAAACAGACCCGATGCCCGGCTCATGAATTGGCCCTTATAGGCCATAAAGGCATAGA
>JBIIZD010000063.1:0-17467 GCA_044346445.1 Caulobacteraceae bacterium
TGTCCCTAGTCGCTAAACTGCCCGTCAGCCACGAGGCTTGGCAGCATGGGAGATTGGTTGTGAAACCGCCATTATCAAAAACCCGCCTTTCCGATCTAAAGGGCAAGGGCAAGGGCAAGAGCAGCAAGACCGAAGCCTTTGCACCCCCTGCGCCCAAGGTGAGCCGCCGCAAGCCAGGCAAGGTGCTGACGGCGGAAGAGCGCCAAGCCTTTCTGGCCCAAAGACCCGATTTGCAGGCCAAGGACTAGGTTCAATCCCCCCCGCCAAGGCGAGGAGAGGCGGACTAGGCGGCCCGGATCAAGACAGCCGGTCGCGAAAATCGCTATAGTCAAACTGGCGCACCAGCTTGAGCGCGTCGGTTTGACTGTTCCAAAGCGCAATCGAGGGCAGGGGTACGCCGTTAAATGTATTGGTCTTGACCATGGAATAATGCGCCTGGTCCAAAAAGGCGATGCGGGTTCCCGGCGCTGGCAGGCTTGCAAAGCCATAATCGCCAATAATGTCCCCGGCCAGACAGGACGGCCCGCCCAGCCTTAAGAGCACGCCATCTTCCACTTCGCCCAGCATGGCCGGGCGATAGGGGGCCTCAATCACATCGGGCATGTGGCAGGTGGCCGATATATCGGTAATCCCGACCGCCAGGCCATTATCAAACCTGTCCAGGATCTCGCCGACCAATATGCCCGCATCCAGGGCAATGGCCTCGCCCGGTTCGAGATAGACCTGAAGGCCATAATCTTGGCCAAGCTGGCCCAACCAGCCGATCAGGGCCTCGCGGTCATAGTCAGCGCGGGTAATATGGTGGCCGCCGCCAAGATTGAGCCATTTGACGGCACCCAGCAGCGGCGCAAGTTTAGGCTCAACCGCCTTCCAAATCCGCTCTAAAGGCTCAAAGCCCTGTTCGCACAAGGCATGGATATGCAGGCCATCGACACCCACCAAATGCTCCGGCCGCAATTTGGAGACCGGAAAGCCAAGGCGCGATCCGATCTGGCAAGGGTCATATTTGGCAACCTCGGCCTCGCTATGCTCGGGATTGAGCCTAAGCCCGATCTCAAACACTTGGCCGTCGGCCCGCGCCTTTTCGATCAGATCAGCAAAGCGCGCAATCTGGTCTGGGGAATTAAAGATCACCGTATCGGACAGGCGCAGAATCTCGGGCAGGTCCCCGCGCCGATAGGCCGGGCAATAGGTGGTCAGTTCGCCGTGATAATGCTCACGCGCCAGCCTTGCCTCCCAAAGCCCAGAGGCGCAAGTTCCGTCCAGATATTCGCCGACCACACTGGCCATATGCCACATGGAAAACGCCTTGAGCGCCAAAAGGACCTTGGCCCCGCCGCGCCGGCCAATATCTTGCAAGACCGCCAGATTGCGCCGCACCGCGACCTCATCGACAACAAAACAGGGCGAGGGCACGCGGCCAAGGTCAAACCTGGCAAAGGCGCCCGGATCACCGGCTTGGGTTTGCATAACTGGCGCGCCCGATCAAAAGGCCAGAGGGGCGTCTAGGGTCTTGACCTGCCAGGGCAGGCCATGGCGGTTCAGCATGTCCATAAAGGGATCAGGATCGAGCTGTTCAATATTAAACACGCCAGCCCCCTGCCACTTGCCGGTCAGAATCAGGGCCGCGCCAATCATGGCTGGAACCCCGGTCGTATAGCTGATCGCCTGATTGCCGGTCTCGGCATAGGCTTCCTCATGGTCGCAGATATTGAGCACATAAACCGTCTTTTGCACCCCATCCTTTAGCCCCGTGGCAATCGTGCCAATATTGGTCTTGCCGCGCGTGGTCGGGCCCAAGGAGGCGGGCTCTGGCAAGAGGGCTTTTAGAAACTGCAGGGGGATGATTTCGCGGCCTTCAAACATGACCGGATCAATCCGCGTCATGCCGACGTTTGATAAGACTTCGAGGTGCTTGAGATAGGCATCACCAAACGTCATCCAAAACCGGATGCGCTTGATTTCTGGATAGAATTTGGCCAGGGATTCTAGCTCTTCATGATACATCAGATACATGTTTTTGGGCCCGACGGCCTCAAAATCAAAGCTCTGTTTATGCGCAAGCGGCGGGCCCTCGACCCAGGCCCCATCCTGCCAATGCCGCGACAGGGCAGTCACCTCGCGGATATTGATCTCAGGATTAAAATTGGTGGCAAAGGCATGGCCGTGATCGCCGCCATTACAGTCCAAAATATCGAGCGTATCGATCTGATCGAGCAGGTGTTTGCGCGTATAGCCGGTAAAGACCGAGGTCACGCCCGGATCAAAGCCGCTGCCCAAGAGCGCCATCAGGCCCGCGGCCTTGAACCGCTCCTGATAGGCCCATTGCCAGCTATATTCGAACCTAGCCTCATCGCGCGGCTCATAATTGGCCGTGTCCATATAATGCACACCCGCAGCCAGACAGGCCTCCATAATGGTCAGGTCCTGATAGGGCAGGGCCAGATTGACCACCAATTGCGGCTTAACCTGATTGATCAGGGCTGTGGTTGCGGCCACATCATCGGCATCGAGCTCGGCCGTGGTAATGGTAACGCCAGTGCGTTGTTTCACCGACTGGGCAATGGCATCGCACTTGACCTTGCGCCGACTGGCCAAGGTAATGCTTGAGAAAATCTCCGGCGACATGGCCATCTTATGCACCGCCACCGAACCAACACCGCCAGCCCCAATCACCAGTACCCTGCTCATCAACACCTCCACCGCCGCAGATCACCATGTCGCAGCACCGGGGGGTCCTATCACAAGCTGTTTGATTTCGCGAGCGGAGGGAGGGGTTGGTTAGGGCGAATTAGTCACTTGCGCCCTGCCTTAATCACCCCGGCTTGCGAAACCTAAGGGTCATTCGGTCGCTTTCGCCGATGGCGTCATATTTGGCACGCTCATCGGGGCTAAGGGTGCGGCCATCCTCGGATGAGCTACGGGTGGGCTTCAACGTCCAGACCCCGAAGGCGTGATTATGATCGTCCTTGGGATTGGCATTGATCTCAGACCGCGCCTCAAGCACCAGGCCCGCCTTTTGCGCCGCGTCAATCACATAGGCCTCAGTCACATAGCCGGTATCGGGCTTTTGGTTCGACCCGGCAGGCGCACGGTGCTGTTCGACCGCCAGGACGCCGCCGGGCTTTAAGAGGGTGACTATGGCCTTAAGATAAGGCTCGGTGCGGCCACCGCGGGCCCAGTTGTGAAAAGACCGCGCCACCAGCACCATATCGGCCGATTGCGGCGCGAGGGCATCTAGCTTTTTGGGGCCAAAATCGATGGCGCGGGCATTGCCATAGACGCCCTTATCGGCAATCTCAGCGGCAAAATCGGCATGGGCCTTGGTGCGGGCGGCCAGGGCCGTCTCGGCAATACCCGGTTCGGTGCGATCGGGCAGGGCGGCAATATACTGACCACCGGTGGCCTTGGCATAGGGGGCTAAGATCTCGACCCACCAGCCATTATTGCCCGGTTCAAGCTCGATAATCGTCATGCCGGGCTTTAGGCCCCAAAAGCTTAAGGCCGCTTCTGGGTGGCGATAGACATCGCGCGCCCGGCTTGCCTCAGACCGCCAGGGTCCGTCAACCGCCGCCGTCAGGGCCTGATCCGCCGCCTCGGCCGAGCCAGTGGCCACAAGGCCAAGTCCAAGAGCGAGCCCCAGGCCCAGACCCAATACGGTGCGGCGAATTTTTCGATCAGAAGCGCGCATGGTGAATATCCTTTGGCTTTTTGGGTGACGGGGCAAGGAAAGGCTTACCCTAGGGCAAGTATGGGCCATTAGCAATTAAGCGTTTCAAGTTTCAAAAACAGCAAGACTGTGTGGCAAGATTGATATGTATTATCGCTGTAAACCAATTTGGGGCGTGACATGAAATTTGACGATGTGATTTTGGGGCGGCGCAGCATCCGCGGATACAAGCCTGATCCTGTGCCAAGGGCTCTGATTGAGGAAATCCTTAGTCTGGCCATGCGCGCGCCTTCCTCGATGAATACCCAGCCCTGGAACTTCTATGTGCTGACCGGCGAGCCCCTGGACCGGATTCGCGCCGGAAACACCGAGCGCAATCTGGCGGGCGTGCCGCACTCGCGTGAGTTTCGCACCGGCGAGGCCTTTGTCGGTCCGCACCGTGACCGCCAGGTCGGGGTTGCCAAACAGCTATTTGCCGCCATGGGCATTGCCCGCGATGACAAGGATGCGCGCCAAGACTGGGTCCTGCGCGGCTTTCGCCAATTTGATGCCCCGGTCTGTGTGATTGTGACCTATGACAAGATCTTAAACACCAGCGATGACACCCCGTTTGACTGCGGCGCCGTCACCACCGCCCTGGTCAATGCGGCCTGGTCGCGCGGTCTGGGCGCGGTCATAAACAGTCAAGGCATTATGCAATCACCCGTCGTGCGCGAGCATGCCGGCATTGCCGATGACCAGATCATTATGAAAAGCATTGCGCTAGGCTGGCCCGACGAAAGCTTCCCGGCCAATGCGGTGGTTTCCGAACGCAAGACCGTGCAGGAAGCGGCCGTGTTTCGCGGCTTTGACGATTAGGGCCTAGTCCTTGGCCGCTAAAGGCTCAACAGGGCCTTTAGCTTGGCCTTGGTCTGGGCAAGGACCATGGGCGAAACCTTGTCCTTAAAGGTCGCCTGACGGACCCGCCAATCAAGGCTCTTGATCTGGTCAGACAGGGCCGCACTGGGCGGGGCCTGGCTGACCACGATCTCGAACGGATAGCCTTTTATCCGAGAGGTCATCGGGCAGCAGAGCATCATGCCCCGGATCTTGTTATACTTGGCCGGTGACAGGACCAGGGCTGGCCGATGCCCGGCCTGGTCGTGACCCGCTTGTGGATCGAATTGGAGCCAAACAATGTCTCCGGCCTCGGGAACATAGGCGCTTACCATACCTCATTACCCACCTCTGGTCCAAAATCGACCGTCTCAGGAAAGGTGTTGTCCACCATGCCGCCAATCAAATGGTCTAGGTCATAGCTGGGCACGGTGATCGGCTCGATAATGATCCGAAGGCCTGATGGTGGGAAAATTGGTGGAGCTGAGCGGAATCGAACCGCTGACCTCTTCATTGCGAACGAAGCGCTCTACCAACTGAGCTACAGCCCCTTAAGGGAGGGGGCAGATAAGGGGCTGGGTGGCGGCGTGTCAAGCGGGCGCGAACTTGCCTGATACGGCGCGGGGCGATAGAAGACGACGGCTCGATGCTTCGGGCCAGTGCCCATATTGCCCATATTGCCCAAAGCGGACATGCCATGACCAGTTTCCTGCAAGCCATTGTTTCTGCCATCGTGACCTTGATCGTCTGGGCCTTGATCATCAATGCGGTCTTAAGCTGGCTTGTCGCATTTGATGTGGTCAATCTGCGCAACCGGTTTGTCTATTCGGTGGCAAGAGGGCTGGATGCGCTGACAAACCCAATCCTTGCCCCGGTGCGCCGGTTTGTACCCTCGCTAGGCGGGCTGGACTTAAGCCCTATCATTGTCATCATCGTCCTGCAGGCCGCCGATCGCTACCTGATCCCATGGGCCTTTGCCCCCTTGCGCGCCCTGATTGGCTAGGCTGGCGCTTTTGGCCTAGACTGACCGCACAACATAACGGGCGGGAGACACAGGCATATGGGCAATCTGACTAAGGGCGCGGCGCTTGCCAGTCTTGTGCTGTTGGGCCTTGGCGGCACGGTCGCGGTGCGCACCGTCCTGTTTAAAGGCCCGGCGGCGGCAGATCTGGATCAGGTCAAGCTGCCAAAACCGCCCGCGATCGATAATGCCAAGGCCGCCGAGCATTTGAGCCAGGCCGTGCGCATCGCGACCATTTCCCATCAGGACAAGGCCCAGAATGATCTGGCCCAATGGGCGCGGCTGCATGATTGGCTGGCCACCACCTACCCGGCATCGCACAAGGCCATGCAGCGCCAGGTCGTGCTGAACCATAGCCTGATCTATACCTGGCCTGGCAGCGATCCAAGCCTGGCCCCCATTATCCTGATGGCCCATCAAGACGTGGTGCCGATCAGCGAGGGCACAGAAGGCCAGTGGAAATACCCCCCGTTTTCGGGCGAGATTGCCGAGGGCGCAGTCTGGGGCCGGGGTTCGGTTGATGATAAGGGCTCGCTGATCGGGCTGTTTGAGGCCTGCGAAACCCTGATCAAGTCGGGCTTTGTGCCCAGACGGACGATTTATATTGTCTCTGGCGAGGACGAAGAAGCGGGCGGTGCCGGCGCCCGGGCCGCCGCCGCCGTGCTCAAGGCCAAGGGCGTCAAGGCCCTGTTTACCCTGGATGAGGGCAGTGTGGTAATTGCCGATAATCCCGTGACCGGCAGCGCCGCCAGCCTGATCGGGGTGGCGGAAAAAGGCTATGGCACCTTGCGCCTGACGGCCAAGGGCGCCGGTGGCCATTCCTCGGCCCCGCCCAAACAGACCGCCGTGGTCGCCCTTTCCCGCGCCATTAGCGCAATTGCGGACCACCCCTTCCCGATCCGGTTTCAAGGACCCGGCGCCGATATGCTGATGAGCCTTGCGCCAAGCGCCAAGCCGCTGGTCAAGGTGGCGGCGGCCAATACCTGGCTGTTTGCGCCCCTCCTAGCCGCCCAGATTGGCGCAACCCCGACCGGTGCTGCCATGATGCACACCACGATTGCCCCGACCATGCTGCAAGGCTCGCCCAAGGAGAATGTCCTGCCGCAAGTGGCCGTAGCCCGGATCAATTACCGCATTGCGCCCTGGGACCGGGCCGAGGACGTCATGGCCCGGGCAAGGGACGCCATTGGCCCTCTGCCTGTAAGCTTGAGCTGGGAAACACCGCCGCGCCAACCTTCGCCGGTGTCCTCAACCCAGTCTGAGGGCTGGAAACTTGTTGCCGCCGCCGCCCGGGCGGCCACGCCGGCTGCGCCCGTGGCCCCGGCTCTTGTGATTGCGGGCACAGACAGCCGCAGCATGAGCGAGGTCTCGGCCGATGTGTACCGCTTCCAGCCCATCGTGTTCGCCATGAATGATGTCAAGATGATCCACGGCACCAATGAACACATTACCCTGGACAACCTAGAGCGCATGACTGGCTATTATGCGCAATTGATTATGGCGGCGGCGGACTAGGCCTAGACACCCGCTTGATCGGGGGGCCTTGGCGTGGCGGCGGCATCAAGGTAAGGCTGAGGTCATGATCAAGCCGTCCACCTCCGCCCCCAATACTGACCGCCCCAATGCCCGGGCCGGGTTTGGTCAGGGCTTTGTGCTGGATGCCTGGTATTTCGCAGCCCTGGGCACGGCCCTGAAACCTGGCAAGCTCCAGCGTTATGAGATCTTGGGTGAGCCGGTCTTGATCGGTCGCACCCTGGCGGGCACCGCCTATGGGCTGCGAGACATCTGCCCGCACAGGGCAGCCCCCTTGTCGGCAGGTCGGCTAACGCGTGACGATGCGGGGGCCGAAGCCGTGGAATGTCCCTATCATGGCTGGCTATTTCGCACCGACGGGACCTGTAGCAAGATCCCCTCTCTGGTCGAGGGTCAGGGCCTGGAACTGGACCGCATCAAGGTGCGCCAGTTTCCGGTCTTTGAAAGCCAGGGTCTGGTGTTTATCTGGATGGCCTCGGACCCGCGCCGCCAGGCCATGCCCGACCACGCGCCACCCATCTTTCCAGGCATTGTCGGTGGCAAGCCCAAACTGATCGACCAGATGGTGTTTGATGTGCATATCGACCATGCCGTGGTTGGCCTGATGGACCCGGCGCACGGGCCCTATGTGCATGCCCAGTGGTGGTGGCGATCGGCCAAGAGCCAGCATGCCAAGGCCAAACGCTTCGAGCCGACCGATGCAGGCTTTGCCATGGTTCGGCATGAGCCGTCCAAGAATAGCCGGGCCTATGCCATACTGGGCGGTGAGCCCTTGACCGAGATCACTTTTCGGCTGCCGGGCATGCGCTGGGAGCATATTACAGTGGGCAAACGCCAAGTCCTGTCCTTGACCTGCCTGACCCCCATGGCGCAGGACAAGACCCAGATCACCCAGATTGTTTGGTCCGACCACCCGGTTTTTGGCCTTATCGCGCCATTTTTCGCTGCCGGCGCCAAGGCGTTTTTGCGCCAGGACGGAAACATGGTCAATTTGCAGAATATGGGCCTCAAATATGACCCGGCCCTGCTCTGGATCGACGACGCCGACCGCCAGGCCAAATGGTATCAGGCGCTAAAGCGTGAATGGGCCGCCAGTCGCAATGAGGGCCGGGCCTTTGTCAATCCGGTTGAGGCAACAACCCTGCAATGGCGCAGCTAGGTTTCGGATAAAAACCATTCATGACCGAAAACACCGCAAACAAACAAGGCTGGCTTCAGCGACTGACCCAGGGCTTGTCGCGCTCGTCCAAACAGATTGGCGAACAGGTGGTCTCGGTGATTGCCAAGCGCCCGCTGGATCAGGCCCTGCTCACAGACCTGGAAGACATGCTGATCGAGGCCGATCTTGGGCCCAAGGCTGCGGCACGCATTGCTCAGGCCTTTGGCAACGCAAGATTTGGTAAGTCCGCCAGTGATACAGAAGTGCGTCTGGCCCTGGCCGATGCCCTGGCCGCCGAGCTCTTGCCGCGTCAGGGCCGGTTTGAGCCGCTTGGGGGCCCGCGGCCCTATGTCGTGCTATTTGTTGGGGTCAATGGCTCGGGCAAGACCACAACCCTTGGCAAGATTGCCGCCAACCTGACCGCTAAGGGCGCAAAGGTCTTGATCGTGGCCGCCGATACATTCCGCGCCGCGGCGGTTGAACAGCTCAAGGTCTGGGCCGACCGGGCCGGGGCAGAATTTTTGGCCCGTGGCACAGGTGCAGATGCAGCCGGTCTTGCCTATGACGCCCTGGAACAGGCCCGCAATCAGGGCCTTGATGTCGTGCTGATCGACACGGCGGGGCGCTTGCAAAACAAGACCGGCCTGATGGATGAACTCCTAAAAATCGTCCGAGTCCTGAAAAAAATCGATCCCGACGCCCCGCATGAGACCTTGTTGGTGCTGGATGCCACGGTCGGGCGCAATGCCCTGTCGCAGGAAAACATTTTCGGCAATACGGCCGGGGTCACAGGCATTGTCATGACCAAGCTTGATGGCACGGCGCGCGGCGGTGTGCTTTTGCCCGTTGCCCAGGCCTCGGATGCACCCATCAAGTTGATCGGGGTTGGCGAGGGCATAGACGATTTACAAGACTTTGACGCCGTCAGTTTCGCGCGTTCGCTTGTTGGTGTTCAAGCCGCCGGATCGGAGAAACCATGAGCCCGCGCCTGTCTGACAAGACCCGCAGCCTGATCCGGTCGGGCGTCGATTATGCCGGGCCCTTGGCGTTTTTGCTCGGCTATCTGATCACGCGTAATCTCTTGACCGCGACCTGGGCCCTGGTTGGCGCCTCGGCGCTCGCCCTGATCATCGGCTATATTGCCGAGCGGCGCATAGCCCCCATGCCGCTGTTTGCAGGCCTAACCGCCCTGGTCTTTGGCACATTGACCCTGGTGTTTCACGATACCCGGTTTGTGAAGATCAAGCCTACCGTGATCAATGCCGTCTTGGCGGCGGTCATGCTGGGCGGCATAGCCTTAAAGAAAAACCCCTTAAAAGCGCTGTTGGGCGACGCCTTGAAGCTGCCAGACCCGGCTTGGCGCACCTTGACCCTGCGCTATGGGGTGTTTTTTCTGCTGACCGCAATCTTGAACGAGGTGGTTTGGCGTACCCAGCCCGATTCGGTCTGGATCTGGTTTCGCATGCCCGGCCTTCAGGTCCTGGCCCTGGTGTTTTCTTTGACCCAGGTGCCCTTGATGCTCAAACACACAGAGCCAAAGCCAGACGACAAGCCCTAGGGGTGTAACTGTCTTTAAACCTACGTATACTGACCGTATGATATGCCTTGGCCACTTGATAGCGGCCCGTGTCAGGAGGTTCTTATGCCCAAGTCCAGCCGTGAAGTCTTGTCTGTGCTAGACCAGTCCCCCAGTCATATGTTGCACCGTGCCCTGCAATTGGCGCTGGATATCTATACCGAAGAAACCGGGGCCGGAGCCGTGACACAGCGTCAGTTTGCCGTTCTGGCCGCCGCCGCCACAGCCGATGGCCTGACCCAGTCCAGCCTGGTCAAGATTACCGGGATTGATCGCTCGACCCTGGCCGACATGGTCAGCCGCATGACCGAAAAATCATTGCTCACCCGCCAGCGCTCCGCCACCGATGCCCGCGCCAACTCCGTTGCCCTAACCGACCAGGGCCGGGCCGTGCTCGATTCTGTGCGCCCAAAGGTGGCGGCTGCGGACCAGCGCATTATAGACAAGATCCCCGCCGCGAAACGCGACGGGTTTTTGAAACTGCTGCATGCCCTGGTCGAGACGGCGGCCCCATCCGATAGCGCTGCGCCCAAGGCGGTCAAGACCAAGGTCAAAAAGCTCAAACCTGCCAAGCCTGGAAAAGAAAAAGGCGAGAAGAAAAAGAAGAAGAAGCTGAAAAAAGCCTTGGTCGGCGCGGCAAACTAGTTTGCCATGACATCAGGCCATAGGGCGGCCTGATCTGGGCCTTGGAGCGTTTAAGTATGTTGCGTTTGGTGTCGGCGTCCCTCCTGGCCGTTTTGGGTTATATTGCTGTGGGCGGCATCATGTCCGCCGCTGCGGGCACGGCTCAGATGCGGGGCCAAATGGTCGATATTGGCCAAGGTCGCCAGCTGCACATGATTTGCGAAGGTGCGCCAAGCCAAGCCCCCACAGTCCTGCTCGAAGCGGGCGCTTTTGGATTTTCCGCCGATTGGGGGGCCGTGCAACAGGCCCTATTGGCCAAGGGTATTCGCTCTTGCGCCTATGACCGGGCAGGCCTTGGTGCGTCGCAGGCGGCAGCCGGGCCCCGCGATGGCCTAGCCATAAGCCAGGATCTGGAAGCCTTGCTGAGGGCTTCAAAAGAGACCGGGCCGTTTATCCTGGTCGGCCATTCCATGGCGGGGGCCTATGTCACCTTGTTTGCCCTGCGCAATCCAGACAAGGTTGCCGGTCTGGTGCTGGTCGATGCCGCGCCACCCATTGCCAATACGCTCAAACCGGTTAGCGGCTTTGTAACCGCCTTTGCCCGCGCCTCGCGGGCAGCGGCCTTTGGGGCCAGTATAGGCCTGTTCAAGCCCTTGGTCTGGACCGGCCTTGCCGACAAGATCGGACTGCCGCCTGCCGCCTCGGCCGAGAAACGCCGCGCCTTTGCTTCCGGGGCGCATAACCGCGCCGCCGCCAATGAGGTTGCCCAATGGCCGATGGCCGCCGAGCAGGCCCGCAGTCTGGGCCGACTTGACCCGGCCCTGCCCGTCGCAGTGGTCACAGCCGGTCCTGCCACAGGCATGCGCAAGGACTGGAAACAGGTCCAGGCCACACCGGCGCTGGAATCGCGGTCTGGATTTGTGCACCATATTGCGGAGGCCTCGCACAATACCCTGCTGGGCCAGACCCATTGCATCCATATCATTCAGGCGATTGGCGAAGTGGCCGCAGCCGTCCACCGCCCATAGAAAAGGCCGCGCTGGGGTCCTGCACGGCCTTTTCTAAAGTCCAGACCCGGCACCAAGACCCTTGGCGCCGGCTAGAGAGGCTTTATCGAACAGGCTTCTTTGGCGCTGCGATCAGGCCTTCACGCTGCATGCGCTTACGGGCCAGCTTGCGCGCACGGCGCACGGCCTCGGCCTTTTGACGGGCGCGCTTTTCCGAAGGCTTTTCGAAGTGCACGTGACGCTTCATTTCGCGGAAGGAACCTTCGCGCTGCATCTTCTTCTTCAGCGCCTTTAGCGCCTGGTCGACATTATTGTCGCGCACGAAAATCTGAACGATGACCAAGTCCTCCAAATCACACCAGATTAACCGACACAATCACAAGCGCTTGCCTGCGGGTCGGTATCTGGCGAATACAAATCCAATGCCCGAAAGACGGTCCTTCGTGCTTGGCGGTTGCGATACCAGAGGCGGGCAGGGCTGTCTACCGGTCCTGCCTAGCCAGACAAGAGAATCTCGCAAACACCGGTCGAATCTCGAACAAATCAGTGTATGCTGGGGAATGATTTGTGCTCCCAACCCCGCCGATGAGGCTAGGCACGCCGCTGAAGGCGAGGCGGCCACTGGCCTTGATTGGGCAGGCCGTACCGAACAAGCGATCTTGGATCAGGCGCTTGGGCTGGCGACCAGCATGGGCTGGAGCGATCAATTGGTCAATCTGGCGGGCAAACGGGCCGGTTTAAGCGCGGCAGAGACGGCCCTGCTTTTGCCCCACGGCGCTGCGGACCTGGCGGCCTTATTGTCCCGGCGTCATGATGGCGCGACCTTAAGCCAACTCAATTTGCAAAACCCAAGCGCCTTAAAGATCCGGGGCCGGATTGAGGCCGGCATTATGGCACGCCTTGCCATGACGGCGGCAGAAGGCCAAGCCGCCCATGCCTGGACAGGCTATCTGGCCCTGCCGCACCATGTGCCCCTAGCCCTGCGGCTGGTTTGGGATAGTGCCGACATGATCTGGCGCTGGGCGGGCGACACAGCCACCGACGAGAACCATTATTCCAAGCGCGCCCTGGTCGGGGCCATACTCATGGCCGGACTGGCGGCGCATCTGTCCTCCGGCGAGGCCGCCGCCAAGGTGCTTGTCGCCGCTCGGATTGACAATGTGATGGCGTTTGAAAGCTGGAAGTTTAAAACCAAGCCCGCCGCAAGGCTGCAAGCCTGGGCGACCGGCCTTGCCGCCAAGCTTGGCCAGGTCCGCTACGGCTCCGAGCCTTAAGACTTCAAGGGAAACAGGCGATTGACATGGCCCATCTTGCGGCCAGGCCTTGGCGTACCCTTGCCATAGAACCACAATCTGGCCTCGGCCTCTGCGGCCAGATTACCCCAGTCCAAGACTTCCCCGCCCAATAGATTGGTCATCTCGACCCGGGCAAGCGCATGGGTTGGGCCAAGCGGCCAGCCGACAATGGCGCGGATATGCTGTTCAAACTGGTCCACTTCGCAGCCGTCCAGGGTCCAGTGGCCGGTATTATGTACCCGAGGCGCAATCTCATTGACCAATAGGTGGCCATCGGCCAGTTCAAACATCTCCACCCCCATGACCCCGACATAGTCCAGGGCCGTGAGTATGCGGGCAGCAATGGTCTGGGCCTGCTCCAAGGTCGCAGCCGAGACCCGAGCCGGAGCGGAGGTGCGGCGCAATATGCCTGCCTCGTGATGATTTTCGCCCAAGGGATAGGCCGCGATCTCGCCGTCATAACCGCGCGCAGCAATGACCGAGAGCTCACGGACAAAGGCGGCGGGGGCTTCGAGAATACAGGGCTTGGCACCAAGGCTGGCAAACGCGGCCTGCGCCGTGGCGCGGTCGTGATTTTCGATCCAGACCTGACCCTTGCCATCATAGCCATCGCGGCGGGTCTTGAGCAGGGCAGGCGCGCCGATCCTGGCCATGGCCTCGATAAGCTCATCAAGACTTGAAACGGGCGCGAAATCGACCGTTGGTGCGCCGCAGCCGTTCAAAAAGATCTTTTCCTCGACCCGGTCCTGGGCCACGGCCAGCGCCTTGCCGCCGGGCGCGACCTGGCAGCCCAGACCGCTCAAAACATCGAGGGTTTGGGTTGGCACATTCTCAAACTCAAATGTCACCACCTGGGCAAGGCGGGCAAGCTGGGCAAGGGCATCGGTGTCGGCATAGTCCGCCTTCAGCACCCTGCCCGCGACCGCGCCTGCGCAGTTTTCGGACTCAGGCGTCAAGACGACCGTCTCAAAACCAAGGCGGGCCGCCGCCAGAGCCAGCATGCGGCCAAGCTGGCCACCGCCAATAATGCCGATGGTTGCGCCAGGCGGCAGGGCGTGGGGGATACGGTTCATGTCAGCGCATCGGTAACGGTCTCGGACACAGAATCGGTCTGGGCCTGACGATGGGCGGCAAACCGCTCGGCAAGGGCCGGATCGGACAGGGCCAGGATCTGGACCGCCAACAGGCCTGCATTCTTGGCACCGGCATCGCCAATCGCCAGGCTTGCGACCGGCACGCCGGCAGGCATCTGAACAATGGACAATAGCGAGTCCAGACCGCTCAAGGCCTTGGACGGCACCGGAACGCCAAGGACCGGCAGGTTTGTCATAGAGGCCGCCATGCCCGGCAGATGGGCCGCGCCGCCAGCGCCGGCAATAACCACCTTAAAGCCTGCCGCTTCTGCGCCCTTGGCAAAGCGGACCAGGCGATCGGGCGTGCGGTGGGCAGAAATCACCTTGGCCTCAAACCCAACGCCGAGGGTCGTCAAGATCTGGGCAGCGCCCTGCATGACCGGCCAGTCGGATCGGCTACCCATGATAATCGCCACGGGGGCAAGCGTCGGGTTCATCAGCAGTTCCTTGCCTCTGTGCCTAGACGAACCGAGAAACCATGACCGGCCCAAAACAGAGGCGGCGGAGTATAGGCGCGCGCCTTGCCGCCGCAACTCACACCACAAACATTTTTTGCGGCCAAACCGGGATTTGGCGGTGAATCTAAAGATTTATGCATTGCAGGTTTAGGTCGTCCCCGCTGTGATGGGCCTGTGGCACCAGCCATATGCCTTGGTCAGGCCTCTGAGGCACTGACCTTCCCGACGGGGGCGCGCCGGTCAAGACTGCCGGACCATTGGGTCGCCAGATAGACCGATCTTGCCTTGGTCAGGCCCGCAAGACTGGTTTTCAAGCCGCGCCTTTGCTGTGACTGGCCCAGAATTTGCGCCTCAATGACGGTGGTCTTGTCCTCAAGATAAAGGCCCTGGGCATCGCTGCCACGACGCCCCTTGCGGCGACGGTGCTGGCTTGCGACCTGGTCGACGACAAGACGCAAGGCGCGACCTCTGGGAATGGGCAATACCGGATCAGTCATGGCGAAATCCTAAGACTTGGAGGCCAATTGCTCAATCTGTTTTTGCATTTCTTCAATGCGTTTTCTCAGATCGCCCAAACTTGGGTCTGGGTCTGAGGCTGGCGATGCGGTGACGGGGGCTTCGGGCGGTGCAGGGGTCCTTGGCTCGTCTGCTGGCGTATAGGCAAAGGGCGAGAACATTTTCATGGCCCGATCAAACAAGGCCATGTTTTGCCGCACCTGGTCTTCCAGAAACTGCGGGCTGGGCATGGGCACGCCCCCCAGTGTCGCCGCCGGATTGAGGCCTGGCATTCCAAGGCCAGGCGACATGGCGCTAAACTGCTGTTTGAGCCGATCATTTTGCCTGGCAAAACTGTCGAGCGACAATTCCAGATAGCTTGGCACAAAGGCCTGAAGGGAATCGCCGTAAAACCGGATCAATTGACGCAAAAACTGAATTGGCAACAGGTTTTGACCGCGACTTTCCTCGTCAAATATAATCTGGGTCAGGACAGAGCGCGTAATATCCTCATTGGTCTTGGCGTCAAACACGACAAAGTCTGCACCTTCCTTGACCATGTCGGCAAGGTGCTCAAGCGTCACATAGGTGCTGGTATCCGTATTATAGAGCCGCCGATTGGCATATTTTTTGATGACGATTGGACCGGTTGCGGCGGCCTTGGCGCTAGCCTTTTGCGCCTGGGCTTCGGCGCGGCGTGATTGGGCCTTGGTTTCTTCCGGCATTTGGCCTCCCGTGACAAGGCGCTGCGGCGCAGGCCGCGCCGCGCTCTGCTTTATCTTTGGCGAACACTATCACCAATGCAATAGGGTTAGGCCAGCTTTGATTTTATCGAGGCTTTGATACACAACCCCGTGACGAACGCCAAAGAACAGGGCAATATAGATAGCAACAAAAACCGCGCCGGTAGCAAAACCCGACTGGCTGCACCTCAGGAAGGCACTGGAACATGACCGATATTGTAATCGTCTCCGCCGCGCGCACGCCCGTAGGGTCTTTCAATGGTACCTTAAGCGGCGTCTCGGCCAGTGAATTGGGCGCTGTGGCGATTACAGCGGCCGTCGAACGGGCCAATATTGCCATGAGCGATGTCGATGAAGTGATCTTGGGTCAGGTTCTACAGGCTGGGGCCGGTCAGGGCCCGGCGCGTCAGGCCGCGATTCGCGCCGGTGTGCCGAATGAAAGCCCGGCCTGGAGCCTTAATCAACTATGCGGTTCTGGCCTTCGCGCCGTGGCGCTGGGCATGCAGCAGATTGCATCGGGCGATGCCAAGATTGTCGTCGCCGGTGGTCAGGAAAGCATGAGCCAATCCCCCCACGCCGCCCATCTGCGCAATGGCCAGAAAATGGGCGATCTGGGCCTTGTCGATACCATGATCAAGGACGGCTTATGGGACGCCTTCCATGGCTATCATATGGGCCAGACCGCTGAAAACATTGCCGCACGCTGGCAGATCACCCGCGAAGATCAGGACCGGTTCGCGGTCGCCTCACAAAACAAGGCCGAGGCCGCACAAAAAGAAGGCCGGTTTGATGCCCAGATTGCGCCCGTAACCCTTAAGGGGCGTAAGGGAGATGTGGTGGTCGATAAGGACGAATATATCCGCCACGGCGCGACCTATGACAGTGTCAGCGGCCTAAGGCCTGCCTTTACAAAAGACGGCTCGGTTACGGCTGCCAATGCGTCTGGTCTCAATGACGGTGCCGCAGCCCTGGTGCTGATGAGCGCCGATGAGGCGGCAAGGCGCGGCCTTAAGCCCATGGCTCGGATCGCGTCCTGGGCCAATGCCGGTGTGGACCCTGCAATCATGGGGACTGGCCCAATTCCGGCTGTGCGAAAAGCGCTTGAAAAGGCCGGTTGGTCGGTCGGTGATCTGGACCTGATTGAGTCCAACGAAGCCTTTGCTGCCCAGTCCTTGTGCGTGGTGCGCGAGCTTGGCCTCGATCCGGCCAAGGTCAATGTCAATGGCGGCGCCATCGCTATCGGCCACCCCATCGGGGCCTCGGGCGCACGGATCCTGACCACCCTGCTCTATGCCATGCAAGATCGCGATGCCAAAAAAGGTGTTGCCACGCTTTGCGTCGGCGGCGGCATGGGCGTGGCCATCTGTGTTGAGCGCGCCTAACGCTTTCAAGGCGGTGAGGCCAAAGGCCTTAAACACCGCCGATCTTATTGAACAAACAATCCAGTGACAGGAAAATCTTGATGACGAAAGTAGCAGTCGTGACCGGCGGGACGCGCGGCATAGGTCTTGCCATTACAAAAACACTTAAGGCCCAGGGCTATACGGTTGCAGCCGTCTATGCCGGTAATGAAGCCGCCGCAGAGTCTGCGCGCAAGGCGCTAGGCGTTTTTTGCATTAAGGCCGATGTCGGTGACTTTGAAGCGGTCGGCGCTGCCTTTGCCGAGATTGAAAAGACGCTCGGCCCGATCGCCGTCCTGGTGAATAATGCCGGGATCACCCGCGATGCCATGTTGCACAAGCTCTCGCCCGCCCAATGGACCGAGGTCATCCGCGCTGATCTGGACAGTGTTTTCAATACCAGCCGCCATGTGATTGACGGCATGCGTGATCGCAATTTTGGCCGGATCATCAATATTTCCTCGATCAATGGTCAAA
>JBIIZD010000003.1:0-50350 GCA_044346445.1 Caulobacteraceae bacterium
CCGCTTTGGACGTGGCGGTGGGCTTGGTCTCGATAGAGGCCTTTACGCCCGTAGCGATTTCGATGCGGCGGGGCTTTAGCTGTTCAGGCAGTTCGCGCTGCAGGGTGATGGTCAAGAGACCATTGGCCAGATCAGCGCCGGTGACCACAACATAGTCGGCCAGTTGAAAACGCCGGTCGAAACTGCGCGCCGCAACGCCCTGATGCAGATAGCTGCGGGCCTCGTCATTGGCGGGCTTACAGCCCTGGACGGTGAGCAGGTTTTCCTTGACCTCAATGGCAAGGTCTTCGGGTTTGAAACCGGCGACCGCGATCTCGATGCGATAGGCGTTCTCGTCCGTGCGTTCGATATTATAGGGCGGATAACCCGAGGCAGCCTCGGTCGTGGCCGCAGACTCCAGAAGCTGGGCCAGGCGATCCATACCGACAACGGAACGATAGAGGGGGGATAAGTCAAAACGACGCATAAGAGCATCCTCCTTAGCAAAGCAAGGTTGCAGTTGATGTGCAGGTCAGCGGTGCAGTCCCGTCTGGGCCCTGTCCTAAACCTGAAAGGCCCAGTTATCCGGCACCTTCCATTGTTAGGTGGGAAGCCGCATACCCTTTTCAAGGGGCGACAAATTGACAAGCCAGCCCACGCAAATTTCAGTTTGAACGGTGTTTACTTTCGCCCCGTGTATCTGCAAGTTACCGCCGCGCAGGTCCCGTGATCTGACGCTGACCCATTCCCCGCGCAATCTCGATTGCGCACCTCTAGGAGACAGAGTCCATGGCGACCTTGCAAGACATTACCGACATCATGGCCAAGGCCGTGGGTGAAGATTCCGGCCTGGGCAAGTCCCTGAAGTTCGATTTCAAGGGTGACGGCTTCATCCTGATCGATGGCGGTTCGGTGACCAATGAAGACAAGCCCGCCGACTGCACCATCGTCATTTCCAAGGACGATTTTGAACTGATGGCCGATGGCAAGCTTGATCCCACCATGGCCTTTATGCAGGGCAAGATCAAAATCAATGGCGACATGTCTGTCGCCATGAAGTTGCAGCCGATCTTGGCCAAGGCTCGCGGCTAAACCATGCAAGCTGCCGTCGCGCCCCTGGTTTCGGTGCCGCAAGCGCCCGTTCCCACAGGTGGTGCGGTGGAGTGGTTTACGGGTCAACACGGCGTGCGCCTGCGCGCCGCCGTGTTTTCACCGCCCGGCAAGGCCCGTGGCTCTATCGTTCTGAGCCCAGGCCGAACCGAGGCGATTGAGAAATATTTCGAGGTCGTCAGCGCCCTGCAAGCGCGCGGCTTTGTGGTTCTGGTCCATGACTGGCGCGGCCAGGGACTATCGCACCGTATGCTCGGCGAGCGGCTCAAGGGTCATGCCGCCGGGTTTGAGCCGTTTTTAGCCGATTATCAGGCCTTATTGGCGCATTTTGCCGATCGTCTGCCCGGGCCATGGGTCGCCATGGGCCATTCCATGGGCGGTTGCCTAACGACACTGGCGCTGGGCCATGGCGAGGACCGGTTTAGCGCCGCTGTGCTGTCGGCGCCCATGTTCGGCATCCGGACGGGCGGTATGAACAAGGGTCTGGCCAAGACCTTGACCAAGCTGATGATTGTGTTCGGGCGCGGCTCAGACTATGTGCTGGGCGATCCTGGCAAGCCGTTTGACAATGATTTTTCCGCCAATGTCTTGACCCATGATCAGGCAAGGTTTGAGCGCGCACACGCCATTATCACCGCCAATCCCGACCTGGCCCTCGGTGCACCGACCTGGCGCTGGCTCGACTTTGCGTTTCGCGCCTGTTCATGGCTTGCCAATAGCCCAAGCCTGACGCGAATCGCGATTCCCGTGCTGGTGTTTAGTGCGGGCCACGAGGCGCTGGTGGACAATCTCGAACAAGCCCAGGTCACGGCCCGCCTGCCGCAAGGCCGTCTGATCTCAGTGCCCGGCGCCTATCACGAAATCCTGATGGAAACCGATGACCTCAGCGCCCCCTTCTGGGCAGGGTTTGACGCCCTAGCAGACCAGGTCGCGCCTGCCATAGCGGCATAGGCCTAGAACGAACTGCACAGTATTGATTTAATCTATGCAATAAAGAAATTAAATCGATTGGCCCTTTGCTTTTAACCGATTTACAGATCAAATCGCCAATGATCGCTGGCAGCCTTAGCCAGCTTCGCAAAGGAAAACGCACATGAGCCTCGCTACAAGCAAGACCCTAGGTAATCTGAAAGACGCTTTTGCTGGCGAAAGCCAAGCCAATCGCCGTTACCTCTATTTCGCGCAAAAGGCCGATATCGAAGGTTATAACGATGTTGCCGCCGTGTTCCGTTCCACCGCTGAAGGTGAAACCGGCCATGCGCATGGCCACCTTGAATTCATGGAAGCCGTGGGCGATCCCGCGACCGGCCTGCCTATCGGCGGCACGGAGAACAATCTCAAGGCCTCGATTGCCGGTGAGACCCACGAATATACCGACATGTATCCTGGCATGGCCAAGACCGCCCGCGAGGAAGGTTTTGACGAGATTGCCGACTGGTTCGAGACCCTGGCCAAGGCTGAAAAGTCCCATGCCGGCCGCTTCCAGCGCGCCCTCGAAAGCCTAGCCTAACCGGTACCGGGCGGCGCGGGTTGAAAGGCCAGCGCCGCCCCCCTTGCCCCCTCCACCGCTTCGCGGTCCCCCTCCCCCAAGGGGGGAGGATTAAGGTTGGCTAATCTTCCCCCCTTGGGGGAAGTACCGGCGAAGCCGGGGAAGGGGGCGCTTACATCCACGACCATGTCCTTGAGGATTCGCTATGGCCGACAGTCCCAAAACCGCGCGTGAGGGCAGCCTGGATGCGCCTTTTCGTCACCCAATCGCTTGGCGCGACGAGGCCTTTTATGACCTGGCCGCCGTCGAAAAGGAGATGGAGCGGCAGTTTGATGTCTGCCACACCTGTCGGCGGTGTTTTAACCTCTGCGACAGCTTTCCGCGCCTGTTTGACCTGATTGACGAGAGCAAGACCGGCGAGCTTGATAGTGTCGCCAAGGCTGACTATGCCAAGGTCGATGAGGCCTGCACCCTGTGTGACATGTGCTTCTTGACCAAGTGCCCCTATGTGCCGCCGCACGAGTTTGATATTGATATTCCCCATCTGATCTTGCGTTATCGCGCCGCCAAACGCCGGGCGGGCGAGCGTGATTTTGTCCGCGAGCAGCTGGGCATGACCGACCGCAATGGCAAGCTGGCCAAGCCGGTCGCGGGCCTAGCCAACTGGGCAACCGCACGCAAGAACACGCCGCTGCGCAAATTGCTGGAAGCGATTGCCCAGATTGATGCCGAGGCTGAGCTGCCGCAATACCATTCCAAGACCGCAACCGACCTCTTGGCCACGCCCTTTGCGCCTGATCCTGCCGGTCCTGCCTTTGGCCAGCGCAAGGCGGCCCTCTATGCGACATGCTTTGTTGATTACAACGCGCCAGACACCGCCGTGGCCGCGGCCAAGGTCCTGGCCAAACAGGGCGTTGAGGCCAAGCTGGTCTATCCGGAATGCTGCGGCATGCCCCAGCTTGAGTCCGGCGATCTGGCCGATGTGGCCGGGCGGGCTGAGCGAGTGGCCAAGGCGTTTGCGCCCTATATCGAGCAAGGTTTTGAGATCGTTGCCCTGACCGCTAGCTGCGGCCTGATGATGAAGTTTGAATGGCCCCTGCTCTTGCCGGAAAACGCCGCCGTCCAGGCCCTGGCCCGTGCCACCCGCGATGTCAGCGAATATGTCGTCGATATTGCCAAGACCCAAGGGCTGGCCCCCGGCCTTGAGCCTATCGAGGGCGGCGTCACCGTCCATCATGCCTGCCATGCCCGCGCCCAAAACATGGGGGCAAAATCGGCTGAGCTTTTGCGGTTGATCCCCGGCACGCGGGTTGAGATCGTCGAGCGCTGCTCAGGCCATGGCGGCACATTTGGCGTCATGAAGGACACCCGCCCGCTTGCTGTCAAGATTGGCAAGCCCGCTGCCAAGGCTGTCGCCCAAAAAGATACCGCGGAGCTCTGTTCCGACTGCCCGCTGGCCTGCAAGCATCTGGGCCAGATCCTGATTGCCGAGACCGGCGACAAGGCCCAGCCGCGTCAATCCCACCCCATTGAAATCTTTGCCCGCGCCTATGGCGTGATCTGACAAGGCCCGCGCCTATGGCGTGATCTGACAAGGAATGACCACCATGCCCGCTTCCGTTCGCCAAATCCAAGCCTCTGACCTTTTGTCCGATGCCGAATTTTCTGCGGTGCGCAAGGAGCGCCGCGCCGCGCTCTTGCCGATCAAGCGCCTGCGCCGGGTACATTTGGGGCCGCACTGCACCTTCTGTTTTGAGTGCTATGACACCATGCTGTTCCAGATTCAGGAAATGCTCCTGATCGAAAAGGGCGGTGCAGAGCAAATTCCAGACGAGCTAGCCGCCTATAATCCGCTGGTGCCGCAGGGGCGCGAACTGGTCGCCACCATCATGTTCGAGGTCGAGGACCCCGTGCGCCGGGCCGAGGTGCTGGCGCGTCTGGGCGGGGTTGAGGACCTCTTATACGTCAAGGTCGGTGAGACCAAGATCTTTGGCTTGGCCGATGGCGACGAAGAACGCACCCGCGACGATGGCAAGACCTCGGCGGTGCATTTCCTGCATTTTCCCCTGGCACCTGAGCATATCGCCCAGTTTCGCGACCCGGCTACCACCATCATGGTTGGCAGTGACCATGAGTCCTATGCGCATATGGCCCTGCTTAGCCCAGCCACGCGCGCAGAACTGGCCCGCGATTTTAGCTAATGGCGGGATGAGTGCCATTAGGCCGCTGAGTTCCCTAGACAGGGCTGGCTGTGCGGGTTAGCGTTCAAACAGGTGATCACTGATTACCTGTTTGGTGTCCCTACCCTGGAAAGCAAGTCTGATGAGCCCTAACCATTTTGATGTTGTGATTGTCGGCGCAGGCCTGTCGGGCATTGGCGCGGCGCGTCACTTGCAGATGAATTGTCCGGGCAAGCGCTTTGCCATACTCGAAGGTCGCGCGGCCATGGGCGGCACCTGGGACCTGTTCCGCTATCCGGGCATCCGCTCAGACAGCGACATGTATACGCTGGGCTATGCGTTCAAGCCCTGGAAAGAGGCCAAGGCGATTGCCGACGGCCCATCAATCTTGAACTATGTGCGCGAGACCGCCAGCGATTTTGGCATTGATCAGCACATCCGCTATGAGCACAAGGTGGTGCGGGCCTCCTGGTCCACAGAGAATGCCTGCTGGACGGTGGAGTCCAGGGTCGGGCCAGAGGGCAAGACCGAGACCGTCACCTGCGG
Source organism: Caulobacteraceae bacterium (assembly GCA_044346445.1). Classification (GTDB taxonomy): domain Bacteria; phylum Pseudomonadota; class Alphaproteobacteria; order Caulobacterales; family Caulobacteraceae; genus CAISGS01. Next base: position 5,305 of record JBIIZD010000003.1, read on the forward strand.
CTTTTTGTTCATGTGCAGCGGCTATTACAGCTATGTCGAGGGCTATACGCCCGACTTTATCGGTCTGGACAAGTTTGGCGGCACGCTGGTGCATCCGCAAAAATGGCCAGAAAATCTGGACTATTCCGGCAAGAAGGTCGTGGTCATCGGCAGTGGGGCCACGGCTGTGACCCTGGTGCCGGAAATGAGCAAGACGGCTGAACATGTCACCATGCTTCAACGCTCACCAACCTATATTGTCGCAAGGCCCGATCAGGACGCGATCGCCAACTGGCTGCGCAAGGTCCTGCCCGCCAAGCTGGCCTATAGCCTGACGCGCTGGAAGACCGTGCTTTTGGGCATGTATTTCTTCCGCATGTGCCGCACCGCGCCGGACAAGATCAAGGCCCTGCTGCTCAGTGGCGTGCGCCAGGCGCTTGGGCCAGATTATGATATCGCCACCCATTTCACGCCCAAATACAATCCGTGGGACCAGCGCCTTTGCCTGGTGCCCAATGGCGACCTGTTTGAATCGATCAAGAGCGGCAAGGCCAGCGTCGTTACCGACCATATCGACACCTTCACCAAGACCGGTATCAAGCTGAAATCCGGCACCGAGATCGAGGCCGATGTGGTGGTCACGGCCACTGGCCTGAACCTTTCGCTATTGGGCGATATGCAGTTTGTCGTCGATGGCAAGCCGATAGAGGCGTCCCAGACCCTGAATTATCGCGGCATGATGTATAGCGACCTGCCCAATCTGGCCTCGTCCTTTGGCTATACCAATGCCAGCTGGACGCTGAAGTGTGACCTCACCTGCGAATATGTCTGCCGCCTGCTCAATCACATGGACAAGAAGGGCTATGCCCAGGCCACGCCGCGGCTGCGCGACCCATCGATTGGCACCGAGCCTTGGCTGGACTTTTCGTCCGGCTATGTGCAGCGCTCGCTCGACAAGTTCCCGCGTCAGGGCACCAAGGCCCCGTGGAAGCTGCACCAGAACTATGCGCTCGATATCGTCAATCTGCGTTTTAGTGCCATTGAAGACGGCTCGCTGGAATTTACCGCCAAGCCAAAAGCCAAGGCCAGCGCGGCACCAAGTCCCGCCAAAACCCTAGCCGACGCCTGATCGAATTGGCTAAGGCCCCAACGGACATCTTGACCTTGGGGCCTGGCTAACCTACCTGCAGGTCATGGCTATTTTACCGATCCTGACTGTACCCGATCCGATCCTGAAACAGGTCTCCAAGCCGGTTGAGGGCGTCGATGACGCCCTGCGCGCCCTTATGGATGACATGTTAGAGACCATGTATGACGCCCCCGGCATCGGGCTGGCCGCCATTCAGGTCGGGGTGGCTAAGCGGGTCATTGTTATGGACCTGTCGCGCGAAGACGAAGAAAAACAGCCGCGCTATTTCGTCAATCCAGAAATCCTGTCCAAGAATGACGCGCTGGAGCCCTATGAAGAGGGCTGCCTGTCGGTGCCAGAGGTCTATGACACGGTTGAGCGCCCAACCAAGGTGCGGCTGCGCTATCTCGATTATCATGGCAATCCCGTCGAGGAGGATGCCGAGGGTATGTTTGCGGTCTGCATCCAGCACGAGATGGACCATCTCGAAGGCGTCTTGTTCATTGATTATCTATCGCGGCTAAAGCGCGAGCGGGCCGTGACCCGGGTCAAGAAGCTGGTGCGCGCCGCCTAGGGGCTGTGGCCAAGGCCTTAAATTTCAGGCTCCCCGTTTTTGGCAAAATGATTTAAGCCCCCCTGATGCGTATTGCGTTTATGGGCACTCCCGAATTTTCTGTTCAGACCCTGGCCGAACTGGTCGCGGCCGGTCACGAGGTCGTGTGCGTCTATGCCCAGCCGCCCGCGCCAAAGGGCCGGGGCCAGACCTTGCAGGCCTCACCCGTCCATGCCTTTGCCGAAAGTCTTGGCCTGATGGTGCGCACGCCGCGGTCCATGAAGGACCCAGCCGAGATTGCCGCCTTTGCCGACCTTGATCTGGATGCCGCTGTGATTGTCGCCTATGGCCAGATCCTGCTGCCCGCCGTGCTGGATGCGCCAAGGCTGGGCTGTTTTAACCTGCATGCCTCGCTCTTGCCGCGCTGGCGCGGCGCGGCCCCCATTCAGCGCGCCATCATGGCCGGTGATACCGTAACCGGCGTCCAGGTCATGCGCATGACGGCGGGCCTGGATGAGGGCCCAGTGCTGCTATCCCAAACCGTTATGATTAGCCCAGACGATACGGCTGGCAGCCTGCACGACAAGCTAGCCGCTGTCGGTGCCGATCTTGCGCCCCGCGCGCTTGCCGCGATTGAACGCGGCGCAGCGCTAGAGACGCCGCAACCGCTGGACGGCGTCACCTATGCCAAAAAGATCAGCCCCCTTGAGGCCAGGATTGACTGGACCCGCACCGCCGCCGAGATCGATTGCCATATTCGCGGTCTGTCGCCGTTTCCCGGGGCCTGGTTTGAAGCGCCAAGCGATAAGGGTCCAGTGCGGATCAAGGCCCTGATGTCCAGACCTGAGCCTGCCAGCGGCCCTTTCGGGACGGTGCTGGATGCCGGCTTGCAGATTGCCTGCGGTCAGGGTTCGGTGCGCCTGCTCAAGGCCCAGCGAGAGGGTCGCAGCGCTCAGGACACAGACCAGTTCTTGCGCGGCTTTACGCTGGGCGCGGGCACAAGGCTGAACTGATGCCGCGCTATCGTCTCTTGGTGGAATATGATGGTCGGCCCTATCGCGGCTATCAGATTCAAGACAATCTGCCCTCGGTTCAGGGCTCGGTCGAGCGGGCAATCCTAGCTTTTAGCGGCCAAAAAGTGCGGCTGGTCACGGCTGGGCGGACCGATACGGGCGTCCATGCCACGGCTCAGGTTCTGCATATGGATCTGGATCAGGACTGGCGGCCCGAGGTCGTGCGCGACGCGATCAATGCCTATCTGATCCCAGAACCAATCTCGATCCTGAAGGCCGAGATCGCCGCGGATGATTTCAGCGCCCGCTATTGCGCCAAGGGGCGTCGCTATCTCTATCGCATCCTCAATCGTCGCAGCCCCCCGGCGCTCGAACAGGGCCGGGTCTGGCATATGAAGCGGCCCCTCAATGCCGAGGCCATGCATGAAGCGGCCCAGGTGCTGGTCGGACTTCACGACTTTACCACCTTTCGCGACCTGCAATGCCAGGCCAAGTCACCGGTTAAGAGCCTGGATGTGGCCCGTGTCTGGCGTCAGGGCGACGAGGTGCATTTGGCGTTTGAGGCAAGATCCTTCCTGCATCGACAGGTCCGTTCCATGACCGGCTCTATCGCCCAGGTGGGGATTGGCCGCTGGACCAAGGCCGACCTCGCCAAGGCCCTGGAGGCCAAGGACCGCCAAGCCTGCGGCGTGGTCGCGCCGCCCGATGGGCTGTATCTGGTCGGGGTTGAGTATTAGGCCTTTAGCTCTGCATTAAACGGCATTGCCCCTAGCCGACAATCCGCACGGGCAAGGTAGCATAGCCCTTGACGAAGGAGGACGGGATGCGCTCGGGCTCGCCCATGACCTCGATCCGGTCCCAGCGCTTGAGAATTTCTTCCCAGACGATCTTGAGCTGCATTTCGGCCAGGCGATTGCCGACGCAGCGATGAATGCCAAAGCCAAAGGACAGGTGCTGACGCGCGCGGGGACGGTCGATAAGGAACTTGTCGGCGTTCTCGATCACCTCTTCGTCGCGATTGCCGGAGACGTACCACATAATGACCTTGTCACCCTTCTTGATCAGCTTGCCGCCAAGCTCGACATCCTGGGTCGCATTGCGGCGCATATGCGCCAGCGGCGTCTGCCAGCGGATGATTTCCGAGACCATGTTCGGGATCAGGCTGTGATCGGCGCGCAGCTTGTCATACTCAGCCGGGTTTTCATTAAGGGCCAAAAGACCGCCGGTAATCGAGTTGCGGGTCGTATCATTGCCGCCAACAATCAGCAGCAGCAGATTGCCCAAAAACTCCATCTGGCTCATGTTTCGCGTCGACTCGCCATGCGCCAACATCGAGATCAGATCATTGCCCGGCTCGGTCAGATTGACCCTTTGATTCCACAGACCCATGAAATATTGCGCACAATCCATCAGCTGGGCGCGGCGGTGCTCTTCGGAGACAAAGAGCGGCGAGGCGGGGCCTGCGGTGGTGATGTCCGACCAATAGGTCAGTTTGCGCCGATCTTCCCACGGGAAATCAAACAGGGTTGCGAGCATCTGGGTGGTCAGCTCGACCGAAACCTTATCGACCCAGTCAAAGGTCTCACCGACGGGCAGGCCGTCGAAAATCGTATTCACCCGCTCGCGAATGGTTGCTTCCAGATTGGCGAGATTGCCCGGCGATACGATGGGGCTAACCACCTTGCGCTGCAAGTCATGCTTGGGCGGGTCCATGGCGATGAACATTGGCAGCGGAAAGTCTTCCTGCGGATCGACGATGCTGATCGAGGGCTCGGACGAGAACAGGGCGTGATTGGTGTCGACAAACATGATGTCGTTATATTTGGTCACCGACCAATAGGGGCCGAACTCGTGGTCTTTGCAATAATGGACCGGGTCCTCTTTGCGCAGGCGCTCGAAATAGGGCCAGAAGGTATTGGCGCGGAACAATTCCGGATCGGCCACATTGATGTCTTCAATCGGCATGGACCAGGCGCGGGCCGTGGCCTCGGCACTGAAATCGATCGATCCGTCACTCATGGCTCTGCTCCTCACGCGTATATCTAATCATTGTACAGATAGTGGAATATGTCCAGACATGATGTCGCAGGCACACCGGAATAGGTTTTGTCAGATTCCTATTTCTAGCCTCTGGTCATGCCGCGTATCCATGGCTAGCGTGTTACCTAAACAAGATTAAGGAAACACCGACCATGACAAACCCAAGCGGCCTTGACCCCCAGCGGCTCGAACGCATTACCGAGCATCTGATGCGCAACTATATTGAGCCAGGCAAGATTGCGGGCTGTCAGATTGCGGTGCGCCGTCATGGGCATCTGGCCTATGCACGTAGCCTTGGTCAGATGGATCTGGCCACTGGCCGCCCCTTAAATGACGACACCATTTTCCGCATCTATTCCATGACCAAGCCCATCACCTCGATTGCCTTGATGAGCCTTTATGAGCAGGGCCATTTCCAACTCGATGATCCGGTTTCGCGGTTTGTGCCGTCCTGGGCCAATCAGGTTGTCTATGTGTCTGGCGAGGGCGAGACCCTGAAGACGCAAGCCCTGACCCGGCCGGTGAGTATTCGCGACATGCTGCGCCATACGGGCGGCCTGACCTATGGCGGCGGCCTGCCAGGCGTTGGCGTCCAGCATCCTGTGGACCATGTTTATCGCGGCCTAAAGGTGCGCAGCATGGGCGGCGCGGACACCATGCAAGGCTTTATGGACAAGCTGTCTCAGGTGCCTTTGGTCTATCAGCCTGGCGAGCGCTGGATGTATTCCCTATCCACCGATGTCTGCGGTGCCCTGGTCGAGATTATTGCGGGCAAGCCCTTTGCCCAGGTCTTGCAGGAGATGATTTTTGACCCGCTTGGCATGGTCGATACCGCCTTCCATGTGCCCGCCGACAAGCAGTCCCGCTTTGCCGCCAATTATCAGCGCGGCGCGGACAAGCAGCTTGAAGTGATTGATGAGCCGACCAAGAGCCCTTACCTGCAGCCCCCCGGCTTTTATTCCGGCGGCGGCGGTCTGGTCGGAACCGTGGCCGATTATATGCGGTTTTGCGAAATGCTGCGCCAAGGCGGCGAATTGGACGGGGTGCGGATTATCGGGCCGCGCACCTTGGCCATGATGCATATGAACCATTTGCCCAATGGCCAGGACCTGACCACATCAGCCATCGGGGCGTTTTCCGAGACCTCCAATGCCGGGGTTGGCTTTGGCCTAGGCTTTGCCTCGACCATGGATCAGGTGGCGGCAGGCGTTATGGGCGGCGGCGATTATTACTGGGGCGGGGCGGCCTCGACCATATTCTCGATCGATCCGAAAGAGGACATGACCATGGTCTTCATGACCCAGCTCATGCCGTCCAACACATTTAACTTCCGTGGTCAGATCAAGGCCATGCTCTATGGCGCGATTATAGACTAGGAAAAACCCTCCCCCGCATGGCCGGGGGAGGATGCCCTTGGGCTAGATCCGGCCCTCGGCGGCCATCCCGTCATGGGTTTGCCCTTCAGTTTTTTAGGCCGGTATTTGCCACGCGTTTTCAACACAAGACCAGCCCCCTTAAAGGCCTTGACCTTCGCGTCACAGTAACAGAGGTTGCCGCCCAAGTTTTTAGCCATCAGGACCAAGATTATGAGCAAGACCCCCAGCGAGGCGGCGACCCAGTCCAGCCGTCCCTATGACCTGATCATTTATGGGGCGACAGGCTTTACCGGGCGTCTGGTGGCCGAACATATGCTGGCCACCTATGGCGTTGGCGGCGATGTCAGCTGGGCCATGGCGGGGCGGAATGCAGCCAAGCTTGATGAGGTTCGCGAGCTGATCGGCGCGCCCGATAGCCTGCCCCTGATCCTGGCTGATGCCTCTGACCCTGAAAGCCTGGCAATCATGGTTGCTCAGGCCAAGGTGATCGTCACCACGGTTGGCCCCTATCAGCTCTATGGCGAGCCCTTGGTCGCAGCCTGCGCCGAGGCGGGCACTGACTATGTTGATCTGTGCGGTGAACCGGCCTGGATGGCCCAGATGATTGGCGCCTATGGCGACAAGGCCAAGGCCTCGGGCGCAAGGATCGTGTTTTCCTGCGGCTTTGATTCCATCCCGTTTGATCTGGGCGTCTGGTTCTTGCAACAAGAAGCAAAAAGCCGTCTCGGCGGCCCCTTAAACCGCGTGCGCGGGCGGGTGCGTAAGATGAAGGGCACGTTTTCGGGCGGCACGGCGGCCAGCCTTTTGGCCACGATTGAGGCGGCAGGCAAAGACCCTTCCTTGCTCACCGTCATGGCCAATCCGTTTGCCATGTCCGAGGGCTTTACCGGGCCAGCCCAGCCAGACGGTAATATTGCAACCTATGACGAGGGGCTTGGTCAATGGGCCGCGCCCTTTATCATGGCGGCAATCAATACCAAGGTCGTGCACCGCTCAAACACCCTGCTGGGTCATGCCTATGGCCAGGACCTTAAGTATGACGAAATGATGCTGACGGGGCCTGGCAAGGCGGGCGAGAAAAAGGCCAAGGCTCTGACCAGCCAGACTAATATTCAAAACGCCCTCCTGGCCTTTGGCCCGACCCGCGCCCTGATCCAGCGCTTTGCCCTGCCCAAGCCCGGTCAAGGCCCGTCCAAGACCGCGCGCGAAACCGGCTTTTTTGATGTCTTGTTTGTCGGTGAAAATGCCGCTGGCCAGTCCCTCAGCGTGGCTGTGACCGGTGATAAGGACCCGGGCTATGGCTCCACTTCCAAGATGATTGCCGAAAGCGCCTTGTGTCTGGCCCGCGATGTCGATGCCAAGACCACGGCTGGCGGCATCTGGACCCCAGCCGCGGCCATGGGCCAGGCTCTGATCGAGCGGCTGCGAGCAAAGGCTGGCCTAACCTTTGAGGTCCAGAACAGCTAGACCCATGACCACACCGTTTTTTGACCTCAAGGCCACCCATAACCCCCACCGCTGGTACCTGCCCTTGCATGCAGGCCTGTGTGTGGGGCCGCCGGGCAATGTGTTTATGTTTGGCGGCGTCGGCATGGCCAGCGCCATTAGCGCCATGGAGCGCACCTGTGACCGGCCCGTGATCTGGGCCACGGCCCAGTACCTGTCCTATGCCCGCCCGCCCTCGATAGTTGATCTGGATGTCTGGGTGCCCGCCCATGGCAAGCATAATAGTCAGGCCCGGGTCACCGGTCATGTTGGCGACAAGGAAATCTTTACCGTCAATGCCGCCCTGGGCAGCCGCGAAAGTGCGCTGTCGCATCAGTGGGTCCAGGCCCCAGACGTACCGGCTCCAGACGATTGCCGCATAGCCCAGCACTGGCGCAGCGAAAGCGACCACCTGCACAGCCGCGTCGAGGTGCGGGTCGCCAAGGGCCGCTATGGTCCAGAGCGCAAGGACGGCGAACTGAGCGAGGATGGCCAACTGATTATCTGGGTCCGTCCGCTTGGCGATGTCGCGATCGATTCCAGCTTTCTGGCCATTATTGCCGATTTTATTCCGAGCGGCATAGGCAATGCCCTGGGCCGCATGGCCGGGGGCAATAGTCTGGACAATACCATCCGCTATAGACGCATTGTGCCAACCGACTGGGTCTTGTGCGACATTCGCATCCAATCGATTCACGGCGGTTTTGGGCAAGGCACCATGGCGCTTTACGCCCAGAGCGGCGAGCTTATGGCCACGGCCAGCCAGTCCCTGATCATCCGCATGCATGATGACCCCAAGTGACCGGTCCAAGGTGAGCAAGACCCTGCGCTCGGTCCAGGCCCTGCGCGCCGTTGCCGCATTGAGCGTTTTGGCGTTTCACATCGGCCAATGGATGCCCTCGCCCAAGGCGATTGGCTCAGCCGGGGTGGACCTGTTTTTCGTCATTAGCGGTTTTGTGCTTTGGCTGGCCGTGTCGCGCAAGGACCAGAGCCCAGCCGCCTTTCTGCGCGACCGGGCTGTGCGCATCCTGCCGCTCTATTGGCTCGCCACCGCCGCCGTCGTGGCCCTGGTCCTGATCGATCCAGCCAATTTGCCGACCATCCAGCTGACCTGGCCTCATCTGGCCGCGTCTTTCGCCCTGATCCCGCACAATGACCCGGCGGGTGATCCCTTCCCCGTCCTGCCCGTGGGCTGGAGCCTGACCTATGAGGCGGTCTTTTATGTCCTGGTGGCCGTAAGCCTTTGGTTTGACCCTGCGCGCCGGTTTGGCGCATTGGCATCGGGCCTAATTGGGGTCTGGCTCTTGGGCTATGTCGTCTATCCCTTGGGGCCGCTCTTTGCCAATCCGCTGATGCTGGAGTTTTTGGCCGGGGCCGTGATTGCGCGGCTGTATCTTACAGGCCGATTGCCAGGGTTCTGGATCAGTTTGGGCCTTGGGGTCTTGGGCCTGGGGCTTTTGGCCTTGCAGGCCAATGCCGTGCGCGATCCGGGCTATTGGCGGGTCCTGGCCTGGGGCGGACCTTGCGCAGCTATAGTGGCAAGCGCGGTCGGGCTCGAAGCGGCAGGGCGCTGGCGCGATCTGGGCAAGATTTCGGTCTTGGGCGATGCCTCTTTCAGCCTTTATCTTTGGCACTGGCCGATTGTCTGGCTGGTTGGCCGCTGGCTGGCCCCGCACCATGGCTGGTTATTTGCAGGCTTGGCCACAAGCCTTTGCCTGATGGCCGCCCTATTGAGCCGTCAATTTCTCGAAAAACCGAGCATGAAAATGCTCCGGCGACGAACAAGCGTTTGACGAAACCAGCCGCCTTACCCCCTATAGTCGGCCAACAAGAACAAACTAATCGGAGACCACGATGGGACGGCTAAGCGGTAAGCGGACAATCATAACCGGCGCAGGCTCTGGCATTGGCCGGGCCACATCAAAGGCCTTTGCCCGCGAAGGGGCCATGGTCTTGTGCGTCGACAAGACCGATGCCGTGCATGACACGGTCGCCGCCATTGTCGCCGATGGTGGCCAGGCGATTGGCATGACGGCTGATGTCGGCATTGAGGCCGAGGTGGTCGGCTATATTGACCGCGCTATTAGCGAATTTGGTGGTCTGGACGTCATCTATGCCAATGCCGGCATATCGGGCGGCATGGTGCCGTTTTTCGAACAGACCGTGGACTATTGGAACGAGATCTTGCGGGTCAATCTGATCGGCCCGTTCCTGGCGATCAAATATGCCGCGCCGCACATGATCAAGCAGGGCAAGGGCGCGATTGTCTGCACAGCCTCCGTCGCCGGTATCCGCGCCAATGCGGGTGGCTCGCCCTATTCGGCCTCCAAGGCCGGGGTGATTTCCTTGGTCCAGACCAGCTCCAATGCCTTTTATGGCACAGGCGTCCGCGTCAATGCCGTGTGTCCTGGCCTGATCGAGACCGGCATGACCAAGCCGATTTTTGACAATGCCCGCGCGCGCGGCAATGAGGACAAGATCGGCCAGCTTAATCCCATGGGCCGCTATGGCGAGCCTGAAGAAATCGCCAATATGGTCCTGTTTCTGGCCTCGGACGAGGCCTCCTATGTCAATGGCCAGGCCTTCCCCGTCGATGGCGGCCTGACCTCAACCCTGCCCTTTGTCAAACCCCGCTAACTAGCCTTGCGCCCCGGCCTAAGACGCCGGGGCCTAGTCGGCAAAGCTGGCGGCGCGCTTTTGCAAGCTGGCCGTAACCGCCTCGACCTGGTTGGGCGAGCCGATCAGGGCCGCTTGTTCATTGCTTTCGGCTAGGAGTATGGCGGTCTGATCGCCGTCATCGGCCAGGTTCATCAGGCGCTTGGCCGCGCGAATAGCATCAGGGTTCTTGGAGGCAATATCGTGGGCATAGGCCAGCGCCTCGGCATAGGGATCGGCGCACACCCGTGTGGCCAGGCCAAGAGCATAGGCTTCCTCGCCGCTGAACTGACGCCCGCTATAGGTCAGTTCGCGGGCCAGATCATCACGCATCAGGCGGCGCAACAGGGCAATTCCGGCCATGTCGGGCACAAGACCCCATTTGATCTCCATAATCGCCATGCGCAGATCCGGCGTTACAAAGCGCATATCCGCCCCAAGCGCGACCTGAAAGCCGCCGCCAAAGGCCACGCCGTGCACAGCGGCAATCACCGGCACGGGCACTTCGCGCCAGACCATGGCCGCATGCTGGGCGCGGTTAGCGCCGCCGGCTGTACGCTGTGTATTGACCAGGCCTGCGCCGCCCTTGCGCTCGCCCGACGCCATCTTGCCAAAATTGCCCATATCCAGGCCCGCACAAAAGGCCCGCCCCTCGCCAGACAAGACCACCGCCCTTAGGCCCTTTTGGGTCTTGAGTGCCTCGCCCGTATCGACCAGGGCCTGGAACATGGCATCGTCCAAGGCATTCATCTTGTCGGCCCGGGTCAGACGAACATCGGCAACGCCGCCGGTCATGGTCACAGTGATACGGTCTTGCATGGCAACCTCTCTGACAAAGTTTTGCCAAGGCTATAACGGCTTGAGCGCCAGCGAAAGATAGACCTTGCGTAAGCCTAGGCCGGACGGAAGGTCATGGCCGCACCGTTCATGCAATAGCGCTTGCCCGTTGGCGGTGGGCCATCATCAAACACATGCCCCAAATGCCCGCCGCAGCGGCGGCAATGCACCTCGGTGCGAACTGAAAAGAACGAGGTATCCGTCCGGGTGCGCACGGCACCGGGTATGGGCCGAATAAAGCTGGGCCAGCCGGTGCCTGACTCAAACTTGTCTTGCGAGCGATAGAGATCAAGCTTGCATCCGGCGCAGGCAAATATGCCGCGCCTGTGCTCGCCGTTCAAGGGACTGGTCCCCGCCCGCTCGGTATCATGCTGGCGCAGAACCGCATATTGCTGAGGGCTAAGGCGTTTGCGCCACTCAGCATCGCTAAGCACAAATTCGAACGTCTCGGCGGCAGCGGCGCGCGCACGCGATGCGCCGCCCAGTCCCAGTACCGTCCCAATCAAGCTGGCTCCTGCCATAAATCGGCGTCGCGATAGCATTGTGACTCTCCAAACTGGCCGCAGCACCGGCGCGTTTGCAATACCTGCCACCGATCACGGATTTGTCGCAAGATTTTACGGCGCAATCGTGTCAAAAAGGGCCGTCTTTAGGCGGTCTAGGCTGTCCTGGTCAGGTTGGATCCTTGATGAAACAAAATGTCTTGCCCATGCGCTCCGCCCTGATCGCCTCGCCGCAGTGGCAGACCCTGATCGGCCTGAGCGAACGCTTGCGGCTCTGGGCGATAGACCATGCCCTGCCGCTCTGGGCCAGCACAGGTCGTGACGCCGTCCGGGGCGGGTTCCACGAAAAGATTGATCAGGACGGTCGGTCTGTGGACCTGCCCCGCCGCGGCCGCGTGTCACCGCGCCAGCTCTATTGTTTCGCCGTGGCCGGGGAATTGGGCTGGACCGGGCCTTGGCGCGCGATTGTCGAGACCGAACTTGAGACCTATCTGGCCCGGTTTTTCCGCCCCGACGGTCTGATCCGCAATCTGGTCGCTGCGGATGGGCAGGCGTTGGACCAAGGCCCATCGCTCTATGACCAGGCCTTTGGCCTGTTTGCCTTGGCCAGTATCCAAAAACACCTGCCCGGCCTTCACGATCTTGAGCAAAAGGCAAGGCTGCTGCTTGCAAGCCTAAACGCCCGCCAAGGGCGGCAATTGGGCGGGTTTGAAGAAACCATCCCACCAAGCCTGCCTTTGCAGTCCAATCCCCACATGCATATTTTCGAGGCTTGTCTTGCCTGGACGGCGGTGAGCGCCGACCCGGTCTGGGCGGCACAGGCCGATGCAATCGCCGCCCTGTGCCTGAACCAGTTTATCGATGCCAAGACCGGCGCGGTTCGCGAATTCTTCGATGCCGCATGGCAGCCCATGCCCGGTCTCGAGGGCCGCAAATGGGAGCCGGGCCATCAGTTTGAGTGGGGCTGGCTATTGCTGAGCTGGGGCCAGTCCAAGAATCGGCCTGACGCGATTGCCGCAGCCCGGCGGATGATTGACCTGGCCGAAGCGCACGGCGTCGATCATGGGCGAGGCGTGGCGATCAATGTGGTGCTTGAGGATTTGCAGGTCTTGGACGGCGGGGCCCGGCTTTGGCCCCAGACCGAGCGTCTCAAGGCAGGCTTGCGCTTGGCCCAGTCTACCGGCAATCCAGCCGATCTGGACGGCGCAATTCATGCAGCACAGGCCTTGATGAAATATCTGGATGTGCCGGTAGCTGGCCTATGGTTCGACCGGATGACGGAAAAAGGCGACTTCATGCCTGAAGCCGCCCCCGCCAGTTCGTTTTATCATATCTTGTGCGCAGTGCTGGAACTGCACCGCGCCATTTCGGACTCCGCCTAGAACACAGCCTCGATCAGGGCCTCATACTCGGCCTCGGTTGGGCGCTTGAGGGCGGTCATATGGGCCAGGTCGCTGACCGCATAGCGGATAATGTCGGGGATCATGTCGCGAGTGACGCCAAGGCTAGATAGCTTGGGCACAATACCCAGCTTGGCGTTCAAGCCTGCCAGTGCATCGGCCAGATCGGCATCAGCGGCCAGGTTCATGGCCTTTTTCAGCCGCGCATATTTGGCCGGGGCAGCCCCTTCAGAGAAGCGGATCACGGCGGGCAGGAACAGGGCATTGAGCGCGCCGTGATGCAGCTTCAGGCCCGGCAGGCGACCACAGGAATGCGACAGGGCATGCACCGCGCCCAGACCCTTGGCAAAGGCCAGCGCCCCCTCAAGCGAGGCCATCATCATTTGCGAGCGCGCTTCAAGGTCTGACCCATCAGCAACCGCTCGCTCCAGCCAGCCCATGCCCACGGCCCGCTCAACCCCGTCATAGCCAATGGCTTCGAGCGGCGGGTTATCGACCGGCGACAAGACCGCCTCGATACAGTGGGTGACCGCATCCATGCCGGTGGCAGCGGTCAGACCCGCAGGCAGGCCAAGGCTGAGCTCTGGATCACAAATGGCCACACCAGGGATCAGGTGCGGCGACAAGAAGGTTTCCTTGCGGCCATTATTCAGCACCACCACGGCCCCGACCGAAACCTCTGAGCCCGTGCCCGAAGTGGTGGGAATGGCAATGATCGGGCAGGTCTTGGTGATGAACTTACCGCCACGGGCAGAGGCACCGTATTTTTCGAGCGGCGCTTCATGGCTGGCCATCAGGGCCACGGCCTTGGCCAGGTCCATGCTGGAGCCGCCGCCAAGACCAACCACGCCGTCACAATCATGGGCCTTGAACAGGGCGGTCGCCGCTGTGACGGCGTCTTCGTCTGGATTGGGCGGGGTCTGGTCGAATACGGCGGCAAAGCCCGCCTCACCCGCCTGAGCGATCACAGTGGCCGCAATCCCGGCCGCGACCAAGCCTTGATCGGTCACAAGAAGGGGCCGCTTGCACCCCAATTGGGCCAGGCTGGAGGCCAGCTTGCGGATGGAGCCATTATCGAAAATGGCGGTATTGACGATCGAGATGACAGGCATTGGGACGCTCACAAGGTTAAGGCCGCCATTTGCCCTAATTTCAAGGCGATTGAAAAGCCCAAGGATAGCCGTTGACACAGATTGCGCTCGCGGCGAAGCCAGTTAAACTCGATCAGGATTGATTTGCCTTAAGGATTACAGCCTTGACCCCAACCCATTTGCCGCCCGTTTTGGCGGTTTCGGATCTGAAAATCAGCTTTTCGACCCATGATGGTCTGGTCGAGGCCGTCAAGGGGATCAGCCTGAGCGTCGAGGCAGGCCAATGCCTAGGCGTGGTCGGCGAGAGCGGCTCGGGCAAGAGCCAGACCTTTATGACGGTTATGGGCCTATTGGCCGCCAATGGCCGGGCCAGCGGCGCGGTCCAGTTCAAGGGCCAGGACATACTTGGCCTAGGCACAGATCAGCTTAATCGTGTGCGCGGCTCGAAAATGGCGATGATTTTTCAAGACCCGCTGACGGCCTTGACCCCGCATGTGCGCATTGGCGAGCAGATTGCCGAGCCCTTGCGGCTGCATCTGGGCCTTAGCCACGCCGATGCCATGGCACGGGCCAAGGCTTGGCTGGACCGGGTCAGGATTCCCGAAGCCGCCAGGCGTCTGAACCAGTATCCACACGAGCTTTCCGGCGGCATGCGCCAGCGCGTCATGATTGCCGGTGCCATGGCCGGCGATCCGGCCCTCTTGATTGCCGATGAGCCAACCACGGCGCTGGATGTCACGGTCCAGTCCGAGATCCTGGATCTGATGGCCGAGCTAAAGGCCGAAACCGGCGCGGCCATGGTCTTGATCACCCATGATATGGGCGTGATCGCGCGGCTGGCCGATACGGTTTGCGTGATGAAGGACGGGCTGTTTGTCGAGCAGGGCGCAGCCCAAGAGGTGTTTTCCAGCCCCACCACCGCCTATACGCGCCAGCTTCTCAACGCCATTCCGCGCCTGGACCGCGAAGGCCGTGGCGGCAGACCCGTCTTGTCCGCCGTGGCCGATGACGCCGCCGTGGTGGTCGAGGGTCATGATCTGAAGGTCTGGTATCCGCTCGATAATGGCCTGTTTGCGCCCAAGAAAATCCTGCGGGCCGTGGACGGTGTCAGCTTCCAGGTGCGTCAGGGCGAGACCCTGGGCGTGGTTGGCGAAAGCGGCTGTGGCAAGACCACCTTGTCGCGGGCCATTCTGGCGCTGGTACCCGCAAGCGCAGGCACGGTCACGGTTCTGGGCAGCGAGATTACCAAGGCCGATCGCACCGCCCTTAAAACCGCCCGCAAGGACTTGCAGATTGTGTTCCAAGACCCCTTGGCCAGTCTTGATCCGCGCATGACCATAGGCTCGTCCATGGCCGAGCCCTTGCAGGTCTATCGCGGCGATCTTGATGCCAAGGGCCGCGAGCAAGAAGTGCGGGCCATGATGCAAAGGGTTGGCCTGTCGCCCGACCTGATCAACCGCTATCCGCACGAATTGTCCGGAGGCCAGAACCAGCGCGTCGGCATTGCAAGGGCCATGATGCTCAAGCCCAAACTGGTCATTTGCGATGAGGCGGTCTCGGCGCTTGATGTCTCCATTCGGGCCCAGATCATCGACCTCTTGATCGATTTGCAAAAAGACCTGGGCATGGCCATGATCTTTATCAGCCACGATCTGGCTGTGGTGCGAGAGATTAGTCACAGGGTCATGGTGCTCTATCTTGGCCGGGTGATGGAAGAAGCCCCGACGCCAAGACTGTTTGCCGAGGCTAGGCACCCCTATACCCGCGCCCTTCTGGCCGCCGCCCTGATCCCCGATCCCGGCCTGGAGCGGGCGCGCAAACGGGTGCGGCTGATCGGCGAGCCTGCAAGTCCGCTTGACCCTCTGGCGGGTCTGCAATTTTTGCCATCGCGCCTGCCGCAGAGCGCAAACGACCCCATTTATGTGCCGCAATTGCGACAGATCGCGCCGGGGCATTTGGTGGCGGAACACGACGCGATCTAGGCTAAGGCATTGGTCTAGATTGACCAATTGGACACTAGCGATTGCAGTTTGGCGGCCTGACCGCTAGTTTGCCCCCGCGTCCGACGGGGCTTTCCCGCTGGACCTGACCGAACTCGGGTATTGTTATGTCCTTGACCTTTGAACACATCCAGTCTGCCGCCGAGCGCCTAGAAGGCCATATCGAGCGCACGCCCTGCCGTTATTCGCGCACGCTTTCGGAAATTACCGGGGCAAAAGTCTGGGTGAAGTTTGAGAACCTGCAATTCACCGCCGCCTTTAAGGAGCGCGGCGCGCTGAACAAGCTGTCCTTGATGACGGCCGAGGAAAAAAGTCGAGGCGTTATTGCGGCCTCTGCCGGAAACCATGCCCAGGGCCTCGCCTATCATGCCGCTCGCCTGGGCGTTCCTGCCACGATTGTCATGCCCAAGGGCACGCCCTTCGTAAAGGTCGAGCATACCCGTGCGCACGGGGCCGAGGTCTTGCTGGAGGGTGAGACCTATGACGATGCCGCCGCCTTTGCTGCCAAGCTGCGCGATGAACGCGGCCTGGTGTTTGTGCATCCGTTCAATGATTATGACGTCATGGCCGGTCAGGGCACAGTCGCGCTGGAAATGCTGCAAGACGTGCCAGACCTTGAAGTCCTGCCCATTCCGATCGGCGGCGGCGGCCTGATTGCGGGCATGGCGACGGCGGCCAAGCATATCAATCCCGATATCCACATAATCGGGGTCGAGCCGGCCATGTATCCGTCCTTTACTGCGCGGATGCGCGGCATGAACACCAATACGGGCGGCCAGACCATTGCCGAAGGCATAGCGGTCAAACAGGTCGGCGATCTGGCCTATGCCATTTCCCGGCCGCTGGTTGAGGACGTGCTCTTGGTCGAAGAGCCCTATTTTGAGCGCGCCATTTCGCTCTATTGCACGGTCGAAAAAACCATTGCCGAGGGCGCGGGGGCGGCGTCCTTGGCGGCCCTGCTGGCCTTTCCGGAAAAGTTTCGCGGCAAGAAGGTCGGCCTGATCCTGTGCGGCGGCAATATTGATACACGGCTCTTGACCTCGGTCCTGACCCGCGAATTGGTGCGCGCCCAGCGCTTGATCAGTCTAAGGATTGTCGGCGATGATCGCCCGGGTCTATTGGCCAATGTCTCGACCCTGATCGGCAATATGGGGGCCAATATTATCGAGGTGGCGCATAACCGCCTTGCCTTGGATGTGCCCGCCAAGGGTGCCGAGTTCGACATCATGATCGAGACCCGCGATGCCCAGCACACCCAGGACATTATTGATGCCCTGCGTGAACGCGGCTATCCGCCTCGGTCTGTTTAAGTTTCACTGCCTGTCTGGGAGCTGTCCAAATGCGTATTCTTGCCACACTTTTCACCGGCCTAGCCCTGATGGCCAGCCTAGCGGCCTGCGCCCCGAACAAGCAGGCGGCGGCCAATCTCGATGCCGCCACGGCCTTTATGGCCAAGAATGCCACCGCTAACGGGGTCAAGACCCTGGCCAGCGGCGTGCAATACAAGATTGTCAAATCGGGCCCTGCCAGCGGCGTCAGTCCAAGGCCGGTCGATGAGGTCAAGGTGCATTATGAGGGCAAGCTCTTGTCAGGCAGCATCTTTGACAGCTCGTTCCAGCGCGGCGTCCCGGCCACCTTCCCCCTGCAAGGCCTGATCCCGGCCTGGGTTGAGGCCCTGCAACAGATGAAGCCCGGCGATGAATGGCTGCTCTATGTGCCGCCAGAACAGGGCTATGGCTCGCAAGGCGCAGGCCCGATTCCGCCCAACAGCGTCTTGGTGTTTCGCATCCAGTTGATCGATGTCATGCCCCGCCCCGCCCCGCCTGCTGGCTAGGACAGGGCTGTCTAGAAGATCAGGTGCGTGCAAGGCGTGGCATATTGAGCAAGCTTGTTCTATTGTGGCCCTAGCAAACACCGGTTTTTATCTGGGTTCCCATGGCTGACACCGCCGCGCCTGAGTTCTTCTCGCCCTATAGCCATGATTTTTTAAGGCTTGGCGTCTGCGTGCCCGCGCTTAGGCCCGCAGATGTCCGCTTTAATGCGGACCAGACCCTGGACCTGATCCATCAGGGCCATAAGGCGGGTGCGGCCATTTTGCTGTTCCCAGAACTGGGCCTGAGCGCCTATGCGATTGACGATCTGTTGCTACAGCAAGCCCTGCTCGATGCGGTCGAGCAAGAGCTTGGCCGCCTGACCGAGGCGACCGAGGGCCTGAACCCGGTCGTCGTGGTGGGCGCGCCCTTAAGGTTCAAGGGCGGGCTCTATAATTGCGCCGTGGCCCTGCATGATGGCCGCATATTGGGCGCTGTGCCCAAGGCGTATCTTCCCAATTATCGCGAGTTTTACGAGCGCCGCTGGTTCACCCCCGGCGCGGATATTACCGGCGAGATCATCACAATAGCGGGCGAAGAGGTGCCGTTCGGCGTCGATATTCTGTTTCAGGCCGTTGGCCCCACGCCGTTTTGCTTTCATATCGAGATTTGCGAAGACATCTGGACCCCGACCCCGCCGAGCAGTGCAGCGGCCCTAGCAGGCGCGGAAATCCTCTTAAATCTGTCGGCCAGCAATATTACCATTGGCAAGGCCAAGACCCGCAACCTTTTGTGCCGCTCCCAGTCCGAGCGCTGCCAAGCGGCCTATGCCTATTCGGCGGCGGGACCGGGCGAATCGACCACAGACCTTGCCTGGGACGGACAGGGCGCGATTTTTGAGCTGGGCCAGACCCTGGCCCAATCCCAGCGTTTTAGCCCAGAGCCGACCTTGACCCTGGCGGATCTGGATCTTGGCCGTATCCGGCAAGAGCGCCTGCGCACCGGCACCTGGAATGATGCGGCCCTGCGCAGCCGCCGCGACGGCGAAGGCTTTGACACGGTCGAGTTTGACTTTGAGGCCCCGACGCAAAAGCTGGACCTGATCCGCGTCGTAGAGCGGTTTGCCTATGTGCCGTCCAACCCCGATGAGCTGGCTGAAAACTGTTATGAGGCCTGGAATATCCAGGTCCAGGGCCTGGCCACGCGGCTAAAATCCACCGGGCTAAAGCATCTGGTCATTGGCGTCTCGGGGGGGCTGGATTCCACCCAGGCCCTGATTGTTGCGGTCAAGGTGATGGATCAGCTTGGCCTGCCGCGCCAAAACGTGCTGGCCTATACTCTGCCCGGCTTTGCCACATCGGATGGTACCAAGGCCAATGCCCATGGCCTGATGCAGGCCTTGGGCGTGAGCGCCCATGAGCTGGATATCCGCCCCGCCGCCCAGCAGATGCTGGCCGATCTTGGCCATCCGTTTGGCGCAGGCCAGCCGGTCTATGATGTGACGTTTGAGAATGTCCAGGCGGGCCTGCGTACCGATTATTTGTTTCGCCTCGCCAATCAAAACGCTGCCCTGGTGGTCGGGACCGGCGACCTGTCCGAGCTGGCGCTGGGCTGGTGCACCTATGGGGTTGGCGATCATATGAGCCATTATAACCCCAATGCCGGGGTCTCTAAGACCCTGATCCAGCACCTGATCCGCTTTGCCGCTGCTTCTGGCGATTTTAGCCAAGCGACCGCCAAGCTTCTGCACGCCATATTGGACACCGAAATCTCGCCCGAACTGGTCCCAGCCGGAGCCGATGGCGCGGTGCAATCGACCCAAGCCATGATCGGCCCCTATGCCCTGCAGGATTTTACCCTCTATTACCTGACCCGCTATGGCTTTAAGCCGTCCAAGATTGCCTATCTGGCCTGGCAGGCCTGGCATGACGCCGCCAAGGGCGATTGGCCTGCCAATACGCCAGAGGCCGCCCGCCCCGCCTATGACCTGGCCACAATCAAGACCTGGATGGCCCTGTTCCTGAAACGCTTCTTCGCCAACCAGTTCAAACGCAGCGCCGTCCCCAACAGCCCCAAAATCAGCTCCGGCGGCTCCCTCTCCCCCCGAGGCGACTGGCGCATGCCCTCGGACGCGTCTGCGGCTGTATGGCTGGAGGAGCTAGAGACGGGCGTGCCGGATTAGGGTATAGTTTAGCCAAACTATGGAGGTTTCGATGCGTGTCGCCTTGATCCGCAATGATGATGACCTGACCGCCGCCCTGCGGGACATTGACACCCTATGGCAGGCGCAAACGGGTAGCGCCGACGAAGATAAGCGAGACGCCCTAATCGCCTTGGTCGCGGCCTATGAAGACAAACACTATGCCATCCCAAAGGTCAGTGGCCTTGAGGCGCTGAAGTTTTGCATGGCGCAAAATGGCAAAACCCAGTCTGATCTCGCCAGTCTTCTCGGCTCGCGGTCCCGCGCCTCGGAAATTTTGTCGGGTCGCCGCGCCCTGACCTTGGACCAAATCCGCACCCTTGCCAGAGACTGGCGCATTCCTGCGGCTGCGCTGTTGGAGGTGGAGGCGGTCTGATACCCCCTACCCCTCCAGCCCCGGCCCAACATACCGTGCCCGAGGCCGGATCAGGTGGCCGGTTTGGTGTTGTTCGAGGGCATGGGCCAGCCATCCGGCGCAGCGGGCCGTGGCAAAGATCAGGAAGGGGGCCTCAGCCGGGAGGGCCAGCCGCGCCGCCAGGGCCGCTAGCGCAAAATCAATATTGGGCGGTGTGCCTAGGGCCGCTTCGCTGGCGCTCAAGACCTCAGCAAATTCGGGCGGCAAGGTGATGTTGGCAAGCAAGGCCTTGGCCCTCGGATCGCCATCGGGATAGAGCGGGTGACCAAAGCCGGGCACATTAGCCCCGCGCGACAGGCGGGCGGTGAAGGCCGCCGCCGCCCCAGCCCTTTCCACCTCGTCCATAAAGACCGATACCCGCGCCACCATGCCGCCGTGCAAGGGACCCGACAGGGCGCAAAGCCCGGCCAGGGCGGACGCCGCCAAGGAGGCCCCGGTCGAGGCCGCGACCCGGGCGGCAAATGTGGAGGCATTGAGCTCATGATCGGCCAACAGGACCAGGGCCTGGCGCACGAGCTGCGCCCCCGCTGCGTCACAACCCCAGGCCGCTGCCAAGCGCTGATGGATCGGTCCTGACCCTGCCCCCAGCCCCGCCACCGCATCAGCTAGGCTATGGAGCACCTGGCCCGCTTCGGCCTGCAACAGGTCCATATGCCGCCCGCGCATGGGGGCGCTGCTCGCCGCTGCTCGGGCCAAGGCAGCAAAAGCGCGGGTCTTACCATCGAGGCTAGGAACGGGGCCTAGATCAGGCGCTGGCATCGGTGGGTGATCACTTGCCCATAAGAGGGCGGCCACCACCTCCAGCATTTCGGTCTGGCATAGCAGGGCCGCATCCTTGCCGCGATAATATAGCCGCCCGCCTTGAAGACTGGTGATTGATGAGGCCAGGACCGGTTCGCCCAGGGCAATCGTATCCTCGGCCACGGTCGCGGCCTTGCGCCCGCGCGACTTACGGATCTGAAGCTTAGCAATATCGGCGACGCGATAAAGGCTTTGGCGCGGGTCGTCGGTCAGGCTGCGCGCCTCAATCTTGCCGCGGCTGACATAGGCATAAAGGGTCTGGGGCCGGATATTGAGCCGCGCCATCGCCTCTTTCGCATTGATCCAATCGGCCATGCCCTGCCCCATAGATTGATTATATTGATCAAGATTGACGAATTTTCATCACGCCGGAAAATGGCTTCATAATCAATCGGGAATTTGGGTCATGTCAGAAGGTCTAGAAGGCATTATTGCCGCAAACACGGTCTTGAGTGATGTCGATGGGCAGGCGGGGCGGCTGATCCTGCGCGGGGCGACACTGGATGAATTGGCGGGGAAGGTCAGTTTTGAAGCCGTGATCCATCGCCTATTCGAGGGCTTTTTCGATGGCCTACCGCCACTGGAAGACCTGACTGAAAAGCTTGGTCGGGCCCGGGCCGAGGTGTTTGCGGAGGTCCAGGCCCTCGATGCCAGGCTCCTATCGCTCGAACCGATTGAGGCGGTGCGGGTGCTAACCGCGCGCATAGCCGATGGGCATGATCTAGGCTGCGCCCTTCGCCTGATCGCCGCCCAGTCGGTCTTTACCGCCGCCGTGGTAAGGGGCCGTCTTGGCCTTGGCCCGATTGCACCGGACCCTTCGCTTGGCCATGCTGCCGACCTCTTGCACATGATGCGCGGCACACGGGCCAGCAAGGCCGAAGTCATGGGGCTGGATACCTATCTGGTCACGGTCTCAGATCATGGGCTTAATGCCTCAACCTTTGCCGCTCGGGTCGTCGCCTCGACCCAGTCGGGCCTGACCTCGTCGGTTCTGGCCGGGCAAGGGGCGCTGAAAGGGCCTTTGCATGGCGGCGCGCCGGGGCCAATCATTGCCATGCTGGACGAGATTGGCCATCCCGATAATGCCCAGGCCTGGATCGAACAGGCGCTGGACCGGGGCGACCGGCTGATGGGTTTTGGCCACCGCATCTATAAGGTCCGCGACCCCAGGGCCGATGCCCTGAAAGGCGCGATCAAGGCCATGGCCAAGGCAGGCTCAGCCAATCTTGGCCGCCTCGCCTTTGCCGAAGCCGTCGAAACCGCCGTTTTGGCCGTGCTCAAGGTGCGCAAGCCAGACCGGTCTTTGCAAACCAATGTCGAGTTTTATACCGCGCTTCTGCTTGAGGCCTTGGGCTTTAAGGCCGAGCACTTTACCTGCGTGTTTGCCGCCGGCCGCACAGCGGGCTGGATTGCCCATGCGCGTGAACAGGCCCTGGGCGGGCGGCTGATCCGGCCAGCCTCGATCTATATCGGCCCGTCGCCAAGCCGCCCTACCGCCCACCTAGCCGCATCCGCCACCGCCGCGTCCGGGTCCTCGCACAGACCGTCTGCAACGCCGCGCAAGTCAGGCGCACCGCTATTGCCAATCGCATAAAGGACGTTGCGCACGAACCGGTCGCGGCCAATGCGCTTGATCGGGCTCTTGGCGAACAGGGTGCGAAAGGCCGCATCATCGAGCGTGGCTAGGTCGGCAAGCGCGGGCGCGGTTAGGGCTGGGCGGGGCTGCAGGGCCATTTCTTGGCCCACTTGCGCAAACTTGTTCCAGGGACAGACGGCGAGACAATCGTCACAGCCATAGATGCGATTGCCCATGGCCGGGCGCAGGGCCTCATCGACCGGGCCCTTATGCTCAATGGTCAGGTAAGAGATGCAGCGCCTCGCATCGAGCTGATAGGGCGCGGGAAAGGCTTTTGTCGGGCAGATATCGAGGCAGGCCTGGCACGAGCCGCAATGATCGATCTCGGCCGCGTCTGGCTCTAGGACAAGCTCGGTCAAGATAGCGCCCAAAAACAGCCAGGAGCCAAGCTGGCGCGAGACCAGGTTGGTATGCTTGCCCTGCCAGCCAAGCCCCGCCTTTTGCGCCAAGGGTTTTTCCATCAGGGCGGCGGTATCGACAAACACCTTTAGCGCGCCGCCAAACTGGCTGACCATCCAGCGCGCTAGGACCTTGAGCCGTTTCTTGATCAGGTCGTGATAGTCGTCGCCCTGGGCATAGACCGAGATGGCAGCGCGGTCCTTGGCTTCGAGCGCCTCAAGCGGATCGTGATCAGGGCCATAATTGACGCCAAGCATGATGGCGCTGAGCGCGCCCGGCCATAGGGCCTTTGGGTGCGAGCGTCGCTCTAGGGTCTGGGCCATCCAGTCCATCTGGCCGTGATGCCCCGCCTCGACAAAGGCGGCCAGGCGGGCGCTGGCGGGCCAGGGGTCGGTTACGCTGGCAAGGCCGCAAACCTCAAAGCCAAGCTCTAGGGCCTTGGCCCGGATCAGGGCTTCTGGGCGAGAGGCCTCAGAAATCGAGATTGTCATAATGCCCAGACGGTGCCAGGCCGGGCCAGCGGTCGGCCAGAAGCGGGCGGAAACACGGGCGCGACTTGATCTTCATATACCAGGTCTTGGCCGCGGAAAATTCGCGCCAAGGCACGTCACCAAAATAGTCGATTACCGAAATATGAGCCGCAGCGGCGAAATCGGCCTGCGAAACCCTTGGCCCGGCCAACCAATCGCGGTTGGCCAATAGGGTCTCCAGATAGGCCAGATGCGCGCGCAGATTATCGCGCCCCTGTCTTAGATTGGCCAGATTCGGTGCGCCAAGGCCAAGCAGGCGTTTGTCCATCTTCTCATACAGAATATAGGCATTGACCTCATTATCGAACTTGCGCTCGAACCATTGCACCAGACGCCTGGCCTCGGCGCGCGTGGCCGGATCGGTGCCCAGAAGATCAGGTTGGGGATACTGCTCTTCCAGATGTTCCAATATGGCCCGGCTTTCGCAGATCACCAGCCGCTGAGCGCCCTGTAGCTCGACCAAGATCGGGGTAAGGCCGGACGGGTTCATGGCCTCAAGACTGGGCTTGGGTTCCCAATAGCGTTCAGAGACTTCGCTAAACAGCAGTCGTTTCTCGCCAAGGGCTAGACGCACCTGGCGCGAGGCGGGATCAAGCGGAAAATGGTGAAGGCTGCGGCTGAGGGTCATGATCTATGCGGTTTGAACCAGAATATCGCCTAAAGAACAAGCGGGCTTGGTCGCTTATCCTGCCCAAGCTGTATACAAATCCTTAATCATGATTGTGCGCGCCGTGAGAAGCAGCGGTTTCGGCAAACGCGCCGCCATGCGGCTCGGCCTGGCCGCTGGGGTCGGGATGGATCAAAATGTCCGCCGCAGGAAAGGCTGCCAGCACCCGGTTCTCGGCCGCCACCATCACATTATGGGCCTCGACCAAGGACAGGCTTGGGTCCAGATCGGCATGCATCTGCATATGGATAAAGGGGCCAGAGGCTCGGGTGCGCAACTGGTGCACGCCGCGAATACGCGCATCTTCGGTCATGAGATGGATGATCCTAGCCCTTTGTTCGTCGGGCAGTTCCTGGTCCATGAGCTGGACCGAGGCCTGGCTGAACACCCCAATCGCGCCCCAGACCAGCCAGACCGCAACGATCAGGCCTGCTATGGCGTCCAGCACCGGTTGATGAAACAGGGCCACAGCCGCAATGCCCAACAGCGATACGCCGTTTGAGGCCAGATCCGCTGCATAATGGGCGCGGTCGCCAGATACTGCGACCGAGCCGGTCTGACGCAGGACCCGCGACTGGGCCGCGATCAGGGCCATGGTCAAGGCAATCGAGGCTACCATCACCACCATGGCCCAGCCCTCCTGCTGGATCGGTTGTGGATGGGCGATGCGGTTAAGGGCTTCTTGGCCAATCAGGGCGGCAGAGGCAAACACCAGACCGCCCTGGATTAGGCTGGCAAAGGCCTCCGCCTTGCCATGGCCAAACCTGTGCTCGGCATCGGGCGGGGCAGCGGCATAGCGCACTGCAAAAAACGTCACCAAGGACGCCACCAGATCAAGACTGGAATCGGCCAGGGACGCCATCATCGAGACCGAGCCCGACTGCACCCAGGCCACCGCCTTGATCACAATCAAGATCGCCGCCACGCCCACCGACAAGGTGGTGGCATAACGGGTCAGGGCGCTGGACTGGGCCAGATTAAGGCCGTGGGTATGGGGACTGCTCATGGCTTAAGTTTAGCGCGCCAATCCGCCCGGTAACAGCGCGAACGACTCTCAGCTAGGATAGGCGATCACGGCTTAAACACCACACCGCCCTTCATCACAAACACCACTTTTTGCAAGCTCGTAACATCGCTCAAGGGATCGCCCTTGACCGCTATCAGATCCGCCGCAAAGCCGGGGTTAAGGCGGCCAATCTGATCGCC
Organism: Caulobacteraceae bacterium; assembly: GCA_044346445.1. Classification (GTDB taxonomy): domain Bacteria; phylum Pseudomonadota; class Alphaproteobacteria; order Caulobacterales; family Caulobacteraceae; genus CAISGS01. The sequence goes on from JBIIZD010000003.1 coordinate 31,031, forward strand.
AAGGCCCAGATGATCGGCCGCGCCAATCGTTGCACTCTGCACCGCTTCGAGCGGGGTAAGCCCCGCCCGGGTCAGGAGCACAAATTCATAGGCATTATCGCCATGCGCTGAGACGCCGGTATCGGTGCCAAAGGCGATCTTGACCCCGCCCTCATGCGCGCGCCTTGCCATGTCCAGCATTCTTGGGCCCGCCTGCAGGGCCTTGGCGGTCTGGGCGGGGGTGAGGAAATTGTCCTTGGAGGCGGCAATCCTGGCCACATAATCCCCGGCCATCAGGGTCGGCACCAGATAGGCACCAGCGGTCTTGAAAGCGGCAATCGATTTGGCATCCAGATAGGTGCCGTGCTCGATACTGTCGCCGCCCGCCTTCAAAAACGCATTTATGCCGTCAACCCCGTGGGCATGGGCGGTGACCTTGCGGCCCATCCGGTGCGCGGACTCTACAATCGCGGCCAGCTCATCATCGGAAAACTGCTGGGCAAGACCCGCCGCCGTATTGGACAAGACCCCGCCCGTGGCGGTGATCTTGATGATGTCGGCGCCAAGCCAGACCTGTTCGCGCACGGCGCGGCGACAATCATCGGGTCCAGAACAGACCGAACCTGGCCGCAGCACATGCATGACGTCTTCACGAAACCCGTTCACATCGCCGTGGCCGCCATGCACCGAGATCGCAGACCCCGCCGCGATGATCCGAGGCCCCGGCACATCGCCGCGCGCAGTGGCATCGCGCAGGGCAAAAATCGCGGCATTGTCTGCGCCCAGATCGGCCACAGTGGTAAACCCGGCCAAGAGCGTGCGGCGCGCATAGCGGGCCCCGACCATGGCCTGATCGGCTGAGGACTGGGTCACTTCTTCGAGGCGGCTATTGGGGCCGGTCTGGCTGGTCAGGTGCACATGGCTGTCGATCAGGCCGGGCAGGACAAACTGGTCCTTCAGATCAATCACTGTGCCGCCCGGTTCAGACACATAGCCATCGGCAATGCGCACCAGCTTGCCGCCATCAATCACCAAGGTCTTGGCCGTCTCGACCTTGCCTGTGGCTGGATCAAGCAAGACCTTGCCAACCTGCACAAAACTGGCCGCCTGCGCCGCGCCAAGGCCAAACGCCCCGGCCAGACAAATACCCGCCAATATCCCCCAAACCCGCTTCGTCATGATTGCACCCCTTTAAGCTCACGCCCCAGTCTAGGGCGCAACCAGCCTGATCGGCAAGATGACTTTAGCCCCAATCAGGGGCTGGACAGACCCCGGCGGCTCGGGTCTATCTGGCCCTGATATCCGCGTGGCCCCAAGGACCGAGCCCCATGCCCGATTGGTTGAATGCGATTATTCTGGGCCTGATTGAGGGCGTGACCGAGTTCTTGCCCGTCTCGTCCACGGGCCACCTTCTATTGGCCGAGCGGGCCATGGGCCTTAATAGTGCAGCCTGGGATACGTTTGCGGTCCTGATCCAGCTGGGCGCGATACTGGCTGTTGTGGTCTTGTATTTTCAAAGGCTTTGGGACGTGGTCTTGCGCCTGCCGACCAGTCCAGAGGCGCGGCGGTTTGCCTATAGCGTGATGATTGCCTTTGCCCCGGCCGTGGTTCTGGGACTGGCTTTTCACGACCTTATCAAACTCGTCCTGTTTGAGAGCCCGCGCCTGATCTGCTGGTCCTTGATCATTGGCGGCGTGGTCTTGGCCGCGATCGAGCGCTTCAGCCCGCCGCCGCGCCAATTTGATGCCATGGCCTATCCGCCCGCCACAGCACTGGGCGTGGGCCTGTTTCAGGTGCTGGCCATGATTCCGGGCGTGTCGCGTTCGGGCGCAACCATTGTCGGAGCCATGCTGCTGGGCGCGGACCGGCGCTCTGCCGCCGAGTTTTCCTTTTTCCTGGCCATACCCACCATGACGGCGGCCTTTTCGCTGGACCTCTATAAGGCCAAGGATACGCTGAGCCTGGATCAAGGCGGACTGATCGCAATTGGCTTTGTCACCGCCTTTGTCTCGGGCTGGTTCGTGGTCAAGACCTTGCTGGCCTTTGTCACACGCTATGGATTTCTGCCCTTTGCCGTCTGGCGCATTATTGTTGGCACAGGCGGCTTGATCGCGCTGGGCATGGTCGGGCACTAGGCCCTATTTGCGCGGCGTATAGATGGCATCCAGCCTGGCCGGGGTCTTTGGATCGCGCTCCAGCCTTGGATAGCGAAGCCCGCCGCCATAATCGAGCCTGACGGTGCGATAGCGGTCACCCGACTTGATCAAGAGCTCAACCGGTTTGGCTAGGTCAGTGGCCGCCGTAATCGCCGCCTTCAAGCCGTCGGCATCATAGGCCACGCCGCCCACGGCCATGATCTGACTGCCCGTGATCAGACCCGCCTTAAAGCCAGGGCCGCCCCAGGCGACATCAGCGACCAGACCGTCTTTTTCCAGCACAAGCCCAATGGAATAGCTCAAATCCACCACCTTGCGCCGCGCCTCACTGGCCTTGAAAAACTCAGTCGGGGCCGCCGTATAGACCAGCCTATAGCCGCCGCGCGCCAGACCATCCAGCGGCGCAACCGGTTCATGGCCTTCAAGCCGCTTGGTCAGGAAGCTCGCCCAGTCATAAGGCTCAACCGCATTCAGCGTCGCCACCACTTCAGCAAAATCATAGGTCTTGGGCACGAAGCTTCCATTTTTGCCACCGAAAAACGCCTTGGCGAAATCATCCAGACTGCGCTTGTCGCCCGACCGCTCGCGGATCAGGGTATCGACATCAAGCCAGATCAGTTGGCCTTCGGAATAATAGTCTTCCGACCTTTGCCAACTGCGCCAGGACAGGGGTTTGCGCGCGGCGATTACCGGATCATTGGTCGTATCGGCCAGATTGCGCCAGTTTCGACCTTTGCGATTATCAAACGCTGCGGCGACCATGGCCAAGGACTCCAGCCCCTGTTGCTTGCTCAAAAGCCCCGAGCGCGCCGCCAATACATTGCCCCAATATTGGGTCTGGCCCTCATAGACCCATAACAGGCTATTGCGCATGGGCACGTTAAAGGTCGCAGTCCAAAGGTCTGAGCCGCGCCGATACTTGCCGTTCCAGGAGTGGGTGAATTCGTGCGGCAAAAGATCGCGGCCGACAGGGCTCTTGTCCCAATCGGTGAAATAGGTCGGGCTGGTGCCATTTTCGCTGGAGCGGTGATGCTCCAGGCCAATCCCGCTCATCTTGTCGCTCAGGGCCAATAGGAAGTCATAGTGGTCGTATTGATAGGAGCCAAACAGCTTATAGGCCTGCTGGACCATATTACGGTGCGCGGCGATCTGCTCTGGACTGGCTTCCAACAAGGCGGCGCGATCTGCAATCATGTTCAAGCGCACTGGCACCGGTCCGCCGGGGTCAAGGTCGATGCGCTTGAAATAGCGCCCGGCAAAAACGGGCGAATCGACCAGAGTCTCAAAATCGGTTGGCTTGAACTGGACAATGCCGTCCTTGACCTGATCGGTTTCCAGCGCCGTGCCAAATTGCCAGCCCTCAGGCAGGCGCAGACTGGCCTGGGCCTTAATCTGGCGGGCAAAATAGCCAGCCGGATAGAGGGCAACGGCATTCCATTGCAGATTTAAAAGATCCGGCGTGACCACGACCCGGCCCATCCTGGTCTCGGTCGGGGACAGGAATTGAAAGCTGATGTTCAGGCTCTTGACGTCCTGCGGCACGGTCAGGTGAAAGGCATACATATCCACCGGATCGCGTGTCCATTCCACCGGCTTGCCCGCAGCGGTAATGGTCAGGCCTGCCATCTGCTCGATCGGGCCGCGCGGCGCATGATTACCGGGCAGCCAGGCGGGATAGTGCAAGGTCATGGGACCAGCCCGATCCACAGGCAAGGTCTGACTCACCGCAAAAATGCGCCGATCTGTATCGGTCGCATCGACAAAAATCTGTAAGGGTCCGGCCGCATAGGGCACATCGCGCGGCGCTTCGACCGCCGGACTGGCTGGGGCTGGCTGAATTTGCGCCAAGGCCTGATGACCAACCAAAACTGAAACGGCCAGGGCCGAGCCGAACACGAGATTGCGCACGCCAAAACCTCCTTGGGCAGATGATGTCTGAGCCTAGCCGAGCTTGGCCCATCTATCCAGAGGCGAAGTTTGCTCGATCAATGTCGGCCAAATACGACCGGATAAAGCGTGGCGACCAAGAGCAGGGCCGCACCAATATTGAACGCTCGCTGGGCCTGGGGTTTGCTCAAAAACCGGCGCAACTGCACACCCATCAGGGTCCAGAGGCTAACCGAGGGCAGGTTGATGGCCCCAAAAACCACTGCAATCACGGCCAGACCCATCAGCGGATTGGTCTTGGGCGCATAGGCCGTCACCGCCGTCAGCGCCATGGTCCAGGCCTTGGGATTGACCCATTGAAACAGGGCCGCTTGAAAAAAGGTCAAGGGCTTGCGATCCAGCTCTGGCGCGTCAGACAGTTCGGACAAGGGCGGTGCGGTGGCAATGTGCCAGGCCAGATACAAAAGATACGCGACACTGACCCATTTCAGCACTTCAAAACTCAAGGGAAAGGCCGTGAACAGGCCCGCAACCCCAAGCCCAATCAATAGGGTCATGACCACAAATCCGCCGGACACGCCCAGCAGGTGCGGCACGGTACGGCGAAAGCCAAAATGGGTCCCCGATGTCATCAACATCAGATTATTGGGTCCAGGTGTGATCGAGGACACAAGCGCGAAGGCGGCCAGCGCCGCAAGAAGGTCAAGGCTCATCATGGCGCAAGCATGGGCCATATTCGCAAGAATAACCTTGCAAACTTTCTGAAAATCTCGCCATTATAGCAATCAATGAAAGATTTAGACGCTATCAGCCGCAAGATATTGCGTGAGCTTTCTAGTGATGGCCGGATCAGCAATCTGGATCTGGCGCACAAGGTCGGCTTGTCGCCCTCGGCCTGCCTGCGCCGGGTGCAAGAGCTTGAACGCAGCGGCGTGATCAGTGGCTACCGCGCCGTGCTCAATCCGTCTGCGCTTGGGATTGGCGTTATTGCCTATGTCACGGTTGGTCTGTCGCACCATACCAAGGCCGACCAACACGCCTTTGAACTGGCCATGGCCCCGGTCAGCGAGGTGCGCGAATGTCACAATATCACCGGTACAGTGGAATACCTGCTGCGGGTCGAGGTGGCGGACCTAAAAGCCTATAAGATCTTCCACACAGAGGTGCTCGGCGCCCTGCCCCAGGTCTCCAGCATCACCACCTATATTGTCATGGGATCGCCCAAGGATGAGCGGGCTTAAGACAGGGCTTTTTGAATCCGATCAAGCCCTTGCGCCCTGCGTGCCTTTGCCCTAAAAGCGCCGGTTCTTAGAGGTCGCCTGGCCATTAGGCATGCCATGGCGATCCATTACGCACCATCAGAGGACAGGGTTTACGGATCCTGCAGCGAAATGCCGAAGTTGAAGACCAAATCGGGCGTTAAAAAGCGCTTCAAGATCACTGCGAGCGGCCGGATTAAGGCTGGCGTTGCGGGCAAGCGTCACCGCTTGATCAGCCACAATGCCAAATATATCCGCCAAAATCGCGGGACCAAGGTGATGTCGGACGCCGACACCAAAATCATCAAGCTGTTCATGCCCTACGCCTGACCGGCGCTTGTTCCTGCAATTTCTTTCAAAAGGTGATCTCACATGGCGCGCGTAAAACGGGGCGTAGTCTCCCACGCTAGACATAAAAAAGTTCTCGAGCAGGCCAAGGGTTTCTCTGGCCGCCGCAAGAATACCATCAAGACGGCCAAGGCCGCCGTTGACCGCGCCGGGCAATATGCCTATCGCGACCGTCGCACCAAGAAGCGTAGCTTCCGGGCCCTCTGGATCCAGCGCATTAATGCGGCTGCCCGGTTGGAAGGCTTTACCTATTCGCAGTTCGTCCATGGTCTGGACTTGGCTGGAATCGATATTGACCGCAAGGTCTTGTCCGATGTCGCAGCCGCCGACCCGGCAGCCTTTAAGGCCATTGCCGACAAGGTTCGTACGGCCCTAGCTTAAGGCTTGTTGAGCAAGCGCTCATCTCATAGACCTTGACGGCGCGGGCGCTTTTGGCCCCGCGCCGTTTGTCTGTCTGACGTCCAATAAAGGTTTGCCCATGACTGACCTCGCCACCTTAGAAGCGCAGATTGTCGGCGCGATTGGCACGGCCAATGACCTGACCAGCCTCGATGCCGTGCGGGTGTCGGCGCTTGGCAAGACCGGCTCAATTTCTGGCCTTTTAAAGGGCATGGGGGCCTTGAGCCCGGATGAGCGGCGCGAACAGGGCCCCTTGATCAATGGCCTCCGCGACCGGGTGCAAGCAGCATTGGCAGCGCGCAAAGCCGATCTCGAAGGCGCGGCGCTTGATGCGCAACTGGCCTCGGAACATCTGGACCTGACCTTGCCTGCACCACCGCGTCGCCGGGGCGGTGTGCATCCGACCATGCAGGTCATGGACGAGATGATCGCCATTTTTGCCGAAATGGGCTTTGCCGTGGCCGATGGTCCCGACATTGAGGATGATTTCCACAATTTCACCGCCTTGAACTTCCCGCCCAAGCACCCGGCGCGGGAAATGCACGACACCTTCTTCTTCGAGGCCAATGAGGCGGGCGAGCGCATGCTGCTGCGCACCCATACCAGCCCGGTTCAGATCCGCACCATGGTGTCGCAAAAGCCGCCCATCCGCATAATCGCGCCGGGCCGGACCTATCGCAAGGATTCCGACCAGACCCATACGCCCATGTTCCATCAGGTCGAGGGCCTGGTAATCGACCGCGACATTCATATGGGGCATTTGAAATGGACGCTGGAAACCTTTGTTGGCCGCTTTTTTGAGACCAGCGATGTCGTCACCCGGTTTCGCCCGCACCACTTCCCCTTTACCGAACCCTCAGCCGAGCTGGATGTGCAATGCGACCGCACCGGCGGTGAGCTAAAGGTCGGTCAGGGCCAGAGCTGGCTGGAGGTGCTTGGCTGCGGCATGGTGCATCCCAATGTGATCCGCAATTGCGGCCTTGATCCGGATGAGTGGCAAGGCTTTGCCTTTGGCATGGGGGTCGATCGTCTGGCCATGCTGAAATACGGCGTGCCGGACCTGCGCGACATGTTCGCCAGCGATGTGCGCTGGCTATCCCATTACGGCTTTAGTGCCTTTGCCGCTCCCAATGCCGCGGGGGGCCTGAGCTGATGGTGCCGCGTTCAGCCCCCTCCACCGCTTCGCGGTTCCCCTCCCCCAAGGTGGGAGGATTACAGACACCAAATCTTCCCCCCTTGGGGGAAGTACCGGCGAAGCCGGGGAAGGGGGCAGCGCCCCGCACATCCCATATTGAGTACCGACCATGAAATTCACCCTCTCCTGGCTAAAACAGCACCTAGAGACCACCGCCACGGCGCAACAGATCGTCGAGGCCATGACCATGGCCGGTCTTGAGGTCGAGCATGTCGAGGACCCGGCCAAAAAGCTGGCGGCATTTACGGTCGCCAAGATTGTCTCGGCAGAGCAGCACCCCAATGCCGACCGGCTGCGCGTCTGTCAGGTTGATACGGTCGATGGTCGCAAGGAAATTGTCTGCGGCGCGCCCAATGCCCGCGCAGGCCTGACCACCATCTATGCCCCGATTGGGGCCTATGTGCCGGGCCTTGATGTCACCTTGGTTGAAAAGCCAGTGCGCGGCGTCGTCTCCATGGGCATGCTGTGTTCGGCGGCGGAACTGCAAACAGCCGAAGAGTCTGACGGCATTATGGAACTGGCCGATAGTCTCGCCGTCGGCACGCCTGTTGCCCAGGCGCTGGGCCTCGAAGCTGTAATTGATTTTGAGGTCACGCCTAACCGGCCAGACTGGCTGGGCGTTGCTGGGATTGCCCGTGATCTGGCAGCAACCGGCTTGGGCACGCTCAAGGATCAGACCGTTGCGCCGGTCCGGGGCACCTTCCCCTGCCCGATTGATATTCGCCTAACCGCGCCAGAGGCCTGCCCCGTTTTTGCCGGCCGCCTGATCCGCAAGGTCAAGAACGGCCCCTCGCCAGACTGGCTGCAAGCCAAGCTTAAGGCCATTGGCCTGCGCTCGATCAATGCCCTGGTCGATGTCACCAACCTCTTGTCCTATGACCGCGCCCGGCCCCTGCATGTCTATGATGCGGGCAAGCTTACCGGCGGCTTTATTGAGGCGCGGCTGGGCCAGGGCGAGGAATCCCTGCTGGCCCTCGACGGCAAGACCTATGCCTTGACGGGCGAAATGTGCGTGATCGCCGATGGCTCAGGCGCGCTGGGTCTTGGCGGCGTCATGGGCGGCGAAAGCACGGGCTGTAGCGACGAGACGACCGACGTCTTTATCGAAAGCGCCTGGTTTGATCCGCTGCGCACCGCCCAAACGGGCCGGGCGACCGGCATAGCGTCCGATGCGCAATATCGCTTTGCGCGCACGGTCGATACCGGCTTTGTCGTACCCGGCCTAGAGCTGGCCACGCGCCTGATCCTGGAGCTATGCGGCGGTGAGCCCTCCGATATTGTGGTGGCGGGTCAGGCCCCAGCTACACCCGGCCCCATCGCGTTTGATCCAACCTATGTCACGCGCCTGTCGGGCCTCAGCGTTGATGCAAAGACCAGTCTGGACATCCTCACCAGGCTAGGCTGTACGGTCAGTGGCTCGGGCACTGAGGTTTCAGTCACCCCGCCCAGTTGGCGGCGCGATATTGAGGGTAAGGCCGATCTGGTTGAAGAGGTTGCGCGGATTGTCGGCTATGGTGCCCTGCCCTCAACGCCGCTGCCCCCGATCAATGCCACCAGCAGCGGGGTGCTGACACCGCGTCAAAACCGCGCCCGCATGGGCAGGCGCGCCCTGGCGGCCATGGGCTATAGCGAGGCGGTGACCTGGTCGTTCACAGGCCGCAAGACCGCTGAGCTTTTTGGCGGCGGCGGTGCATCTTTGATCCTATCCAATCCGATTGCGTCCGACCTGGACTGTATGCGCCCCTCCATTCTGCCCAATCTGATCGAGGCCGCTGGCCGCAATGCCAAGCGCGGCTTTGCTGACTGCGCCCTGTTCGAGGTCGGCCCGGTGTTTGCGGGCGATCGACCCAAGGATCAGCGCACCGCCATTACCGCCCTGATCGCGCCGCATGCGGCCCGGCGCTGGGACGGCGGCGCGCCAGAGGATGTGTTCAGCATCAAGTCTGACCTTCTTGCCTTGCTCGACGATCTGGGCGCACCGACAGCTTCGCTACAGACCGCTCAAGGCAGTGCCTCGCCCTGGTGGCATCCGGGCCGTTCGGCAAGGCTGCAACTGGGACCAAAGGCCGTAATCGCCGAATTTGGCGCCCTGCATCCGCGCATACTCTCGACGCTGGATATTGACGGGCCTGTCTATGGCTTTGAGCTTTGGCTCGATGCGGTGCCCGAACAGCGTCGCAAGTCCAAGGCAAGGCCGGGCTATGAGGCCTCCAGCCTGATGCCACTGAGCCGTGACTTTGCCTTTATCGTCCCGGCTGACCAGGTGGCAGGTGATCTGGTCAAGGCCGTGATCGGTGCCGACAAGGCCCTGATCAGCGGCGCGCGCGTGTTCGATGTCTATCAGGGCACAGGCATAGAGCCGGGCCACAAGTCGATCGCGCTTGAGGTCTCGATCGCCCCCAAGGACAAGACCCTGACCGAGGCCGAGCTTGAGGCCTTGTCGGCCAAGATTATTGCGGTGGCCCAGAAGGCGGGGGGCCGTCTGAGGGTCTAGGCGGCGGAGGCGGTCCGGGCGGGCCGTCCATCATCATATGCCGTCCAGGACGCAGCGAGGCGCGCCTCAGGCCCTCGGCCAGCCGCTCACGTGCCTTGGGCTCCAAGGTCACAGCGAACTGGACAAACGCATCCTCTATCTGGCCGCGGGCTAGGGTCTCGGCGGCGCGGGCGCGGGCGAGGTCTTGCTTGATCTTAATGGCGTCAGGCTTTGCGGCGATCAAACCATCTGCCGCCGCATTCCGGGCAAAACGGGCCTCAGTCATGGCCGGCAGGGCCTTGGCCGCCACAGCACGCATCTGGCGACGAAAGGCCTGCTGCTCGGGCTCTGGCATGTCCTGAGCGGCCCGCATCATGGGATTACCCCGTCCTGGCCCCATCTCGTGCATCAAGCGGTGCCGCACCAATAGACCGCCGCAAATCGCGGCCAAGACAAACACATTCACCAAGACCGACACGGCCAATAGGATTTTCAAATTGCGCGGGCTCATAAGGGCTCCTTGGCGTTGGAATTGCTCAAGTCAAGATCACCGCCTTGTTCGCCAAGGGCACTGACCACCACAGCATCCTTCGACAGATCTGGCACGGCAAGATTCATCAGGGCCGCGCCGCAAATCACACCGGCAAGGCTGGCAGCCGCCAGACCAAAGCCCCAGCCCCTCAGGCCCGTGGGCAGCCTAGCTCGATCGGGCTGTGTGCGCGCACAAATGCGTTGGCGCAGCGCATTCGACGGTGTCTCTACACCAAATGCGTCGAGCAGGTCATCAAGGCGCGCAGCCTCGCTTAGGACCTTAGCTGTCCATTGGGGCCGGTCCTGACAAAGCCGCACGGCGTCAGAGCGTTCATCGACCGGCCAGCGGTCCAGATGGCCACCATAGGCTTGCGACAGGGCTGTAAAACGGTCTGGCGTCATGGCAAGGGCCCGGACAAGTCAATAAGCGCGCCGCGCAATGTCCGGCGGCCACGCGATAACAGGCTCTCCAGCGCCTCGACACTGACCTGCATCAGATCAGCGGCGGTCTGGTTGCCCAGGTCTTGATAATAGCAAAGCACAATCGCCTCCCTTTGGCGCGGTGGCAGGGCCCGCAGGGCCGCCTCGACCCGTGCTTGGCGTTCCCGCAACAATAGTCCAGCATCGGGAGCAGGTCCTGGATCAACCTGCTCACTCAGGCCCGCATCCGATACCAGCCGCGGCCGCCTTAGGCGGTCATAACAAAGATTGAGCGCCACCTTGTGCAGCCAGGTATCAAACCGCGCGGGGCCCGGCTTCCAGTTGGGCGCCTGTTTCCAGGCCCGAACCAGGGCTTCTTGCGCAACATCTTCGGCCTCGGCCGCATCACCCAATAGCCGCCGCGCCAAGGCCAGAATTCTTGGCAGCTTGCCGCTGATCAAGGTCTGGATAGCGCCCGGATCGCCCTGACCCAGCCGCGCCACCATGTCTGTGTCCGGATCTAGCACAGTCTGGCCAGGCCTGCCCATCGGACCGGGCCCCTGCAGATCGTTCGCAGGGATCCGGTCAGACACGCTGGCGCTATTTGGGCTCAGGACGTTGATGATCATGGCGCGGTCCGCCCTTGCCCCAACGCGGCCGTTCATCCGGGGTCAAGGCGCCATCGCCGTTCTTATCCATGCGTTTGAACTGCTTGGCTGAAATAGCATTGATTTCATCGGCGGTTATCGAACCATCATCATTTCGGTCCATCATGTCAAAAATCATACCCTGATGATGCGCGTGGCCGGGACCCATCTTCATCTGGTGGCCATCAGGTGCCTTGCCAACCCTGCGGCTTATGCCCATGCCAGACATTTCCGGCGGCACGTCATCGGGCCCCATCCTGGGCTTCATGGCCATAAACTCGGCATCGCTGATCTTGCTGTCCTGGTTGGTGTCGAGCTTCATCATCCGGTCGAGACGGGATTTTTGGAACTCTGCCAGGCCAAGCTTGCCGTCACCATTCATATCCGCCCTAAGCTTGATGGGCGGTCCGGCTGGGGTCATTGGGTCTGCCAAGGCCGAGCCAACCATGATCAATCCAAGGCCTGCGGCCAAAATCACGCGCTTCATCAGGAATCTCCTTACAACAAACACCATACTAGCTTCCTGTGTATTGAACGCCTAGGCCATGATAATCCGTCGCGGGCGGGGAGAATAAATCTTCAGTCGGGCCAAGACGCGCCTTGGCGACCGCCGAGGCAATCGTGGTCAATAGGTCGCGCGGCACAATGGGCTTGACCACAACCTGATCAAAAGCGCTGGCATCCTGGGCGTTCAAGAGGCTGGCGGTAAAGGCTATGATCGGGGTTGAACCATTGGGCCCATGGCTGGACCGAATAAGCGAGGCGGCGGTTACCCCGTCCATATTGGGCATGCGCACATCCATCAAGATCACATCAAACGCCCTAGCCACCGCCCGATCGACCGCCTCCAGCCCATCATGCGCCTCGACAACTGTGTCTGCTATGTCGGTCAGTATGATCTTGAGCAATTCGCGATTGACCACATTATCATCAGCGACCAGCACATTCAGGTTTTGCGGCAGGTCACAAGCCTGCGCCGATATGGCCGCGGTCCGAGGCGCAGCTATCGGCACAGCGCGGTCCATAGGTAGGGCAAGCCAGAACACAGAGCCGCGCCCGACAATGCTAGAGACCCCAACCTGACCGCCCATGGCCTCGACAAGGTTGCGGGTAATATCAAGGCCCAGGCCCGTCCCGACCTGTTCCTTGGGGATGCCTTGCGAAATCTGCGAATATCGGCGAAACAGCCGTTCTTGCTTGTCCGGAGCAATGCCGCGCCCTGTGTCAAAAATGCGAATATAGAGCCGGGCGCGCGCCGCGCTGCTGCGCACCGTAACCCTAACTCGGCCCCGGTCGGTAAACTTGATCGAATTACCGATCAGATTGAGCAAGACCTGTTGCAGCCTAAGGGCATCAATATCGATCCAGTCGGGAACGCCCGCCCCGACCTTAAGCTCCAGACCCAAGCCCTTGCGCTGCGCCTGGTCGCTCAGAATTTCGAGCGAACCCTTGATCAGATCCGCAAGATGGGTCGCCTTGGGTGAAATGCTGAACTGAGCCGCCTCAAGCCGCGAAAAATCGAGCGTGTCATTGATGATGTTGAGCACCAACTCTCCGGCAGAAACGCACCTTTCGGCAAACAGCCGCGCTTGAGCCGTCAGGTCGCGCCTTTGTGACAAAAGCCGCGAAAAACCCAATATCGCCGTCAGGGGGGTTCTGAGCTCATGGCTCATATTGGCCAGGAACTCACTCTTGGCCTGCCGCGCCCGCTCAGCCTCGTCCAGATTGCGCTTGGCATCGTCCAGCGCCGCATAGAGTCCACGCTCGGCGCGCCGTCGCCCTGCCGCATTGGCCAGCGCATAGGTGAATAGGGCAACCACGCAGATCAATAAGGCTGTCAATTGCTCCGGCGGAACCCGTACCGTGTCCCATAATGCGCCAAGTACAGCGATCACAAACAAGGCCGAAACCGACGCAATACCGACCTTGAGCGATTTAGAGAACCGATTGGCGCTGGAAATAATCACCCATCCGGCAATACAGACCCCGGTCAGGATACAGGTCTGCCCCTTATTGACCACCAGGGCAAAGGGAACAGTCAGATAAAGCACATTGAATAAAAAGCTCTCAATCGCCTGGGCATTTTCGTTTTTATTTATAAAATTCAGCCTCTTATAAACACCTACCGCATCATACCGAACCACGATCACCCAATAAAGAACCGCCGCGCCCCACAAGACGGTATAGTGTAGTGGAATCCAGATTGACGCCAGAATCGAAAAAACCGGCGTGGTCAGGATCAGATAACGAAAATCATCATCTTTTTTCCATAAGGCGTTTTTCAAGGCATCTGGAATCAAAGACGGTACCTCCCTATTTTATTATTATTTCAATAACTTAGAAATCAGCCAAGCCACACCTGGAACCTGACGCCCAGAAACATCCGACATAAGGTTTAGATTTTTTACTTGCTAAATCATCAAGTGTTTTGCGGCGTCAAATTGATTAAGCGCAAAACCATAGTGTTTATCAATCACTATTTATATTGCCGTCAGACTTTTTGCCCGCTTCAGCAATCAGGTCGTGTGCAATGGCCTCAAACGCGTTATGCGCGGCCTTTCGCACCTTTAGCAGCCTCGGCATCAGGCTCGAAAACTGGCGCAGATGCGCTGACCGCGCCAAAAGGCTGCGAAAGGCAGCAGGCTCTGCGGCGGGGCTGGTGCCATCGGCAAGGGCCAATTTCAGCACCTGGCTAACATCCTGCAAGACCAGCCAAGCCTGCTCAAGATCGGCAATATGCGCCGCATTGGCGAGGTTAGCGGCCTTAAAGGCTGTCAAGGCCTGCAAGGTATTCGCGCACAAGGGGCCGCCCTGGCTTGCATGGACAAGTTGCAAGGTTTGAACCGCAAACTCGATATCGACCATACCCCCGCTGGACAGTTTGAGGTCCCAGTCATCCTTGGGTGGCCGCTCGCGGGCCATGAGCTTGCGCATATCGAGCATGTCGCGCGCGGTCTGGACCGGGTCGCGCGGCTGACGCAGGGCCGTCTCAATCGCGCCCCGGCACTGGTTAGCAAACCCCGCACTCGTCGCCCAGACAAGCCGAGCCCGGGTCAGGGCCATCATCTCCCAGGTTTCGGCCTCATGGGCATAATAACCCTCAAACGCCGCCCAGCTGACCGCGACCGGCCCAGCCGTGCCAGAGGGCCGCAATTGCAGATCCACCTCATAAAGCTCGCCCTCGCCGGTCGGGGCCGATAGTGCCGCCACCAGCCTTTGGGTAAAGCGCGCATAAAAGGTCTCCGCACCCCAGCCCTTAACCTCGGACATGGCATCGGGACTGTCCGCGCGATAAAGGGTCATCAGGTCCAGATCAGACTGGGCGGTCATTTCCCCAGACCCACACTTGCCAAGCGCGATCACCGCCACCTCGCCCGCAAAGGCCCCGCCTTGGCGGATGGTTTCAGCAAGCGCGGCAGGGGCAAGCGCGCTTATGGTCATGTCGGCTAGTCCAGCAAAGGCCTGGCCCGCCTCGGCGGCGCTGGCGGCCCCGCTCATGACCTGCACCCCGATCCGAAAGGACTGCTCGCGAAACAGCACACGCGCCCGGTCCATAGCCGCCTCAAACCCATCGGCGGCGGCCACCTGGCCAACAAAGCCCGCGGTTTCGGCTTGCGCGTCAAATGGCTCAAAAAAGGCTCGGTCCATCAGCGCGTCTAGGGCGGCGGGTCGCCGGGCCAGCGTGGTTGCCAGATGCGGCGCAAAGGCCATGACCTGAACCAGCAGCTTCAAGAGCTTGGGCTGGGCCAGGAGCAGGGACTGGATCTGGACCCCAAGGCTTAACCGGCCAAAGAAATCGCCAAACCGCAAAAAGGCCGCATCGGGCGCACCGGTGGCGGTGGCCGCATCCAGCAAACGCGGGGCCAACTGGGTAAACAATTCCCGCCCCCGCTCGGTCCGGGTCGCAGCAATCTTGCCATGGTGCCAAGAGCGGATGGTCGCGGCGACCTGGGCGGGGTTGGAATAGCCCATCCGGGCCAAGGTCGCCAAGGTTTCGGGATCATCCTCAACTCCGGTAAAGACCAGACTGCCATAGGCGCTGGACAGGTCCTCGCCTTCTGCAAACAGTTCGCCATAGCGCCGGTTAACCCCCTTGAGCAGCCGCGCCACCTGAGCATCAAACCGCCGCAGATCGCTCTGGCCGAACAGGACCGCGACCTTTCGGCGCTCAGCGTCGGATTCGGGCAGCTTGTGGGTCTGCTCGTCATGGATCATCTGGACCCTGTGTTCCAGGCTGCGCAGGTCCCGATAGGCCGCCATCAGCTCTTGCGCGGTCTGGTCTGTGACATGACCGGCACGGTTTAAGCCCACCAAGGCCTCCAGCGTGCGATTGGACCGCAGACTGGGATCGCGCCCGCCAAGGATTAATTGCTGGGTCTGGACAAAGAACTCGATCTCGCGAATGCCGCCTCGGCCAAGTTTCAGATTCGCGCCCTTGGCCGTCAGACGATCATCGACCTTATGGATATGAATCTGGCGCTTGATCGAATGAATATCGGCAATGGCGGCGAAATCGAGATTCTTGCGCCAAACAAAACCGCTCAATTCGTCAAGAAAGCGCCTGGCCTGGTCCAGGTCTCCGGCAACCGGCCTTGCCTTGATAAAGGCTGCCCGCTCCCAGTTCTGGCCAAGGGTCTGATAATAGTCCACTGCTGCGGCTGCGGTCACGGCCGGAGGGGTGGCGCTGGGGTCTGGACGCAGGCGCAGATCCACCCGGAACACATAACCGTCCGCGGTTCGCTCTTGCAGGGTCTGGGCCAGGGCGCGGGTCAGCCGCAAGGCCAAGGCCTGGGCGTCATGGCCTGGCGCAACCGCAATCATGGCGGGCTCATAAAACACTGAAATATCAATATCGCTCGAATAGTTAAGCTCATGCGCGCCGTGCTTGCCCATGGCAATGATGAACAGGCCCGGCACCGAACCTGGTTGCAAGGACGCGTTGGCCAATAGCCGTCCCGCCGTTACCTCCTGAACCACAGCCAGCGACAAGGCCGCCTGTACGGCCGCATCGGCAAAGGCGGTAATGGCCCCTGTGACCTGGTCAAGGCCCCAGACCCCGCCAAGATCGGCCAGGCCAATCGTCAAATGGGCATCGGCCTTGAGGCCTCGCAAGACCCGCCCGCCGGCCTCTGGCGTCATGGCCAAGACCGATTGGCAGTCCTGGATGACCTGTTCCATCCGATCTTCCGGGCTGGCACAAAGAATCGACCGCACCCGATCGGGCGAACGGCGCATCAGGCCTGCCAGATAGGGCGAGGCAGCGGCAATAGGGGCAAGCCCAGGCCAGGCCTTGTCCAATAGCGCCGACCAGCCGTCCTTGGCCGAGGCCTTGGTCAAGGCCTCAAAAACGCGCTCGGCCGCCGGTGCGTCCAGGATCGGCCCGCAAGGGGTAAGATGCTCTGCCAAGATCATAACCTAATCTTTACCGCAATTGCCGCAAAGGAAAGGCCCCAATCTTGCGGTCAGCAAAAAACAATCGGTAACTTGCCAAGCCCCGCCACCCCAGGACCGAACACAGCGATAAGTCGCGTATTGATCAGGACACCCAGATGCAGTTTCGAACCGAGCAAGAGGCGTTTTGGGCTGGCGACTTTGGTCAGGGCTATATGGATCGCAATAAGGCCCCAAAGCTGGTCGCAGCCAATCAGGTCTTGTTTCAAACCATTTTGCAAAAGACAGCTGGGGTCAAAGCCATTGCCGAGCTGGGGTGTAATATCGGCCTAAACCTTGTTGCGCTTAGCCAGATCAATCCAGGCCTTGCCTTGACCGGCTTTGAAATCAACCCCGATGCGGCGCAAAAAGCCAAGGCGCTTGAGCTTGGCCAAATTGTCTGTGCAACCGTGCTTGAGCCCTTGCCCGGCGAACAGGCCTATGACCTGACCTTTACCAAGGGCGTCTTGATCCATATCCAGCCCGACGCCCTGAGCGCGGCCTATGACAATCTCTACCGTTTATCGCGGCGCTATATCATGGTTTGCGAATACTATAATCCGACGCCAGCCAGGCTTGATTATCGCGGTCATAAGGACCGGTTATTCAAGCGTGATTTCGCTGGCGAGCTGATCGACCGCTATGGCTTAAAGCTGCTGGATTATGGCTTTGTCTATCACCGCGATCCGGTCGCACCGCAAGACGATGCAACCTGGTTCTTGATGGAAAAACCCGGCGTCTAGGCCACCTTTACCCGAGCGGCACTTTCCGGCAGGTCCTGACCAAAGGCGCGCTGGAAGAATTCGGCCACGGTGGCGCGCTCAAGCTCGTCGCACTTGTTCAGGAAGGTCAGCCGGAAGGACAAGGCCAGATCGCCGCCGAAAATCTCGGCATTCTGCGCCCAGGTGATCACGGTGCGCGGGCTCATCACGGTCGAGATGTCACCATTCATAAACGCATTGCGCGTCATGTCGGCGACCCGGACCATGGCCGCGATCGTGCGGCGACCCTCAGGCGTGTCATAGGCCGGGGACTTGGCGGTCACAATATCGGCTTCGACGTCATGGGCCAGATAGTTCAAGGTGGTGACGATAGACCAGCGGTCCATCTGGCCCTGATTGATCTGTTGGGTGCCGTGATAAAGGCCAGACGTATCGCCAAGCCCGATTGTATTGGTCGTGGCAAACAGGCGGAAATAGGGGTTGGGCTTGATCACCCGGTTCTGGTCGAGCAGGGTTAGCTTGCCCTGCACTTCCAGCACGCGCTGGATCACGAACATCACATCGGGCCGGCCTGCATCATATTCGTCAAACACCAGCGCAATGGGCCGTTGCAGCGCCCAGGGCAGCATGCCCTCGCGAAACTCGGTCACCTGCTTGCCGTCTTTCAGGACAATGGCGTCCTTACCGACCAGATCGATCCGGCTGATATGGCTGTCCAGATTGATCCGCACCAGGGGCCAGTTCAGGCGCGCGGCGATCTGTTCGATGTGGGTTGATTTACCCGTGCCGTGATAGCCCTGAACCATGACCCTGCGATCATGCGCAAAGCCTGCACAGACAGCCAGCGTGGTCTGGGGATCAAACTTATAGGACAGATCGATCTCCGGCACATGCGCATCGGGGGTCGAAAAGGCCGGGACCATCATGTCGCTATCAACACCAAACGTATCCCGCACGGAAACCATGCGGTCTGGTTTGGCAAGCAAAAGGGTGTCGGCGGAGGGGTCGATCAGGTTTGTCATGTCTAGTCAGTTATCGCGTTATCGGCATTTAGCAAACCGTGTGGACGGAAAAATTTGCCATGCCCTAGGGTCACCCTTGGCCTAGGGCTTGGTAATCAAGCTATCGAGCCAGGTCACCACTGCGGCCTGCAGGGCAATACGGCGGTCAGACCAGCTGTGATCTGTGGCAACATGATCTATGGTCAGCCGAGTCCCGCCCGCAGCCTGAACAGTCCTGGCCAAGGCGCCGGACTGGTCAGCGCGCCCGTCTTCAGAGGTTAGGACCAGCATGGGCAGCTGGGTCAGGCCTTGCGCAGCCTTGGCAAAGGTCCAGTTGGCGCTGTTCTTGTTCAATTCATTGGCCATGCTATCGGCCGTAACATCAGCCAGGCTCTCCATTCTTTCCGACATATATTGCACCAAGGCTGGGCGCGGCATGACCGTTCCAAACGTGCCGATATCGGTGGCTGAGATCATCACTGCACCCAACAAACCATGGTCTTTGGACGCCGTATGCGCCACCACCCAGCCGCCCATGCTATGGCCGCCGATCACAATCTTGGTCGGATCAATCCCTAAGGCCTTGGCATTGGCCGGGTCGCGCAGATAGGCCAGAACGGCGTTTGCGTCTTCAAGATTATTGGTAAAGCGATAGGACCCTGGGCTGCCCCAAGAGCCGCGATAATTCACCGCCACCGCCGTCCATCCGGCCCGGCGCACAGCCTGGACCAGATCGAGATTCTTTTCATTGCCGGGCAGGCCGTGAAAAAACACAAAGGCAGGATGCGGCCCAGGGCCTTGGGCCACATAGGCAATGCCATTGATCTTGACGCCGCCGGTCGGGATATGGACCACCTCCATCCGGGCCGGGAA
>JBIIZD010000140.1:0-4496 GCA_044346445.1 Caulobacteraceae bacterium
ATGCGGAAGATGACGATGAAGTCGGGGCCGACGGCCTCACGCACCCGGCGCACCACCTCGACCGGAAAGCGCATCCGGTTTTCGAACGATCCGCCCCACTGATCGCTGCGCTGATTGGTGCGCTCGACTAGAAAAGTGGACAATAGATAACCGGCTGAGCCGATAATCTCGACCCCGTCATAGCCCGCCTCGCGCGCTAGTACGGCGCAGTTGGCAAAGTCATTGAGCTGTTTTTCGATGCCGTCTTCGTCCAGCTCATGCGGCACATGCGCGGCAATGCGGGCGCGGATGGCCGAGGGTGCAACGCTATCGCCGCTGCGTGCCAGCGATCCGGCATGCAGGATTTGCAGGCAGATTTTCACGTCTGGATCAGCGGCATGCACGGCCGCCGTTACCTGTTTGTGCGCCTCGCACTCTTCTTGGGTAGACAGCTTGCCCATGCCCGCTTCACGATTGGGGCCGATGCCGCCGGTAATGATCATGCCCACCCCGCCGCGCGCACGCTCGGCAAAATAGGCGGCCTGCCGGGCCATGCCGCCGGGAATGTCTTCTAGGCCCGTATGCATCGAGCCCATCAGGACGCGGTTCTTCAGCTGGGTAAAACCCAAATCCAGCGATGAAAACAGATTGGGATATTTGATCTGAGCATCCATGGTGTTTCCTCACATTCGGGTCCGGGGCGCTTAGGCCTAGGCCGTGAATCTTGTTGGCCATAGTCTTGTCGCTAACCACAGCAAAGACAAGCTTGTCGCAACGTCAAGGTGCCTGACCTCTTTAGCTAGGGATCACCTTTGGGCCTACCCAGATCGAGATTGAATGCTAGACCTCGTCCAGTGATCGATTTTTGAGTAATGTTCAGGAGACAGATTTGGCCCGGTTGATTTGGTTTCCCATAAGCTTGGCCTGCGCGACCTTGGCAGCGGTCTGGCTCCAGACCGCGCCTGTCGCCGATCAAGGCGGCGAGATAACGGGCCTATCCCGCGCCAATCTGGCCCAAACCGTTGTCGATATGACCGTCAAGCCGCATGTCGCCGGATCGGCTCAGCAATTGCTGGTGCGCGACTACCTAATCCGCCGCTTGGAAGGGCTGGGCCTATCGGTCGAGATACAGCGCGCCAATGGCGTGCGCCAGACGCCCAGGTTTGATCGTCCGATAGCGTTTTCGCCGGTGGAGAACCTGATCGCTGTCCTGCCCGGCCGCGACCGGTCCAAGCCAGCCGTGGCCTTGATGGCCCATTACGATTTTGGCCCTCAGCCGAATGGCCCGCCGACCAATTGGACCATATTGGCTGGCACCCATGCCGTGCTGGGCTCACAAACCCTAACCTGGCCGTAAAAAAAAGGCGCGGCAGACCCGGCAAAGGTCCTGCCGCGCCCGTTCTAGCCTCGCCTGTTTCGCTTAACCTGCGATCTTTGCAAACCGCTGGGCCAGGATGGCGTCGGCCTGGGCCATGATATTGCGGACCAGTTCGGCGCAGGTTGGGATATCATGGATCAGGGCCTGGCTCTGGCCCGTGGTCCAGATACCGCCGTCCAGATCACCATCACGCAGCACATTTTCACGCCCTCGCACACCCGCCATAAGCTCGCGGACATCGGAAAAGGTCTTGGTCGGATCGCGCTGAATCTCGGCGACCTGCTCGGCAATAGCATTGCGGGCGACGCGGGCTGTGTTGCGCAAGGAGCGACCGACAAGAACCGTGTCGCGCTCGGTATTATCGACAATCTGACGCTTCACATTGTCGTGGATCTGCGCCTCGACTGTCGCACAAAAGCGCGTGCCCATATTCACACCGTCCGCGCCCAAGGCGAGTGCTGCGACCAGACTGCGGCCATCGGCCATACCGCCCGAAGCGATCACGGGCACGTCCAGCGCATCGACCGTGGCAGGCAGAAGCACGATCAGGCCAATATCGTCCTCGCCCGGATGGCCAGCACACTCAAACCCGTCAATACTGATCACATCGACGCCATGCTTGACCGCCGAGACCGAATGGCGAACTGAGGTGCATTTGTGAATGACCTTGACGCCGTTTTCCTTAAATCGTGGCAAATGATCGACCGGCGCACGGCCTGCGGTCTCAACAATCTTGATGCCGGACTCAATAATGGCCTCTCGATAGGCATCATAGGGAATGGGATTGATCGAGGGCAAAAGGGTCAGATTGACGCCAAACGGCTTGTCGGTCAGACGCTTGGTCTTTTCAATCTCGGCCAGCAAGGCCTCGCCAGATGGAAACATATGGGCCGTAATAAAGCCCAAAGCGCCCGCATTGGCCACAGCCGCCACCAGCTCGCCATAGCCCACACCCGTCATGCCACCCATAACGATTGGGGTTTCAACCCCAAACATTTCCGTGATCCGCGTTTTCATTCCTGAGCTCCTTTTTTGCTTTTTCTTATTTAGAGCCGTTCAGGGGCCGAGATGCAAATGCGTATTGCGCGATAATGGCGGTTAGAATTTCAGATCAGGCTGGCTACAAGCCCAACCGTTATGGCGATGATGACGGTATTAAAGCCAAAGGCGATAACCGCGTGGCTCAAGACCAATCTGCGCATGGCCTGACTATTGGTTGTCACATCCGAGACCTGATAGGTCATGGCCAACCGTCATGGCGAAATAGACAAACTCGCCAAACCGGGGCGCACTGTCGCCTGGAAAAATCAGGCCCTGATGGGACTGGAAATAGCGATGGGCATAATGAGCGGCAAACACTGTATGCATCAATATCCAAGAGATCAGTATGGTCACACTGGCCAGGGCCAAGGAGCCTAGGTCCTGACCGCCGCGCACCATGACCGCAATGCCCCCTAGGCTGGCAACGGCTGCGGCGACAAAAAGCGCTGTCAGGACACGCCGCCCCTGATCTATTTCGGCGGCGCGGCGGGCAAGCGTGTATTCATCGACCCTAGCGAGCCGCCAGTAAATCAAGACCAGATGGCAAAGCGCCATTGTGTCCCAGCCGATAACCGCACCGATTAAGGGCGAGCTTAGAGCGCCAACAAAAATAGCGACCGAAATGCCAAAAAACACCCCAGCCGCCACCCGCGCCCAGTTTTGAGTTGCGCTTGGCATACGCTTATCGGGTTGCAATAGGGGCATGTTCACGGCCTTTCATCGCGCCATGCTAAAGGCCAAGCTCTGCGCGCCCTGTCAATGTGCCCCACCGAGCCCACACCCTATAGACGGGCCAAATCTAACTCGCCCTAGGCTAGATAGCGCGGATCATGCGGCGTACGGCTGAAAATCTTTTCAACCAAGGGCGCAAAGGCCTCTAGTGGCAGGGTGTCATAATCTGGGTCGAACGAGGCCTGGTCCCAGCGCTCGCAAAAATTGGCACAGGACTCAAACCATTTATGATCCTTGTAGCGGTCACGCATATGCCGGTCGCCGCCCATATGGTGCACATAATAATAGGTCTGGAACAAGCCATGCTGCTCGACAATCCAGCTCACTTCTTCGCGCACATAGGGGCGAATAATCCCGGCCGCGATCTCGGCATGATTATAGGGGGATAATTCGTCGCCAAGATCATGGATCAGGGCCGCGACCACCAGTTCGTCATCCGCGCCATCACGCAGGGCCCTTGTGGCGGTCTGAAGCGAGTGGCCAAGCCGGGTCAAGGGATAACCTTCCAGCGAATGATCCAGCCGCTTGAGCGCGGTCATAATCTGCTGAGGCAAGCCCTTGGCAAAATCACGCTCGGACTCGTCGAGCAGCAGATAATCCTCGCGCGTGCCGTCCTTCATCTGCCGAAAGCTAACAATCTTGCCCATGGTGTGTCCTTCCATAATCTAAGCCCCCTTCCCCGGCTACGCCGGTACTTCCCCCAAGGGGGGAAGATTACCCGTATCTAATCCTCCCCCTTTGGGGGAGGGGGACCGCGAAGCGGTGGAGGGGGCTAACCCGCCAGTCGTGACCGCAACACCCGGTAAATACTGCGCGGCCCGTCAATATCGATATAACAGCCCTGCAAATGACGCAGGCCTTCATCGGGATTGAAGCTGGTGCGGCCATGCAGCAAACGGACATTGTCGAACATGACCAGATCCCCAGCATTGAGCAGGAAGCGGATTTCAAACTCACGGTCACGCATCATCAGGTCAAACACCCGGCGCGCGCGATAGTATTCGGCCAAGGCCTCACGCGACATCAGCGGCACAAAGTCCAGGCGCGGGCTCAGGTGTATGCCGCGCACCGCGCCGGTGACATCCAGCTCAATCGGCGGCGCGCTGGCAACCAGTTCTGTGTCCTTGTCGCGGAAACGAAACCGCACTGGCGTCGTGGTCAGGACCTCAAAGGCGGCGCGATCGCGCAGCTTCAAGGCCTCAGCCACGGCCAGACCGTCCACCAAGGTCGATAGGCCGCCCGTGGTCTCATTGATCAGACAGTGCAAGAGCTGGATGGTCGGCACAGGCGAGCGATAGGGATTATCGGTATGCGCACCAAGCTCGACCGCCGTATAGGCCAGGTCATTGGCATTGGGCACCGAGCG
>JBIIZD010000141.1:0-4426 GCA_044346445.1 Caulobacteraceae bacterium
TGTGCCAAATGCCAACAATGATCAAAAGAAGCGTCAGGACCGCATTAATCGGCGACTGCAGCCACAGCCGCGCCAGCTCATAATCGGCGTTGGCCAGCTTTAGGCCCGAAAACACGGCCCAGAGCACCAGTGGGATCAGGGCCAGGGACGAGACGCGCTCGAAAATCCAGGTGCTGACCCCGTGCTTGGCCGAGCCAAGGCCCCGCGCGCGGCTAAGGGGTGTGCGAAAATCATCCATCAGAGCGCTCCGGTCATGGCGGCGATGATCCAGGTCACCAGGGTGGCGACCACGGCAAAGGCTATGGCAGCAGCCCCCGTCAGGTCGGCAAACTTGGGGTCAAAGCCAAGGCCTGCATCCCAGAACAGGTGCCGGATACCGGCGGCCAGATGATAGAACAGCGAAAAGGTTAGCCCCAGCATAACAAGGCGGCCCAGAGGTGTGCCCAGCATGCCCATATAGGCAATATAGCTGTCTTGGCCTGAGGCCAGACTTACGGCCCAACCGGCCAGGATCAGGGCGCCAACATAAAGCGCCACGCCCGTGGCCCGGGTCAGTATCGAGCCCGCCATGGTAATGTGCCAGCGCCAGACCTGAAGATGCGGTGACAGTGGCCGTTCCTTGGCCACGCCGGGTTTGCCCTGGCTCATTGGTTCCGTCCCTCAGTGTTTCAAAAACTTGTTCGGACTTTTAGCTTCCGGTTCGGGCGTGTCAACGAAAGCCGCAGCTAATCGCGCACACGCTCAAGATAAGTGGCCGATCGCATTTCATGCAGGCGCGATGCGGTGCGTTCGAACTCAAAAGCGCCGTCGCCGGCCGGGTAGAGGTCATCGGGTTGAGCGGCGGCAAGGGCAATCAGCTTGGTCCCCGCCTCATACAGGGCATCGATCAGGGTAACGAATCGCTTGGCCTCATTGCGTCGGCTGGCATCGAGGCTGGGAATGTCCTCAAGAAACACAGTGTGGAACCGGCGGGCCAAGGCCAGATAGTCCTGCGCGCCGAGGGCCTGGGCGCACAGGCTGGCAAACGAGACCCGGACAAACCCGCCGCAAGCCCTGGGCAGGCGCATGGTGCGGCCCAGTACCTCCAGACTGGCCCCGGTCTCGACGGCCCCATCGGTCAGGTCGGTCCAGAGCGCGTCAAAGTCCTGTTCTTGAACGGCCTGCGGCGGCGAAAAATAGACCTGCTGGCCCTTTAGCCGGTCGAGGCGAAAATCGGTCGGTCCGCGCACCGCCACCACATCCAGCCGGGTCTGAAGCATATCAATAAAGGGCGTAAACAGGGGCCGGTTAATGCCGTCCTTATAAAGGTCTGTGGGCGGGCGGTTCGAGGTGGCGACCAGGACCACATTGCGCGCGAACAAGGCTTCGAACAGGCGGCCAAGGATCATGGCATCGGCAATATCTGTGACCTGAAGCTCATCAAAACATAAAAGCTTGGCCTGCTGGGCAATGTATTCGGCCACAGGGCCAATCGGGTCGTCACCCTTGTGCTGGCCAAACAGGGCCTTGCGCTCTTGCACCGAGCCCTTGCGCCAGGCGTCGATCAGGCTGTGAACCTGGCCCATAAAGGCGTGGAAGTGTTCGCGGCGCTTGCGCAAAACGGGGGCGGACTCAAAAAACAGGTCCATCAGCATGGACTTGCCCCGCCCGACCGGACCCCACAAATAGACGCCTCTAGCCGCCTTTGGCGCGGTTTTGCGAAACAGGGAAAAGCCTTGCGGCTCTTGGCTGGCGTTTAGATCGTCTTCCAACCGGGCCAGGGTCTCAAGCGCGGCCATTTGCGCCTGATCGGGCTTGATCTGTCCGGACTGGAGGCGCTGGGCATAGGCGGTCTTTAGGGCAATCAGCACAGTCTGGTACTAGCCACGCGGCGCAGCAGCGCCCAGGTCTGACCGGACATACCGGTAGGTTTCGCGCTTTTCGCAGGCACAGCCACGCATCTGACCATCCTTGGTCCACCAGATCAGGGTGGGATAGGCGAAATCAATGCCATTGTCCTTGAGCAAAGGCCGCAAGTCTTCAACCAGTTTGCGCCGCGACTCCACCACGGCCATGCGGGCCGCATCGCCGTCTGCCGGGGCAATCCCCGGTGCAGTCCAGGCATCGACCGGCACGGCATTCCAGGCCTGAAACAGGGCCCAGGAGCGATTAAAGCCAAGCTCGGCCACTGTGGCCCGTTCAGCCGGCGTCGATTTTGCGACCCCGTTCTTATCGGCGCGGGCGACCAGGATCACCCTTGTATCGACACCAGCCGTATGCAGACCAGGAAATTCTTCGGTTTCAAACCTTACGCAATCGGGGCAGGACCGAAAGCCGATCATATAGAGCTTTGGGCCGCTAAGACCCGGCGACACCCAGCCGCCGGATTCAAGGATTTTGGCGATCTCGTCTTGATGCTTGGTAATGGTCTTGGGCCGCCAGCGCAGCTCGGTGTTCCAATACACATACCCGCCGCCGATCACGGCGATCAGGATGACGGCGACAAGCAGGCTGGCCCACGGCTTGGTCATGGCTTCTGGTCCTGTATGGCACCGAGCGGATCGGTGCGCGGGTGATTTTGCTCTTGTGCCAAATGCCTGATCGAGGCTGCGGTCACAAGTACGACCATAACAAATAGCACGGCAAAGGCGATGGGTTGCTTTGGTTGTCTGGGGTGTCTTTGTCGCATCATCTTAACCAAGTCATTGAGGCCAGGTTTCGGGCGCGCGTGCCAAAACCTCTCCGGCCAGATAAAGGGAGCCGCAAATCATGATCCGGGGCGGCGGGTCTTGGCTGGCCAAGGCCAGATCAAGCGCCTGATCGACATCATGGCAAGCCTTGGCCTTCAAGCCAAGCTCTGTCGCCAGTCTTGCCAAATCCTCGGGGCTGGCCGCCGCATCGGCGCCAAACCCAATCGTGAACATGTCGGGGGCCAAGGGTTTGAAGGCGTTAAAAAACCCAGCCGCATCCTTATTGGCCAACAGCCCGCAAATAATCGCTGTTTGACGCCCGTCGCGGGCATTTAGCGCGCTCAGGCCCGTGACCAGGGCCGCAGCAGCATGGGGATTGTGGCCACCGTCCAGCCAAAGGTCTGTGCCCGCCTTGCGCGCCTTGTCGGCCAGCGGCCCTGCGGTCAGGCGCTGGAACCTTGCTGGCCACTCAATCTCGGTCAGGCCCTTGGCAATTGCGGCCTCGGTAATCAGCGGGTGGTCAAGCGCCAAGGCCGCCAGCACCGCCAAGGCCGCATTGCCAATCTGATGGGCTCCAAACAGGCTGGGCAGGGGCAGGTCCAGCAACCGATCCTCGGTCTGGACCAGCAGCCGGTCCTCATCGCGCCAGCCATCCACCGATTGGCCCATAATGGATAGGGGCGCACCAATCTTGCGGGCCATGGCCTCGATCACAGCACAGCCCTCATCGGTTTGACGGGCAATAATCGCCGGTACGCCGCGCTTGAGAATACCGGCTTTTTCCGCAGCGATCTTTGCAATCGTATCGCCGAGAAATTCCTTGTGATCCATATCCACCGGGGCAATCACGCAGACAGCGGGCGCATTGACGACATTGGTGGCATCCAGCACCCCGCCTAGACCCACCTCGATAATGCAAAGCTCAGCCGGAACCTCAGCAAAGGCCAAAAGCGCCGCCGCCGCCGTAATCTCGAAAAACGTGATCGGCAGGCCGTCATTGGCCGCCTCGACCCGCTCCAGGATCTGCGTCAGATGCGCCTCGGTGATCAGGTGTCCAGCCAGGCGGATACGCTCGGCAAACCGCACCAGATGCGGCGAGGTAAAGACATGCACCTTTAGGCCCGCTGCCTCAGCAATGGCACGCAGCATGGCCACGGTCGAGCCCTTGCCATTGGTGCCTGCGACATGGATGACCGGGGGCAGGGCGTCCTGCGGATTGCCCAGAGCCGCGCACAGCCGCAGCATCCGGTCCAGCGACAGATCAATCCGCAAGGGGTGCAGGGCCCGAAGCCGCTCAAGTGCGCTGTCATGGGCCTGAAGATGGTCGCTCATGGCTATGGCCCTTGATCAGGCCGCCTTGCGGCCCATCATCAGGGTCTTGATCAGCGAGCCAAGAATGGCTGGCAGTTCGCCGCGCGGCGTGACCCGGTCAACCATGCCCTTTTCCACCAGATATTCCGAGCGCTGGAAGCCCGGTGGCAGGGTTTCGCGAATGGTCTGTTCGATCACGCGCTGTCCGGCAAAGCCGATCAGGGCACCGGGCTCAGCCAGATGCACATCGCCCAGCATGGCATAGGAGGCCGTAACCCCGCCCGTGGTCGGGTCGGTTAGGACAACAATATAGGGCAGATTTGCTGCCTTTAATTCCTGAATCGCCAGTGTGGTGCGGGCCATCTGCATCAGGGACAGGGCCCCTTCCTGCATGCGCGCGCCACCAGCAGCGGTATAGATCACCAAGGGGCAACTGCGCTCGACCG
>JBIIZD010000004.1:0-49890 GCA_044346445.1 Caulobacteraceae bacterium
GCAAGCAGATAACCAACCAGCGGCGATAACCGGATACGCTGCGCCAACAAGCCCAGAACAAAGGCAATGCAAAGCCCAGCCGTTATGGTCGCGATCAAGGGCGTTTCATGCAAGTGGCTAATCCCTCAAACGCGGCATGGCCTCACGGACCTATGCACCCGCGCGCAAATAAGAAAAACCCCTTTTGCACCTTAAGGCTAGATCAGGATTAACCCTGCCGCAATTGGCTGAGGGCGGAAGGTGAGGCGCCGAGCGCTCATGGCGACCTAAGCCTTAAAGCAATTCTCGCGGTGCCATTGCACAAACTGCCGATGAGGTCGCTCGACCGCTCGACGAGGGGCGATCGCAAAGCCGCTTTTGTTGATTAGCGACCGGATACTGTCCACGTCGTTCGCATGTCGCGATACGAGTATCTCCATGTCGTCGGAAAAACTGATCAATCCACGATCAAACATCCAATGGGCTGTGCCTGAAAGCGCGACACCATTCGTTATGGTATCGGGGCCATTTGCCTCCACGGGACGGATATGTGCGGCTTCCACTTCGGCACGTCCGCCGCCATTGATAAGCTTTAGTCCTGTGACGGCACATCGCTCTCCATAGGCTTGCAAGACGACCCGCCGAAAAACACGATCACGCACAATCCGAGAGCCGAGGTACCTTACCCGATCACGTTCCAACTCATGCTCAAAAGGGGTTGGATTATCCTCAAACCCAGGGTGCAAAATCTCCCCGCCAGACCTTGGCATAAGCACGAGACCGTCCTCTAAACCTAATTCTACGATCCGGTCGAAATCGCTCGAATTTATTGGGCGAACCGCGGCCTGGGCCCGTCCTGAAATTTTCCCTTCGGGGTTTGACAATCCGGTTTCAACAAGTTCGCCGCTCAATTTAAACGGAACCGGGCAAGGAAAATCTAGATAAGTTCCCGGTTCGATAAGCGCCAAATGCATGTTTGGAACGCAAGGGTCAGGGATAATCCGCTCGACTTTGGCTAGCGCAAAGTAACCGCGACTTTCAACCGCTTTTGTCGGCTCATAATAGATGATCCAACTACCAATGTAGGCCCTGGCGCGCCCTAGATATTGGCTTGGAAATTGATAACGTTCTGAGGGGCTATCATCATAAATCGAATCTGACCGATGGATAAATACGCCAAATCCCATTGTCTCAATCTTTGATCAGAGGGCGTTAACCGACAAATGCGACTATGCAGACACTAAGGTCATTTGACCAGATTATATCTGAAAATCGGCCGCGCCGGGTGAATTGATCGTTGAAAAGCATGACCGCAAGACCGCCTTCCTAAGCGCCATGGCGGCCTTTCACTGGGACGCGCCGCAGGATTACCGGTTCGACCGTGACGAGGCCAATGCGTGTTGAAGCGGTTTTTTGACACAAATATTCTGGTCTATGCCGTCTTAGATATCGACAAGCGCGCCATGGCCTGAGCTTTTATGACGCCTTAATCATTGCCACGGCTATAGGAGCTGATTGCGATATCTTGTTTTCAGAGGACATGCCGCACGATCGCAGTTTCGGCAAATCGATCATCCGAAACCCGTTTTTAACCGGATGAAGCATAAAAATCTGTGGCTGGGGAACTAGGACTCGAACCTAGAACGACGGTACCAAAAACCGCTGTGTTACCATTACACCATTCCCCAGCAGGGCGAGGCGATTTCAAGACCTGGGTCTTGGCCGTCGGCTGCGAGGAAAGCGATTTAGCCCAAGGCCCGCGCTATTGCAACCATGCTGGGGGCGCTGAATTCCAATCGGGTGAAAAATCCTTGGCGTGCGTCGCTTGCGAGCGGCAAAACCCTGGCTTATAAAAAGCGCCTTGCGTCGGAGTGTAGCTCAGCCTGGTAGAGCACCGTCTTCGGGAGGCGGGGGTCGGAGGTTCGAATCCTCTCACTCCGACCATTTTTCCCGATTCATCTTGATCTCAAGCCTCGCCTTTGTTTGAACTAGGGCTTATGGACGTAAGGTTGCGTTTGACAGCCTTTGGCGGGAGATAGTCGTGAAACAGTTCATGATCACAGTGGCGGGCGTATTTGTCGGCCTGATGCTGTTTTTTGTTGGCCTGCCCTTTGTGCTGATCGTCATGGCTGCGGGGGCGGCAAAGCCTGCTGCGACGCCTGCGCATAGCGTCTTGCAACTGGATCTGCGCCAGACCGTGACCGACCAGTCGGCGCAAAGCCCATTTGCTGCCTTTGGCGGCGGCGGCTTGTCGGTGATGGGCATTGTCCAGACCCTGCGCGCAGCCGAGGGCGATGACAAGGTCAAGGGCCTTTTGGTGCGCCTGCCAGACGCTGGCATGGCCCCCGCCGCTGCCGACGAGCTGCGCCAAGCTTTTCGCGCCTTCCGGGCCAAGGGCAAGCCGATCTTGTCCTATAGCCAGGGGCTTTATCCGTCCGGGATTGTCACCTCGACCTATATGCTCGGCGCGGCCAGCAATAGTGTCTGGATGCAGCCAGGTTCCTCGTTTCAGGTCACAGGCCTGAGCATTGAGGACATTTTCTTCAAGCGCCTGTTCGACAAGTATGGCGTCAAGGCCGAATATGAACAGCGGTCTGAATACAAGAATGCCGTCAATCCCTATCTCTATAGCGATTATACCGCTGCGCATAAGCAATCGACCCTGTCCTGGATGACCTCGATCTATGACCGCGCCTTGAATACGGCGGCGCTGGATCGTAAAATCGACGGCAAGGCGCTGCATGGCCTGATTGAGGCTGGGCCCTATTCGGCCAAGGAGGCGCTGGACAAGGGCCTGATCGACAAGCTTGGCCAGGTGCGTGAGGCTGAGCAATTTGTCATCAAACAGGCAGGCAACGGGGCAAAACTGATCGATTTTGAAGACTATCAGTCGGGCGTCCTGAACGGTGCTCACAACGCTGGTGCGCTGGACAAGGCCAAGCCCGCCATTGCCGTCATCAGTGGTGAGGGCCCGATCATTGCCGGCTCTGGCGGTTCGCAAAGCGCGTTTTCGAATGAGCAGATCATCTATTCCGATGAGATGAGCGACGCGATTTATCAGGCGATCGAGGACAAGGACGTCAAGGCCATTGTCTTGCGGGTCTCTTCGCCCGGCGGCTCGGATACAGCGTCAGAACAAATCCTTGCCGCCGTGCGCGCCGCCAAGGCAGCGGGCAAGCCGGTTGTGGTTTCTATGGGCACCTATGCGGCCTCAGGCGGCTATTGGATCGCCTCCCAGGCCAGCGCCATTATCGCCCAGCCCACGACCCTGACCGGCTCAATCGGCGTATTTGGCGGCAAGTTTGCCTTGGGCGAAGGTCTTGGCCGCTTCGGCGTCGATGTGCGCCATACCACGGTCGGCGGCGATTTTGCCGGGGCCTATGGCATGGGCGAGGGCTTTAGCCCGCAGCAAAGGGCAGGCTTTGCCAGGTCGATTGACGCGGTCTATGACGGGTTTATCGCCCGGGTCGCCGATGGCCGCAAACTCAGCCCAGAGCGGGTGCGCGAAATCGCCAAGGGCCGGGTCTGGACCGGCGAACAGGCACTTAAACTGGGACTGGTGGACCAGCTCGGCGGTTTTTATGATGCCGTGGACAAGGCCAAGAGCCTGAGCGGCCTTGGCAGTAAGACTGCGCGCCTGATCTTCCTGCCTGCCCAACGCTCGCCGTTTGAAGCTTTTGAACGGGCCTTGGGCGTCAGCAGCACGGCCATGCGCACCACGGCCGCCGCCGCCTGGCTCCTCGGTGATCCAAGGGCTCAGGGCGTGATGGACACCATGATCCAGGCCCGCCTTCGCGATCAGGCCCACGCCACGGTCCTGGCCCCGACACCGGTGCGGTAGGGGCGTCTGACTAGTCGGGTTGAAAAGCGTTCTTGGCGGCCATCATGGCGCAGACCATGTCGCGCTCGGCGACCGTGAGATTGGGGTTCCAGACGTCGAAGATCAGCACGACCCTCAGCGCGTCGCTGTCATTGCGCGCCTCGTGCTCAATCGTGTCGTCAAAGATCAGCAATTGGCCGACCTGCCATTGGCGGTGCTCAAACCCAACCCGGTAGTGGCAATTATCCGGTACAATCAGGGGCAGGTGCACTACCAGCCTAGCATTGGTTTCGCCATGATGCGGCGGAATATGGGTGTGCGGGGCGAGCGCCGAGAACATGGCATTGGGGCAAATCCCATCAATCTGCACCAGTTCGGCATCGACCAGGGCCTGGGCCGTGCGCGGGCAGCGCGCCAGATGCTCGGCATTGGGAACGCCGTGGCGCCAAAGCGGATAGGTGCTCCAGCGGTCAGAATGATTAAGCTCGGCCCATTGATTAACCGGATCGCCGGGCTTGTAACCAATATAGGGCACAAAGTCTTGGCGCTCGCTGGCCAGGGCCGCGACCAGTTCTTCGCAAATGGCATCGGTCTGGGCCTCAACCGCTTCGGCCCAGGCAAATTGCGCCCGGTCATAAAACGGAATGGCGGGCAGGCGCGGTACAGATAGCTGGTTGGACTGGGACAGATAGGGCTCAGACTGGCCGGTCATGATGGCGGCGGCTTCTCGCCAAAGGCTGGCGCTGGCCGCGTCAAGGGCCGCACGCGGCAGGGCCAGCTCGCGCTCCAGATAGGCGCTAAAGGCCTGGCTATAGCGATCCGAAACCTGCTT
Organism: Caulobacteraceae bacterium; assembly: GCA_044346445.1. Taxonomy (GTDB): domain Bacteria; phylum Pseudomonadota; class Alphaproteobacteria; order Caulobacterales; family Caulobacteraceae; genus CAISGS01. The sequence continues at coordinate 4,632 of JBIIZD010000004.1, forward strand.
AGCATGTTGCAACTGACCCCGCAGGGCGTCGGGCCATTGGGGCAGAGGCGGCGCGACCTTCAAGGCATTGGCATAGGCCTCAGCCGCCGCCTTGCCACGGCCCAGCCGTTCGAAAAACTCACCCTTGGCCAGCAGGGCGGGCAGAAAATACGGATTGGCGCTCAAGGCCGCGATCAGGGCGGCCCACTCCCCGTCAAGATTGCCGCTTTCGCGATAGGCGACGCTCAAGGACAATTGGATGGTCGGATCGCTGGGCGCGGCCATTGCGGCCTGTCCCAAAAACTCTAGCGCCGTCTTGAGGTCGCCGCGCTGAAAGGCATGAACGCCGAGGCTATACAGGGCTTGGGGATGGGCGGGGTCGAGCTTGCGCACCCGCTGCCAAAGCGTCTCAGCATCGCCCCAACGACCCGAGCGGGCCGCGTCCCCAGCCGCGCGAACAAGCGAAATTACGGTATCGGTCATGGGCCAAGTCTTGTCGCGCTGGCGACCGGTTTGCAATAGCCAAAAAAATGCGGCGGACCTAAGGCCCGCCGCATTCTCATCTCGTCTAGGTTTAAGGCTTAGAACCGAAGGTTCAGGCCAACCGTGTAAACACGGCCAAGTGTGTCAAAATTGCTCGGGAAGGTATTGCCCGAATTGGAAGCCGTCGTACCCGCTTCTGCACCAACGATGGGAGGGTTCTTGTCGAACACATTACGCACCGAGGCACTGACGCGAACCGCATCATTGAAGCTGTAGTTAGCGGCCAGATCGACATAGTCATAGGCATCGATCGACTGGAATGGCGCATAGGTCGCATCCAGTTGAACCCGCTCGATATTGGTCTTGCTCTGGTGGCGCCACAGATAGGACAGTTCCAGATTGGAGACCTTCCAGGTCGTACGCTGAACCCAACGCAGTTCATGCACGGGGTTACCGCAGCTGGTGCCATAATAACCCAGGCAATCAATCACGGGCACGGTGGTGGCGCTGCGCGATTCATTGGTCAGGTAATAATTGGCGGTCAGGCCAACCGACAGGGTGCCCCACTTTGGATCCAGACCAAAGGTATCAAGACCCAGACCAAAGCCCGAGCCGATTTCGATACCGGCGGCCTTTTGATAGTCAAGATTGGTCGTGAACATCTGGATGCCAGAGCCGTCAGACGCAAGATCACCATCAACGCGGATGATCTTGGAACAAGCCGCGGTATCACCGCTGCCATAGCAAGAATCTAGGATTTCTTGCGCCGAGAACGAACCGATCGTGTGCTGAATATCGATCTTGTAGTAATCGACAGACAGGTAAGGACGGGTCACAGCCGGGATGAAGGTCGGGGTCCAGACAAAGCCAATCGTCGTGGTGTCAGCCGTCTCTGGCGTTGGCAGATGCGCCAGATCGGTACCGGAAAAGGCATTGATCTGACCCGAAACAATATCCTGCACCGCACCAACCTGCGACGAGCGCATGCCGGTGGCGACGCAACGGTCGATCAAGACCGTATTACCAACCAGACCGTCAGCGTTTTCGATGGAGCAAGGGTCCATAATGGCATTGCTCAGGCTCGTCACGGTTGGCGCACCCAATTCACCGACATTTGGTGCCCGGGCTGCGCGCTGGCGCATGACGCGGATCAGCAAGGAATCGACAGGCTGCCAGTTGAAGCCCGCCTTCCAGGTCCGGTTCACGCCCGACGGATCATAGTCCGAATAGCGATAGCCCAGTTCCAGGTTCAAGGACTTGGCCAACATCAGGTCGTTGGCGATTGGCAATATGGCCTCACCAAAGATTTCCTTGACGCTGAAACCGCCCGAGATTGGCAGGGTATTGCCACCGGCGCCGCCAAGGCAGCTGACGGGGGCCAGCTTCAGGCATTCGTCAGGCGTGGTCGAACCGGTTTCTTCGCGGTATTCGGTGCCGATGCTGATTGCCAAAGGTGCCGTGGCCCAAGGCGATTGGATCGCCTTGACCGGGCCGCCTATGCTCGCCGTAGCGATGGTCTGGACATAGTTGGACTTTAGCAGAGCCGAGGCACCGACATAGGCGGCCATGGCGGGCGTAATGGATCCGTAACCACCAAACACGTTCACAGGCACGCAAGACCCGCCCGAGCGACAGGCCGTGGCGCTGACCGCATCGAGCGCGAGCTCGAAATTGGCCACATTGGTATAGCCCGCGCTGGTCTGGATGCGGGTCGATTCGCCGCGTTGGAACGAGGCATCCCAGTTCCAGCCGTCAAAGGCTTGGCCCCGCAGACCAAATTGCATCTGATAGGAACTATTGTCATAAGTCGTCGAACGCGGGCCGATTTCCAGGGTCCGGCGGCGGATGCTCAGTTTCAGATCATCGGCGGCATCGACAACGCCATTGGTGTTGAGGTCACGCCAGTTGGTACCGTCCACAATCAATGGATCGCCCGAGGTCAGGTCGGCATTGGCCGTATCCAGAATGGTCGACAGGGCCGAGGCGCTCAAGAAGGGGTTGGCCAAGGGGACAAAATAGGACGAGCCGAAAATGCCGGAAGGCGCAACCTGCTGACGCACATTGGTCTTGGAGAACATGACATTGGCATAGGCCTGGACGTGTTCGTTAATGTCAAAATGACCAATCGCCGTACCGCCAAACCGCTCTTGCGGGGTCTGGTAATAGTTGAACGGGTTGAAGTTAAACACCGAACAATTAGCCCCTATCGAGCCATCATCGCGGAACTGACCCAAGGCTGGGCCGCCAGCGATAGAGATGCGGGTAGGGATGGTGGTGGTGGAACCACCAGCAACCGCAGTATTCGGACCGCCGCAACCGGCAGGCGGGGCTTCTGGCGCGGCTGCGCCCAGATTAGTGCCATCAGCGGTAACAATTCCCAAGATACCGAAAGGACGGGCGCTGAGCAGCACACCCTCGCGCTTGGAATAGTTCAGGCTCATGACCACATTGCCGCGGCCATCGGCCATATTGGTGCCCATGGTCAGGGCCGAGGCATAGGTCGCGCCGTCATTCTCGCCGGTCTTGGAATGGCTGGCCTCGAACTCAATACCTTCGAAATTCTTCTTGGTGATGAAATTGATCGCGCCGGAAATCGCGTCCGAACCGTAAACGGCCGAGGCACCCCCCGTGATCACATCGACCCGCTCAATCAGGGCGGTTGGGATGTTCGAGACATCGACAATGCCCGACACGTCATAAGGCGTGATCCGGTGGCCATCCATCATGATCAGATTGCGCTGGGCACCAAGGCCGCGCAGATTGACGGTGGATGCGCCTGCGGTGCCGTTATTAACGTTTTCACCATCGCTGGGCACCGAGATGGGCAGGTTACGAATAACCTTTTCCATTTCAGGGCTGGCCTGGAACTTCAGTTCCTCAGCACCAATCGAGACGATCGGGCTGGCGGACTTAACGCCAGGCGACTGAATGCGCGAGCCGGTGACGACGATTTCTTCGACGGCAGGGGCATCTTGTGCAAAGGCGGGCGCAGCAGACAAGGTCAACGCCATTGCGCTGCCGATCATGGTCGTCGCCATCAGGCGATTACGGGTGGTTTTCATAGTCAATTTTGTATCCTCCGGCCGATGCCTGCCCGTCTAGGTCAGGATCAAGGCGTCCAAGGTTGGTTGCGTCCCGGGAACGAACCCCCCGGTTGGCCGGAGTAGTGATTGTTACTGTTATAACGTCAACGCTAAGAATGTCATAGTTGGCACTATTGTGACCTGACTGTCACATCATGGTCACAGTTACGCCGGTTTTGCCATCGGTGCAGGTTTGTGAGGCCATCTCACCGAGGGCTTGACGCGATTAGCGCAAAAAAAATGCGGCGGACCGAAGCCCGCCGCATTCTAATTGCATTCTAGACCCTGATTTAGAACCGAAGGTTCAGGCCAATATTATAGAACCGGCCCAAGGTATCAAAATTGCTCGGGAAGGTATTGCCCGAATTGGCATCGGTGGTACCCGCCTCGTTACCCACAATCGGTGGGTTCTTGTCGAACACATTCTTGACGCCCGCACTGATCCTAATGGTGTCATTGACCGCATAGCTGGCGGACAGGTCCACATAGTCATAGGCATCAATTTTTTGGAAAGCCTTAAACACACCGGCCTCCACCTGAGGCTTTTCGATCTTGGTCTCGCCCAGATGACGCCAGAAATAGGACACTTCCAGGGCATCCATTTTCCAAGTCGTGCGCTGAGTCCACCGGACCTCATGGGTTGGATTGCCGCACTGGGTACCGTAATAGCCAAGGCAATCAATGATCGGCACCAGCGGACTGCTGCGCGTTTCATTGGTCAGATATTTATTGGCGGTCAGTGCAAAATCCAAGCTACCCCATTTGGCATCGAGCCCGAGGGTATCAAGATTCAAGCCAAACCCTACACCCAACTCAATGCCCTCGGCCTTGGCATAGTCCGTATTGGTGGTGAAGCGTTGGACCCCAGCCGCAGGCGAGGCCAGATCACCATTCTGGCGGATTATCTTGGAGCATGAGTTAAGATCATTATTATTATAACACTGATCAAGGATTTCCTGTACGCCGAACGTTCCGATATAGTCCTTGATTTCGATATTATAATAGTCAGCGGACAGATAAGGCCGCTTGAGGCCAGTCAAGAAGTCAGGCGTCCACACAAAACCGATTGTTGTTGTATCCGCCGACTCTGGCTTTGGCGGATTGAGCAGGTCAGACCCCTCAAACGTGCCAATCTGGCCTGAAACAATGTCTTGAACGGTTCCGACCTGGGCTGCCGTCATTCCCGTGGCAATACACCGGGCCCGCAAGGTGGCGTTTCCGGCCAAGACAGACGCATTGGTAATCGAGCACGGATCCTTGGATGCATTGCGCAAGCTCGAAACCAAGGGTGCGAACAGTTCACCCACATTCGGTGCCCGAGCCGCCCTTTGACGCATGACCCGGATCAGAAGCGAATCAACCGGTGACCAGTTGAAACCGACCTTCCAGGTGCGGTTCACACCGGTGATATTATAGTCGGCATGGCGATAGCCAAGTTCCAGATTCAAGGACTTGGCAAAGGCAAGATCATTAGCAATCGGCAAGATGGCCTCGCCAAAGATTTCCTTCACGCTGAAGCCACCCGAAATTGGAAGGGTATTACCACCCGCGCCACCCAAACAACTGGCCGGGGCCAATTTTAGGCATTCATCCGGCGTGGCCGAACCGTTTTCTTCGCGATATTCGGTACCAATACTGACCGCCAGGGGCGCAGTGGCCCATGGCGACTGCACCATCTTTAGCGAGCCCCCGACCGTCGCCGTAGCAATGGTCTGACTATAGGACTGCTTTTGAAGGGCTGTTGCGCCGACAAAGGCCGCCATGGCAGGGGTGATGGTGCCATAGCCACCAAACACATTCACCGGCACACAGCTTCCGCCGGAACGACAGGCCGTGGTACTGACCGCATCCATGGCTAGGCCAAAATTGGTCACGTTTGTATAGCCCGCCCTGATTTCGGTGCGGTCCGCCTCGCCATACTGGAAGGACGTGTCCCAGGTCCAGTCGTCAAACAAATCACCCTTCAGGCCCATCTGGAGCTGGAAGGTATTGTTGTTATAGGTCGAGGACCGTTCGCCCAATTCACCGGTGCGCCGGCGTACACTGAGTTGCACATCATCGGCCGCATCAACGACATTATTGTTGTTGAGGTCGCGCCAATTGGTGCCGTTTACCACCGTGCCGGCAATCCGGCCTGTATTGGCTGCCGTGATGATCGTATTCCTAGCCGAAGCCGACAAGAATGGATTGGCCATGGGCACAAAGAAGGCACTACCGAACACGCCCGACGGCGCAACCTGTTGGCGCACATTGGTCTTTGAGAACATCAAGGTCGCATAGGCCTCGACATGTTCGGTCACATCAAAATGACCCATGGCGGTGCCGCCCCAACGCTCTTGCGGGGTTTGGTAATAGTTGAACGGGTTGAAGTTGAACACCGAGCAATTTGCACCGATCGAGCCATCATCGCGGAACTGGCCCAAGCCCGGACCGCCCGTGATCGAAACCCGGGTGGGAACCGTCGTGGTCGAACCCCCGGCGGCAACCGCACCTGGACCACCGCATCCAGCGGCAGGCGCAGGCGGTGTCGTGGCACCAAGGTTTGAGCCATCAGCCGTAACAACGCCCAATAGGCCAAATGGCCTTGCACCCAGTTGCACGCCCTCGCGCTTGGAATAGTTCATGAAAATGGTCGCATTTCCGCGACCATCGGCCATGTTTGTGCCAAGGGTCAGGTCGGCATTATAGGTCTGGCCGTCGTTTTCGCCGGTGACTGCAAAGCCAGAATTAAACTCGACGCCCTCGAAATTGCGCTTGGTGATGAAATTGATCGCGCCAGAAATGGCATCCGATCCATAAACCGCCGAGGCACCGCCCGTGACCACATCAATGCGATCAATCAAGGACGTTGGAATATTGGAGACGTCGACCCGTCCGTCAACATTATAGGGCGTCATCCGATGCCCGTTTAGCAAGATCAGGTTACGTTGCGCACCAAGACCACGCAGATTGACCGTCGAAACACCAGCCGTACCATTATTGACGTTTTCGCCATCGCCGGGGACCGAGATCGGCAGATTCCTGATCACCTTGCCGAGTTCAGGCGTGGCCTGCATTTTAAGCTCTTCGGACCCAACCGACACAATCGGGCTGGCCGACTTGATGCCGGGCACGGCAATCCGCGAACCGGTGACCACGATCTCCTCGACGGGTGCGGCGGCATCCTGTGCCATGACTGGCAGGGCGGCGAACGCGGTACCGCAAATGATGGTTGTTGCCAGCAGGCGGTTGCGCATTGAATTCTTTATCAAGACATTGCTCCCCTAGCCATAATTTGAAAACTATGGCTATAGTTTAAAGATTGGCCCGAACCCCTGTCCGGAATGGACCTTAATTTCCTGTAATGTTTGAAAGAGTCAATTTTCTATGCCTCACCTTGACAAAGATAAGACATAAATGTTGCAAATCTGCAACATTTATGACCTGAGGATAGTAATCATTACGCTAATTTCGGTTGCCATAAAAATGCGCACACGCCCGCAAGCGCCCAGTTGCCGCTGGGCGCGCGCCGGCTAAGGGGGCAAAAGCTTAGGCCTTCGGTTTACGGCACAGATAGCGCGAGCGGTGCCAGTCGACGATATTATCGACCCAGCCGGTGATTTGCGGGCTGACCAGGTTCTTGTTCACATAGAAATAGATCGGGGCAATCGGGGCGTCATCGAGCATGATGGCCTCGGCCTTGCGCAGGATCTCAGCGCGCTTGAGACCATCGACCTCATTATCGGCGGCCTTGAGCAGGGCATCATATTGCGGGTTATTATAGTCGCCATAGTTCTGCGCGCCGGTGGCCGATTGTTGCAGGTACAAAAAGCTCATGGCGTCATTATAGTCGGCGATCCAGGCGGCATCGGCGACCTCAAAATCGCGCAAGCGATAGGACTGATAGGCAATCTGGCCCTCATTCTGCTCCAAGCGCGCATTGACCCCGATCTGTTTCCAGTCGGCCTGGATGGCGGGCATGAACAGCATGGGATCGGCGCTGTTGCGGTGCTTGATGGTAATGGTCAGGGGACGGTCAGGGCCATAGCCAGCGGCGGCCAGCAGGGCCTTGGCCTGCGCCTGACGCTTGGCCAGAGGCCACTGACCCCAATAGGCCGTGGCGGGCTGTGGATAATTGGCAACGCCGGGCGGGACAAAGCTATAGGCTGGCTTTTGCCCGCCGCGCAGCAGCTTTTGGGCGATGAAATCGCGGTCAATGGCCATGGACAGGGCCTGGCGCACGCGCTTGTCCTTCAGGGCCGGGACATTATTGTTAAAGGCCAGATAGGTGGTGCCCAGATAGGTATTGACCCGGACATAGTCGGGCATCTGGCCGGGCTGGCGCAAGAGGGCGATCTTGTTGGAGGCGACATCGGTATTGGCATCCAGCTCGCCGGTCTTGACCCGCTTTTGGGCGGAGCTGGAATCGGTGGTGGGATAATAGCTGACCTGATCGAAACAGACGGTGCTGGCCTCATAAAACAGCGGATTCTTGACCGCCACGACCCGGTCGCCCAGCTTCCAGCTCTTGAGCATAAACGCGCCATTGCCGACAAAATGCTCAGGCTTGGACCAGTCATCACCCCATTTTTCGACCACATGCTTGGGGACAGGATACATGGTATTGTGCTTGGCCAGTTCCGGCAGGAAGGGGGCCGGGTGCGACAGGCGAATCTCCAGGGTCTTGGCGTCGATCGCGCGCACGCCCAGCGCTGCCAAGGGCCGAGTGCCCTCATTCACTGCCTGAGCATTTTCGATAATGTACAATAGCGAGGCATAGGCCGAGGCGGTCTTGGGATCCATGATCCGGCGCAGGGCAAAGACAAAATCGTCCGCCGTCACCGCCACCCCGTCAGACCATTTGGCATCGCGCAGGTGGAAGGTCCAGACCTTACCATCAGCCGATACGTCCCAGTGGGTGGCCATGCCCGGCACAGCCTTGCCGGCCGGATCATCCTGGGTCAGGCCCATCAACATGTCGCCCGTGATCCGACTTTCCCAGGTGCCTTGGGTCTTGTGCGGGTCGAGCGATACGGGGTCGTTCGTATTGCCAAGCTCCAGACACATTTTTCCAGCCGGGCACGCCGCGCGCTGAGACGATGGCTGCCCGCATCCAGACAAGACAAATGCGGCAAGACTGATAAGGAATAGATTGCGCAACACGCAGAGGACCTCTTCAATAGGGCCAGATCAGGGATCGGCTAGGAGACACGGATGACACGGTTTGATCAGATGACAAAGCATGGGGTAGCGTGCCTTGCCCTTGGCATGACGGTTCTGGCCAGCCCGGCCATGGCCCAAACTGCCCCGACCAAGGTGTTTCAGGCAGTGATGGATTGCCGCCCGATCACGGATGCGGCGGCGCGGCTGGCCTGTTATGACACGGCCACAGCCGGTCTGGGCGAGGCCGAGAAAAAGGGCGACATCCTGGTCATTGACCGCGAACAGGCCGCCACGGCCCGCCGCCAAGCCTTTGGCTTTGACCTCAGCAGTCTGAATATTCTGGACAAGGTCATCCCCAAAGAAGACCTCAATGCCGTCACCGCGACGCTTTCGAACGCCTATCTGGATGCCAATGGCAAATGGGTCATGGCGCTGGCGGATGGCGGGGTCTGGCGTCAGACCGATAGCAACAGCCTTGCCCGTGCGCCGCATGCTGGATCGACGGTCAAGATTCGCAAAGCCGCCTTGGGCAGCTTCTTTATCAATGTCGATGGCCAATTGGCCATGCGCGCCCAGCGCAGCCGCTAGACCCGCCCTAGCGGTCCTTGGGATCGATCGCATCGCGCAGGCCATCGCCGATAAAGTTAAAGGCCATCAAGGTCGCCACCATGGTCACGGACGGGAAGATCAAAAGCCAGGGCGCGGCCTCCATGTCCTGAGCCCCTTGCGAGATCAGGGTGCCCAGGCTGGTCAAGGGCTCCTGCACCCCCATGCCCAGAAAGCTTAAAAAACTCTCGGCCAGGATCACGGCGGGGATGGTCAAGGTGACATAGACCACAACCGGGCCCAAAAGGTTGGGCACAATATGGCGGGTAATAATGGCGGCATCGGACAGGCCTATTGTGCGCGCCGCCTCGACAAATTCGCGCGACTTGAGCGACAAGGTCTGGCCACGGACAATCCGCGACATGGTCAGCCATTCGACCGCGCCAATCGCTAGAAAGATCAAGATCACATTACGGCCAAACGTGACCATCAACAGGATAACAAAAAAGATAAAGGGCAGAGAATAGAGCACATCGACCAGCCGCATCATGATCTCGTCAATCCGGCCGCCCAGATAGCCTGCCGTTGCGCCCCAGATCACGCCGATCACCAGTGACACAGCCGTAGCGACAATCCCAATCGCCAGCGACACCCTAAGGCCAACCAATAATCGGGCTAAAAGATCGCGGCCAAGCGAGTCCGTGCCCAGCAGATGGCCCGCCGTCAAGGGCGGAGCCCAGACATCATTCTTATTGATCTGGTCATAGGCAAAGGGCGTCAGCATCGGCCCGATCAGGGCCAGCACAACCAGACAGGCCAGCAAGACGGCGCTGATCACAGCGGCCCGATTGGCCAGAAGTCGGCGCAGGGCATCGTCCCATAGGCTGCGACCAGAAATAACGGGCGCGGCGGGGCTTGCAGCTAAGGCGTTCATGACAGTTTCACCCTAGGATCCAGCAAGGCATAGATTATGTCTGCCAACAGATTCAGCAGTAAGATCAGGCCGGCATAGACAATCACCACCCCCATCACCACCGTATAGTCACGCTGCAGAGCACCGATGACAAAGCTCTTGCCAAGACCCGGCAGGCTGAAAATCTTTTCGATCACCAGCGAGCCGGTCAAGAGGCCCGCGCAGGCCGGACCCAGATAACTGACCAAGGGCAGGACGGCGGCGCGCAAGGCATGGCCAAACACGATCCTATGCTCCGGCAGGCCCCTGGCTCTTGCGGTGCGTACATAGTTGGAGCGCAGGACTTCAATCATACCGGCCCGGGTCAGGCGCGAAATAATGGCAATCTGCGGCAGGGCCAGCACGGTCACCGGCAAGATCAGGCTGCGCACCCCGTTCAGGCCCGCCGTCGGCAACCAGCCAAGCTTGGCAGCGAACACAAGCACCAAGAGCGGCGCTGTAACAAAGGTCGGGATACACACCCCCAAGACCGCCACCGTCATGGTCAGATTATCGATCAGCTTGTTTTGTCTCAGCGCCGCCATGACGCCCAGCAAGACCCCGATCAAACAGGCCAGGGTCAGGGCCGATAACCCGATCACGGCGCTGGTGGGCAGGCCTTCCTTGATCAGGTCCAGCACCGACTTGTCCTGATACTTTAATGAAGGCCCCAGATCGCCTTGCAAAACATTGCCCAGATAGGTCAGATATTGCTCGCCCAAGGGCCGGTCCATGCCATACTTGGCCATGATATTGCGTTCCACCTGGGCCGGAAGCTTGCGGTCGGTGTCAAACGGATTGCCAGGCGCGGCGCGCATCATGAAAAAGGCGGCGGTAATGACCAAAAACAGGGTCGGAACCGCAACCAAAAGACGGCGAAACAAGAATCGGATCATAAACTGGCCCATAAAGGCCTGAATTCAGGCCGAAATCATCGCTTAAGGTTCCATTAGCCTTGCGTCTTGTCAATAATCTGAGCCACCTATTTGTGACGGGAGCAAAAACAATATGACGCAGTTTCTCAAGGTAACCGACAGCTTTTCAGTTTCGCCGCAAATCACGCTGGCAGATGTGGCCAGCGCCGCAGAGCAAGGCTTTGTGCTGTTGATCAATAATCGTCCCGATGGCGAGGACCCCAGCCAGCCCTCCAGCGCCCAGATGCAGGCCGCAGCAGAGGCCGCCGGTCTTGGCTATGTGCATATTCCCGTGGTCGGTGGCCCGACTCCCGACCAGGTCGAACAGGTGCGCCAGGCAATTGACCAGACCGATGGCCCGGTCCTGGGCTTTTGCCGCTCTGGTACACGCTCAATTGTCACCTGGTCGATTGGTCAGGCCTTGAGCGGCGAACGCTCGCCCGCCGAACTGATCGGGCTTGGGGCGGGCGCAGGCTATGACCTGTCCAGCGTGCTGAGGCGCTAGCCCTCATGATCCCCTTTGTGCGCGACATTCAATTTGAGTACGGCAAGGTCGATCAGGTCTCGCCTCTGATCCGGCGGGTGATTGCCAATAATCCTGGCCCCTTCACCTTTACCGGCACCGGCACCTATATCATTGGCAAGGGTCAGGTGGCGGTGATTGATCCCGGTCCAGACTTGGATGACCATCTAGAGGCCATACTCGCCGCCCTTGAGGGCGAAACAGTCAGCCATATTCTGATCACGCACAATCATCTGGACCATTCACCGCTTGCCCGGCCGCTGGCCGCAAGGACGGGCGCAAAAATCTATTCCAAGCCGATTGCTGCCACGGTCCAGGACAGTGATGTGGTCACGGAAGCTGGCGATGATGAGGGCTTTCAGCCCGATGTGGCCTTAATGGGCGGCGAGATCATCAAGGGCCCGTGCTGGACGTTTGAGGCTATTCACACGCCGGGCCACACCTCAAACCATGTCTGCTATGCGCTGGCCGAAGAAAACACCCTGTTTTCCGGCGATCACATCATGGGCTGGTCAACCACGGTGATCACGCCGCCCGACGGCGATATGGGCGCGTATTTTGCCAGCCTCGAAGCGATTCAGGCCCGCAATTTTGCCACGCTTTGGCCAACCCACGGCCCAGCCATTACCGAGGTTGCGCCCTTCATCGAGGCCTATAGCGACCACCGCCGCGCGCGTGAGGACCAGATTCTGGCGCAGTTGGCCTCAGGCCCCGCCAGCATATTGGCCATGGTGCCGATCATTTATGCCGCCGTCGATTCGCGCCTGCACCCCGTTGCCGCCCGCTCAATCCAGGCGCATGTGATCCATATGGCCGCTCAGGGCCGCCTCGTCTGCGACGGCCCTGTGGCGCTGGATTCGGTTTTGCGGCTACCGGGTTAGGGCCGGGCTATTTAACCAAGGCCGCACGAATAGTGGTGATGCGCTTACAATTAGCCCCAAGATCGGACAAGCCAACCCGGCTGACCGAGCGCAGATCAATGCGGGTCGTGCCCTCGGACGGGACAATCCGAGCCACCACATCATCCTTAAAACCATAAAGAGTGCTGGTGGCCACAGCCTCGATCCGCCCCTGAGCCGGGGCCTCGGCAACAATGGTCAAGCCCGCGCCGGTTAGGGCCGCCTTGACCTTGTTAAATGCGTCGGACGCATCGCTGGTCAAGACGATGGGCTTGGCCTCTGGGCAGGTCTTGGCATTGAGATCAGCCACCCGCTCGCCCGGCGCGCCATCCTTGCCCGGACCGCGCGGATCGGACTCAACAGGATTGGATTCAGCGCCCCGCGCCGTCATGACGGCTGGCGAGAAGGTCAAGGGCGTGGTCCAGTCGGTGGCCACATCATGGATCATGGGCACGCTTTTGGCCTTGGCCATCAGACCGGCAAAACCGCCCATGACTGCCAAGGTGATAACCAGCGGCAAGACGCCCTTGAACCAAAGCCCCTTGGCATCAACAATCAGGGCCAGAACCAGGCCCACCAGGCCCGTGGCGAGGCCCAACATGGCCAATAGGGGCGGGCCCCTAAAGGTCAGGAGCCCAAATCCAAGCTTCCAGTCCAATAGGCCGGTCTTGGTTGCCACCGCCCCGATCAAGATTGAGGCAACCGGCAAGACGGCGACCGCCAGTGCCACGCTCAGATAGGTCTGGGTGGCCTTAAGACTTGGTTTCATGGGTCCGGTTCTCCTGAATATGCCTTGCTAGGACCCTAACGCCAATTGGCCCGCGATCAAGCCGTTGGCAGCTTATAGGTCTCAAACTGTAGGCGCAGGACCTTTTTGTCGATCTTACCCGTTGCACCCAGAGGAATGTCATCGACAAACACCACATCATCGGGCGTCCACCATTTGGCGATCTTGCCCTCCAGGAAGCTGAGGAACTCGTCGCGCGATCCAGCCTCCCCCTCCTTGAGCTTGACCAGCAAAAGGGGCCGCTCGTCCCATTTGGGATGGGCAATACCGATCACGGCGGCCAGCGCGGCCTTGGGGTGGCCCACGGCAATATTTTCAATATCGATCGAGGAAATCCATTCGCCGCCCGACTTGATCACATCCTTGGCCCGGTCGGTAATCTGCATAAAGCCGTGTTGATCAATAGTCGAGACATCGCCCGTATCGAAAAAGCCCTCTTCATCGAGAATCTGACCGCCTTCATGCTTGAAATAGTCACTGGCAATAATGGCACCCTTGATCTTGAGGCGGCCAAAGGTCTTGCCATCATGCGGCAGGCGCGCGCCCTCATCATTGGTCAGTTTCAACTCAACCCCGCAGCAGGGGCGACCCTGTTTCAGCTTGTAAGCAATCTGTTCCTCACGGCCCATGGCCGCGATTTCCGGGGTCGGGGTCGACATGGTGCCCAGGGGCGAGGTCTCGGTCATGCCCCAGGCATGGGTGACATCGACGCCATAATCATCGCCAAAGGCGCGCACAATCGCCTCTGGTACCGCCGAGCCGCCGATCACCACGCGCTTGAGGGTGGACAGCTTGCTATTGGTCGCTTGCAGGTGCTGCAGCAGCATCTGCCAGACGGTCGGGACCGCCGCCGAGAAGGTGACGCCTTCGGTTTCCAGCAATTCATAGATCGAGGCCCCGTCCATCTTGGCCCCTGGCATGACCACCTTGGCGCCAACGGCGGGCGCGGAAAAGGCTATGCCCCAGGCATTGGCATGGAACATGGGCACCACCGGCAAGATCACATCCTTGGACGACAAGGCCATGACATCGGCCTGTAGCGCAAACAGGGTGTGCAGATAGTTGGAGCGGTGCGAATAGAGCACGCCCTTGGGATTGCCGGTCGTGCCCGAGGTATAGCAAAGGCCAGCGGCCGTGTTTTCATCAAACCCGCCCCAGGCAATGTCTGGACTGTTTTGCTCGATCAGGGTTTCCAGCGCCACGGGGGCCACGCCCTTGATCGTCAAATTGGTCTTGGGCATGTGGTCTTGGTCGGTCATGACCACAATGCGCTCAACCGTCGGGCACTGGCCAATAATGCCTTCGAGGATTGGCAAGAAGGTCAGGTCGGTAAAGATCACCCGGTCTTCGGCATGGTTGATAATATAGACCAGTTGCTCGGGAAACAGGCGCGGATTGAGCGTGTGGCACACAGCGCCAATGCCCATAATGCCATACCAAACCTCGATATGACGGGCCGAATTCCAGGCCAGGGTCGCCACCCGGTCACCGGTCTTGATCCCCATGCCAAGGAGCGCATTGGACATGCGCTTGGACCGGTCATGAATTTGAGCATAGTTGGTGCGGACAATCGGCCCCTCGACCGAGCGCGAGACGATCTCGCGGTTGGGGTGCCATTGCTTGGCATGGTCCAACAGCTTATCGACGGTCAAGGGCCAGTTCTGCATCAAACCAAGCATGGTCATTTCCCCTAAATTAAGTTTTCTAAGTGGATATTATTGGGCCGCGCGCCGCTTGGCAAATGTCCGGTCATTACAATTTTAAAAAACTTGATCTGACGGTGCGCGCAGCCAATCCATCGGCCCCGTATCTTGCGCCAACTGCTGGTCTAGAACGGCGACATCCGCGTCCGAGGCATCGTCCTTTCGCGCCGCAATCCTGGTCTGCAACAGGCTGACGGGGGCCTCCAGCCAGAGGCCTTCAAACGCCGCGCCGCAATTGGCTGCCAGCGCCCTGGCCGCATCACGCTCGTCGGGCCGCATAAATACGGCATCAAGCACGACCGACTGCCCGGCCTTCAGCATCAAGGCCGCTTCATGCAGCATCTGGCCATAGACGCGCTGGCTCTGATCGGCACCATAGGCCTCACTCGGCAAGGCTTGGCGCGGCCCACAGCCCCAGAGCCGTTTGCGAATCTCATCGGACCGTAAGATCACGGCCCCATGCAAAGGGGCTAGCTTGCGGGCGGTAAAGGACTTGCCCGATCCCGACAGACCCCCGACGGCCAAAAGGCTCAGAGGCTTGGGTTTAAGGTGCTCCAGGCCTGCCAGAACATAGGCTTTTGCCAAGTCAGCCTGCCCCATCTGGGCACTGACATGGGCCCGCACCCCGGCCCTAACCGCCAGCATCAGGGGCAGACAGGCCAGCCCCTCAAAAACCGCATCGCCAAAATCGCGCGCCGCCTGATCCAGATAACCGCTCAAGACCCGCACCGCACCACCGCGATTGCCGCGAAACATCAGGTCCATCAGCAAGAAGGCCAGATCATATTGAATGTCTGAATCGCTGAGCTGGTCATTAAACTCGATACAGTCGAACAAGACCGGCTGGCCATTTTCGATAAAAAGGTTCCCCAGATGCAGGTCGCCATGACAGCGCCGCGCGAGGCCAAGGCTCTGGCGCTGATTTAGTAAGGCCGCCCTAGCTGCAAATTCAGTGTCGGTGGCGGCGATCAAGGCCTCGACATCCATCACGCCTAAAACATCGCCAAGGCCGCGCAACAACAGGGCATTAGAGGTGATGGTATAGCCAAGCCCCCCAGTCCCGCCGCCTTGCGGGCGCAGATCAGCGCGCGCATGAAACCCAGCCACCATCCTTCCAAGCCCCTCGGCCAGATCGCCCTGCACCCACTGCGGCTGATTGGACAGGACCGCTACCTCGTCAAACCGGCGCATTTCCAGCGCCCATTCGATAACGCGGCCAGCGCCGCCTAGGCTCAAACGACCATCGTCCGCGCGATTGATCGTGTGCAGCGCGCGGTAAACACTGGGCGCAACCGGCTGGTTAAAGGCCAGCTCCCGCTCCAGCGCCCATTGCCGCTTTTCAAAGCTCGAAAAATCCAGATAGCCCAGATCAACCGGCTTTTTCAGCTTGAAGGCCCGATCACCCGCCAGCACAACCACCGCGCAATGGGTCTCGATCACCTTGTCCACCACAAGGGCGCCGCCTGCCCCGGCACGCATCCAGTCTATGACCTCTAGGCAAGTATCTGTCGGATCGTGGGCGGCCATTGGTCTTAACCTTGCGTGTCCGTGGCGGGCGATTTGGTGCCCAAAAACATCGCTATGGCCTCAAGCGCATCGACCAGGCCCAGGCGCTGGATTTCAACGCCCTCGGGCAGGCTGGAAAACAGGCGCGTCGGGGCGGCGGCATCAAGCATGACAAACACACCCTTATCATCGGCCCGGCGGATCAGCCGGCCAAAGGCCTGCGCAATGCGCGCCCGGGCCACAGAATCGTCATAGGCCCGCGCGCCAAACCGCTCGCGCCTGGCCTTATGCAACATGTCTGGCCGTGGCCAGGGCACCCGGTCAAAAGCCAAGAGGCGCAAAGACCGCCCCGGCACATCAACCCCGTCGCGCACCGCATCCGTCCCCAAAAGACAAGAATCCTCCTCGGCCCGGAAAATATCCACCAGGGCCCCAACCTCCAGCGCATCAACATGCTGGGCATAGAGGGCCAGGCCCTTGTCTGCTAGCGGGGCGGCAATACGCTCATGCACAGCTTTTAGCCGGCGAATGGCGGTAAACAGGCCAACCCCGCCGCCGCCAGATGCCAGAAATAATTCGCGCATGGCCGCTGCGATCTGGCGCGGATCATCCTTGGTGATGTCGGTAATGACAAAGGCCCTAGCCTGATTGGCATAGTCAAATGGCGAGGCCAGCTTCAAGGTCTTGGGGCGTTCGGGCATACGCGCCGCGCCAGTGCGCATCTCTGCAAGCGCAAACGGATCGGACAGGGCTTGATCAGACAAGGTGGCGCTGGTGACCAATATGCCATGCGCAGGCGCAAGGACCGCCGCCATTAGGGGCTCGGTCGGATCCACCCAGTGCCTGCGATAGGCGGCATCCACCACCCGGCCATAAAGATAGGTAGCCTCAAACCAGTCGACAAAATTGGGATCATCCTCGCTTTGATCGACCAGGGCCTGAAGCATGGAGCGCCAAGCGGGCAAGGCCATGCGCGCGCGGCGGTCTATGCCGCGCAAGGCCCCCTCAATCCTGGCCCGGTCACCCGTCGGCAGGTCCTCGGCGGCGCTATCGAGCAGGTCCTCCAAATGCCGGGCAAAGGCCAGCAAGGGCGCTTCGATCGCGGCCAAGGCCTTGGCGGCAAGGGCTGCAGCCTCGCGCACACTGTCTAGGGTTGGCCGGGCGGCGCATTCTTGGCCCAGATCCGATGGCGCTGCGCGGGCCCGAAGCTGGTCCAGCATCCGGGCAATCAGGGTCTCGATTGGACCATCGGGATTGGCGGCCTGATCGCGGCCGTCATAATCGGGCGCAGGCGCAACCCGCCCCGACCAGCCCTCGCCGGGCAAGGCCTCGGCGGCCCGCACCGCATCGGTCAAGGCCCTGGCCGCGCTTTCGCGCTCGCCAACCAGATCGCCCAGCCTTTGTTCCAGCCCGCGCCCGCGCCGCTTGCGCCCCTCAGGCCCGCGGATCCATCGGCGCATATCGGCTGCCTCTGCGCCCGACAGGGCCGCTGAAAATGCGCTGTCAGCGGCATCAAACAGGTGGTGGCCCTCGTCAAACACAATGCGCTTGAGCGAGGTGGTCTCATGATCGGCCTTTTGCCCCCTCGCCGATCTTGCGCCATCAAATGCGGCCTGGGTCAGGACCAGGGCATGATTGGCAATCACCAGATCGGCGCGCTTAGAGGCCCGCACCGCCTTTTCGATAAAACACACCCGGTAATGGGCACAGCCCGCATGGACACATTCACCGCGCCGATCGACCAGATTGGCGGCGCTGGCCTGGGCTAGGGGCGCGACGCCAAACAGGCCCGGCAGCCAGGCTGGAAAATCGCCGCCGGTCATATCGCCGTCGCGGCTCGCCCTTATCCAGCGCGCGGTCAGGGCCAGGCCAATCAGGTCACCATTGCCCAATTGCGCCGCCTGGACCGCATCTTGATAGTTCAAAAGGCACAGATAGTTTTCGCGGCCCTTGCGCACCACCACCTTGCGCGTCCGCTCGGCGAGATCGGGAAATAGGGCCACGCTTTCGCGCGCGATCTGGCGTTGCAGGGCGCGGGTATAGGTCGAGACCCAGACCGCCGGACCATTGGCCTGGGCCCAGAGCGAGGCAGGGGCCAGATAGGCAAGCGTCTTGCCAACCCCGGTTCCAGCCTCGGCCAGCATCATGCGCGGCTCGCCCTCGCGCTCTCGTGGCTGAAAGGCAAAGGCCGCTTCTGCGGCATAATCGGCTTGTGAGGGCCTCGCCTCATCCAGACCAGACCTTGCCAAGAGTTCGGCCAGGCGCGTACGCGCGGCCTCCGGGCTAACGGGCTGATTGCCCGATTCGCCCGGCGGGGCCTGGTCCTCCCATTCGGGGATGCGCGACCAGACATCCATACCGCCAGGGCGCGAGCCATCGCGCACGGGACCCGACCGGATTGCGGCAATCACCAGCGCCGCCCAGGCCCAACCGGCACGGCCCAGGGTCTCGGCCAGGCCCAAGGCATCCTCACGGCTTGGCCAAGGCCCGCCCGCCAGTTCGGCCAGCAGGCTGGCTGCGCCATCGCGCAGGGCTAGGGCCTGATCATCAAGGCTGCGCGGCTCAGCCTGTCCAAGCGCCAGGGCCAGGCCCGCCGCCGAGGGCGCGCAAAACCTGGCGGGCCGGACAAAGGCATAAAGCTCCAGCACATCAAAATAGCTCGGTCCCCGCGGCGGCGGGTTCAAGCCAAGGCGGCGGGCGGTTAGGCTGGCATGGACCACCAGCACGGGGCCGCGCTCGAACAGGGTCTTGGCCGGTGCCGGACCAATGGCCCCTACCCCGCCCGCATCAGCCATGGCGGCGCGGCGGCCCGGATGCACGACAAGGGCCGGTGGAAGCGCGGAAAGGTTTACGGACTCAGTCACGGTTCTTGATTACCCGGCCCGCGCCCTAAACGAAACCGGAACCTTGCTGGCCGTGCCTTGCGGGGCGTGACTTTGCAGCCTCATCGCCCTAGTTTACCACCCAGAGCAGGAAAGAGCATATGGCCTATCGCAGTCTAAGGGATTTCATCGCCAAGCTGGAAGCTGCAGGCGAGCTGGTGCGCGTGACCGAGCCGGTCTCGACCGTGCTGGAAATGACCGAGATCCAGACGCGGCTCTTGGCCGAGGGCGGGCCCGCCGTCCTGTTTGAAAATGTGACCATGGCCGATGGTCAGCCCTCGGACATGCCCTGCCTGGTCAATCTGTTTGGCACGGTCAAGCGCGTGGCCATGGGGGTGACGCTTGGCGGAGAATCTCGAACCACAGCCGGGGAATTGCGCGAGGTCGGTGAAATTCTGGCCTTTTTGCGCCAGCCCGTGCCGCCCAAGGGCTTTAGCGATGCCCTAGAACTCTTGCCTCTGGCGCGCACCGTCATGTCCATGCGGCCAAAGATTGTCAAAAAAGCCCCGGTTCAGGAAATCGTCCTCACCGGCGATCAGATCGACCTGGCCAAATTGCCGATCCAGACCTGCTGGCCCGGCGAGCCTGCGCCCCTGATCACCTGGCCCTTGATCGTGACCAAGGGTCCGGGCAAGGACCGCGAAGACGATTTCAATCTTGGCATTTACCGGATGCAGGTGATTGGCAAGGACCGGGCGATCATGCGCTGGCTGGCCCATCGCGGCGGCGCGCAGCACCATCGCCGTTGGAAAGAGTCTGGCAAGCGCGAGCCCCTGCCCGCCTGCGCGGTGCTGGGTGCTGATCCGGGCACCATCCTAGCCGCGGTCACGCCCGTGCCCGACACCTTGTCCGAATACCAGTTCGCTGGCCTCTTGCGCGGGGCCAAGGCCGAACTGGTCGCCGCCAAGACCGTGCCCCTCATGGTTCCCGCCGAGGCCGAGATCGTGCTGGAGGGTCATGTGCTCTTGGACGAATATGCCGATGAGGGCCCGTATGGCGACCATACGGGCTATTATAATTCGGTTGAGCCCTTCCCGATCTTTCAGATCAGCGCCATCACCATGCGGCGCAAGCCGATCTATCTGACCACCTTCACCGGCAGGCCACCGGACGAGCCGAGCGTCCTTGGCGAGGCGCTCAACGAGGTCTTTATCCCGCTGCTGCGCCAGCAATTTCCCGAAATCGTCGATTTTTGGCTGCCGCCCGAGGGCTGTAGCTACAGGATTGCCGTGGTCTCGATCAAGAAGGCCTATCCGGGCCATGCCAAGCGGGTCATGCTGGGCGTCTGGTCGTATCTTCGCCAGTTCATGTACACCAAATGGGTGATTGTCGTCGATGCCGACATCAATACCCGCGACTGGAAGGACGTGATGTGGGCGATCTCGACCAAGATGGACCCGGCCAGGGACATTACGGTCTTGGAAAACACCCCGATTGATTATCTGGATTTCGCCTCACCGGAATCGGGACTCGGCTCCAAGATCGGGCTTGATGCGACCGACAAATGGCCGCCTGAAACCAAGCGCGAATGGGGCCAAGAGATTCGCATGGACCAATCTGTGATCGATGCGGTTAGTGACAAATGGGCAAGCCTTGGCCTGCCCGGCTCTGGCAAGCCGATCTGGAAGTAAACCCATAATGGGGCTGCTAGGTCTTGCTGCATCGGCTAGATTTGGTTTTTAATGCGGGCTTGAGCATAAAGGGAGTTGGCCTTGGACATTGTTTCCCCTTCCGCCCGCGCAGCGGCCCTCTGGACCGCCCTGTTCCTGATCCTGATCCTGGTGCTGTCGCTCTTGGTGGTGCGCCAGCGTAGCCTGCACAAGGTGCTGATCGGTGACGACGGCGTGCCCGAACTGGTGCGGGCCATTCGCGCCTTTGGTAATGCCACCGAATATGCGGGAGCCGGACTAGGGGCCTTGATCATGTTAGCGGTCTCGGGCGCGCCGCCCTTGGCTGTGCACCTCTATGGCCTCTTATTCCTGACCGGGCGGGTTGGCCATGCGGTGGGTATTAGCCAGACCACGGGCACATCGCTTGGCCGCTCGGGCGGAACCTTGCTGACCTGGGTAGCCTTCATTTTTGCCATTACGGTCTTATTGTTCGACGCGATTTCCTAGCAAGGCTCTGAATTTAGAGGGTCACCAAGGCTTGGTCTTGCCGTGACCCCGGCCCATGAGCGATAAGAGCCCATGGATGACTCCCTTTTACATGATCTGATCACCGCCGCCACCAAGGCCGGGGCCGATGCAGCCGACGCGGTCTTGGCCCATCGCCAGTCCCTCTCGATTGGTGTGCGCATGAATGCCCTCGAAGAGGTCGAGCGTGAAGAGGCGCGCGATCTGGGCCTGCGCGTCTTTGTCGGCAAGCGCCAGGCCGTGGTCTCCGGCTCGGACATCTCCAAGGCGGCGCGAACCAAGCTGGTTGAGCGGGCCGTGGCCATGGCGCGTTTGGCACCGGAAGATCCCTATGCCAGCCTGGCTGATCCAGCGCTTTTGGCCAAGGCTCCGCACCGCGATCTGGATCTTTATGACCCGACCGAGCCTAGTCCGGAATCGCTAGAAACCCTGGCCCGGACGGCGGAGGCCTCAGCCCTATCGACCCAAGGCGTGACCAATTCCGATGGTGGCTCTGCGGCCTGGTCGAGCACCCAGTGGCAATTCATGACCAGTGCGGGCTTTTATGGTCAGCATAAGTCATCTGGCTTTTCGATCTCGGCCTCGGTCATTGCGGGCGAAGGCGCGCAGATGGAGCGCGGCGGCGAGGGGCGATCCACACGTTGGCAGTCAGACCTGCCTGAGGCCTCGGAAGTGGGCTTTGACGCCGGACGCCGGGCCGTGGCTAGGCTTGGCGCACGCAAGATTGCCTCGACCACCGCGCCCGTGATTTTTGAAAACCGTCTGGCCATTTCGCTGTTTGGTCCCCTGATCGGGGCCATATCTGGGCCGTCTGTCGCGCGCGGGGTCTCGTTTTTGAAGGACAAGCTGGGTCAGAAGGTCTTTGCCCCCGGTATACGCATCAGTGACGATCCTTTTCGCCTGCGCGGCCTAGGCTCCAGTCCGTTTGACGACGAGGGGGTGGCGGGCCAGACCATGGATCTGGTCAGTGACGGGGTCTTGAACACCTGGCTTTTGAACACCGCTTCCGCGCGGCAATTGGGCATGACCAGCACGGGCCACGCCTCGCGCGCCATGGCCGGTGCGCCCGGGGTATCGACCAATAATCTGACCGTTCATCCGGGCACGCGCGATCTGGACGGTCTGATGCAGGATGCCAAGGCAGGCCTGCTGGTCACCTCCATGTTCGGCCCGTCGCTCAATCCCAATACGGGCGACTGGTCGATTGGGGTATCTGGGGTCTGGTTTGAGGATGGCCAGGCCGCCTATCCGGTGACAGAAATCACGGTCGCAGGCAATCTGATCGAGCTCTATGCCCGGCTGGTACCCGGCTCGGATTTAGAAATTCGCGGCGCGGCCAATGCCCCCTCTATCCTGATTGATGCCATGGCCATTGCGGGCCTATGAGCGATGATCTGGGGCTGATCCGTCAGGCGGCGATCGAGGCTGGGGCCATGGCCATGGACCTGCGCAAGGCCGGGCTAAAGACCTGGTCCAAGTCCGGCGGCTCGCCCGTGACCAATGCCGACCTTGCCGTTGATAGCTTGCTGAAAGAGCGTCTGTTGGCGGCCAGACCCGACTATGGCTGGCTATCCGAAGAAACCGCCGATGACCCGGCAAGGCTTGGCAAGAAGCGCTTGTTTGTCGTCGATCCGATTGACGGCACAGCGGCCTATATCAAGGGCCTGCCCTGGTTCAGTATCGCCATTGCCGTGGTTGAGGCTGGCCGACCGATCAGTGGCATTGTCCATGCCCCCGCCGTGGACGAGACCTATAGCGCCGTGCGCGGTGGCGGGGCGCGGCTGAATGGCAATCTGATCATGCCAAGCCAAACCACGGTCTTGCAAGACAGTGCCATGCTCGGCGATGCCAAGATGTTTGCTCATCCGGCCTGGCGTCAGCCCTGGCCCGTCATGCGTTTTGCCACCCGCAATTCGATTGCCTATCGCATGGCCCTGGTTGCAGCCGGTGCCTTTGACGCAGCCCTTGCCCTATCGGCCAAAAACGACTGGGACCTGGCCGCTGGCGACCTGATTGCCGCCGAGGCCGGCGCCATGACCACAGACCATAAGGGCGCGCAATTTGTCTATAATCGTCCTAGCCCCTTACAGACCAGCATGATCTGCGCGACCCCTGCCCTACACACCTTGATCCTAGCCCGAACCCAGGCCATTGAGCTTAATCACACAGTTTAGTTTCCCTAGCGTAATACTCTGTTTAAACATGGATGCGACGCTCGTCCCCTCGACTCACCAGCCTATGGAATCTGAAATGCCTGATAAACAATTGCTGCACCTGGTAATTGGCGGAGAATTGGTCAATCTGGAGCAGGTGAGCTTTCGCGATCTGGACAAGGTCGAGTTGGTCGGGGCCTATCCAAGCTATGGCCAAGCCTTTATCGCCTGGAAGGCCAAGGCCCAGGCCACGGTCGATAATGCCCTGATGCGCTATTTCATAATCCATGCGCACAAGCTTCTGGACCCAAGCACCGACCAGACCTAGGTCAGGCGCGGACCCGCAAGGGTTCATCGGTCTGCATTTGCGAGCGGTTGATAATGGCCTCAGCCTCGCGCGGTGGCAGGGCATGGGCATAGCCGAAGCCTTGGCCATAATCACAGCCCAGCGCCTGTAACTGGTCGGCAATATTGGCGTTTTCAATGCCCTCAGCCACGATCTCCAAGGACAGGTCACTGCCAAGATTGATCACGGAGCGCACAATCTTGGCCGAGCCCTCATTGAATTCCATGGTCCGGACGAAATAACAATCGATCTTGATGACATCAAATGGCAGCCGCGTCAGATAGGACAGGGACGAAAATCCGGTGCCAAAATCATCCAAGGACAAGCCCGCGCCCACGGCACGCAATTGGCCAAGGACAATGCCAGCCTTTTGCGGATTGCGCATAATGTCGCTTTCGGTCAGTTCCAGCTTGATCGCTCCGGGCGGCAGACCCGTGTCCAGAATGATCTGACCGACATCCTCGACAAGCCCCGGGCGATCAATCTCGCCCGTGGACAGATTTACCGAACAGGTCAGATTGCCCGCGTTTGGATACTTGCCCCGCCACTGGGCCAATTGCCGCGCCGAGGCCCTGAGCATATAGGTTCCCAAGCTCCCAAGCAGGCCCATATCCCGGCACACGGATAGAAACTCCGCAGGCATGACCAGACCGCGCCGTGGATGCTGCCAGCGCGCCAAGGCCTCAAAGCCCGACAGCTTGCCCGTGGCCAGATGGATAATCGGCTGAAAATACGGCACAATCTCTTGGCGTGCGAGGGCGGCACGCAGGTCGGCCTCAAGCGCTAGCCGCGACAGGCCATCGCTTTCCAGCGTGCGGCCATAAACAGCAATTGCGCCGCCGCCGCTGGCCTTGACCGATTCCACGGCCAGTTCTGCCCGGCGCAATAATTCATTGGCCGCCAACGCATCCTCGCCGCCCTCAAGCTGGACCACGCCAATCGAGACCGAGGGGTGAATATCAAATCCCGCAACCCGCAAGGGCTGTTCCAGCGCATTTCGGACCCTCAGGCCTGGCTCTAGATCCGACGCTGGAATCAGGGCGGCAAATTCGTCATCGCCAATCCGCGCCAGCACGGTTTGCGAGCAAAACGACGCCGCCAGCCGCGCGCCCAAGGTCGCCAGCACCCGGTCCGCCCGCTCATGCCCCAGGGCCTCGTTCAAGCGCCTCAATCGATCAAGATCGGCCACGACCAGGTCATAGGGGTTTGGGCAATGCAGTCGCTCGCGCATTTCTTGGATAAAGCCTTGACGGTCCAACAGACCGGTGAGCCGGTCGCGGCCTGGTGCTTGGGCCTCGAACGGGGGCATAACCATGCCAAGCGCCACATTCGCCTCTAGCCACTGACCGCGCCAGATACACACCTCGCCGCCGCGCATGTGCAGCCTGGCCCAGACCTGAGACCCTGGCGCTTGGGGCTCAAACAGGGCGCGCATCTGGGCGTGATCCTTGGGCAGCACCATGGCCAGGGCGGCGGCGGCGGAGCATTCTGGCAAGAGCGCACCAAGGCCCAAGCCCCCCGCAGCCCCGATCAAGGACAGCCGGTCGCGTCCCGCATCCCACCGCCACAATGCGCTTTGTGCATGCACAAGCGCAGCGACCGCATCAGCCGGTGCCCAATCTGCATCCTTGCCAAGCTCTTGGATCATGGGCTCTGGCCAAACTCCGGACAAAACAGCGCATAACCCACACCGCCTAGGGCGCTACTCGGCCATACAGGACATGATCTCGCCAAATCCCATTAATTTTCAGATAACTGCGCGCAAATCCCTCACGTTCGAAGCCCTGCCCCTCCAACACTTTTTGCGAGGCGGCATTGTCTGGCAGGCAGGCCGCCTCCAGCCGGTGCAGTTTTAACTGCTCAAAACCATACCGTGCCACGGTCGCCACAGCGCGGCTCGCAAGGCCTTGGCGCACAAATGGCAGGCCAATCCAATAGCCCAGCGTGCCGGTTTGAGCCACGCCGCGGCGGATTTGTGACACCGTAATCCCGCCGACCAGGGCCTGGTCCCCCGTGCGAAAAATCAAGAAGGGATAAGCAAGGCCCCGCTCCATATCCTGCTCATAGGCGCCAAGACGCCGGGCAAAGGCAGGCTTGGTCAGGTCGTCGGCGGGCCAGATCGGCTCAAAGGGCTGTAAATGGTGTGCTGAGCGCGCGCGCAGGTCCGCCCAGGCCGCAAAGTCATTGCGCCGCGCCGGTCGCAACTGAATGCCCGGTCCGTCTAGGGTAAAACTGATCTGGGGCATTAGCCAGTCGATCAGGGCCATGGGATCACTCGTGGTTAGCCAGATGCGCAAGGCCCAAACCTGAGGGATATTGTTGCTGCAATCAAGCCTTGCCTGATCCTGCCTGCATTATTGCCAGCCCTGCCACAGATCGGCGCGCGCGGCGGCGGCCTTGGCCATGGCCTTGGCCTTGATCGGACCAAAACCACGGATCATTTGCGGGATGGCAGCAATCTGAACGCCAAGGATCAGCCGCTTGGCATCAAGGCCCGCGACAATCTGGTCCAGGTCCTTGATGTAATCAGCGACCAAGGCGCGTTCCGCACGGCGCTCAT
This sequence comes from Caulobacteraceae bacterium, assembly GCA_044346445.1. GTDB lineage: Bacteria > Pseudomonadota > Alphaproteobacteria > Caulobacterales > Caulobacteraceae > CAISGS01. The sequence continues at coordinate 31,225 of JBIIZD010000004.1, forward strand.
GCGTATAGCCAAACGGATCATAGGCCGTACCCCTCAAGCCCCTAAGCCTTGCCAGTAAAGGAAACACCGCCGTCACGATCCAGCCCGGCAAGGCGATCTTGGTTGGCATACCGTCGGCTCCACGCGGCGCAAACAGGGGCGGCGACAGCCAGATCTTCATCCGGCCACCGCTGAAACTCTGCGTCTTTTGGGCGGCAAAGCGGCCGTCGCTATAAAGCCGCGCGACCTCGTATTCGTCCTTATAGGCCATCAATTTGTAAAGATTGATCGCCGCCGTGCGGGTAAGGCTCAAGGATTCTGTATCTTGGCCAGTGGCCAGCTCGGCCGCACGGACCTTGGCCAGTTGCGCAAGATAGCGTTCTGAATAGGCAAGGTCTTGATAGGCGATCAGATCGCGCGCGCGCCGGGCAATCAGGGCATCAAGGTCTTCGGTTTCTGGCAAGGCCACGGGCTCGGCCAAATCAACCAATAGCCCCGCCGCATATTGCCGCCCGATTTCAAAGGCCTGGAGGTTATTGGCAGCATCAACCCCGTTCAGCGTGATGGCGCGATAAAGCGCGCGGCTGGAGACCGGAACCACCCCGTTTTGCCAGGCAAAGCCCAGCATGATCATGTTTGCATAAATCCCGTCGCCCAGGCGCCTTTCCGCCAGACTGGCCGCCGGGCAGGCCTGATAGCTCTGAGCGGCCACCGCAACCTTGCGCCCCATCATGCCGGCATCAAACCTGGCATCACGGTCGAAAATCACATCGGCGGTCGGGGCCAGACCTTGATTGCCAAAGGCGCGGGTGCGGTCCTTAGCATAGAGCGACAGGGCTTCTGGTCCCGCAGCGGTCAGAAGATCACACGCGATCAGCACATGGGCACAGGCTGGAGCCACCCGCCCCCCCACTACGGTCTGGGGTGTCTGGCCCAGTCGCACATGGCTAAATACCGCTCCGCCCTTTTGCGCCAGACCGGTCATATCCACCACCGAGGCGGATCGCCCATCAATATGCGCTGCCATGGCCAAGATCGAGGCTACGGTCGTAACCCCCGTGCCGCCAATGCCTGTAAAGACCAGATTGAGTACGCCTTGAAGCGGCACGGCTTGGGGCAAGGGCGTTGAGTCGGCCGTCAAGGCTGCAACCGGCTGCGGGCGGGTCAGCCTTGCCCCCTCCAGCGTGATAAAGGACGGGCAAAACCCATCGACGCAGGACAGGTCCTGATTGCAGCTCGACTGGTTAATCTTGCGCTTGCGGCCAAATTCGGTGTCCAGCGGCTCTATCGAGACACAGTTAGAGGCCTTGGAACAATCGCCGCAACCCTCGCAGACCAGAGGATTGATCAGGGCCTGGCGCGCGGCCTTGGGCATGAGGCCGCGTTTGCGGCGGCGGCGCTTTTCGGCGGCGCAGGTCTGGTCATAGATCAGGACCGTAACGCCCGGGGTCTGACGTAACTGGTCTTGCACGCTCATCAGTTCGCTGCGCGGATAGACATCAACGCCCGGGGCCAGATCGCGAACTTGCCGGTAGCGTTCGACCTCATCGGCAACAATGACGCTCCGAGCCACGCCCTCGGCGGCCAGTTGGCGGGTGATCTGGGCTGTGGTGAACCCGCTTTCGGGCTTTTGACCGCCGGTCATGGCGACTGCATCATTATAGAGCAGCTTATAGGTCATGCTGGCACCGCCTGCGACGGCGGCGCGAATGGCAAGCGTGCCAGAGTGATTATAAGTCCCGTCACCCAGATTGACGAAGATATGCTTTTGATCGGTAAAGGGGGCCGAGCCCAGCCAGCTTAAGCCCTCGCCGCCCATCTGGCTGTGCATGTCCGTATTGGGATCGCTGAAACTGGCCATATAGTGACAGCCAATCCCGGCCAGGGCGCGTGAGCCCTGCGGCAGGCGGGTCGAGCGATTATGCGGACAGCCGGAACAGAAAAACGGCTTGCGCTGTTGATCCGCCGCCAAGCTAACCGCCGCCACCCCCGCCGCCGAGACCCGGTTCAGATAGGCTGCGGCCTGATCCATATGCGGGCCAGGCGGTAGGCGGTCAAGCAGGGCCAGCGCGATTTCGGCCACAGACAGGGACCCGATTTCCGAAAGCAGGGCTGCGCCCTTCTCGTCGCGCTTGCCAATAATGCGTGGGCGCGAGCGTTCGGGCAGGTCATACAGCGCCGCGCGAATCTGGGGCTCGATCAAGGCGCGCTTGTGCTCTATCACCAACAGGGTTTCCAGATCAGCGGCAAAGGCGCGCAGACCCGTCGGCTCCAGCGGCCAGGGCATGCCAACCTTGTATAGCGCAAGACCCAGCGCGCTGGCCTGATCCAGGCTCAGACCCATGGCCGCCAAGGCCTCGATCACATCCTTATAGGCCTGACCCTGACAGACTATGCCAAGCTTGGCCGTCTTGCCCCGAAAAACGTTGCGGTCTAGGCCATTGGCCTTGGCCCAGGCGAGGGCTGCCGGGATCTTGTGCTGACGCAGCCGTCTTTCTTTTTCCATTGGCTGGTCCTTGATCCGGATACCAAGCCCGCCGCGCGGCATGACAAAATCGCTCGGCGTCACAAACCGGTGCCGGTCCAGCGAGACATCAATCGTCACCGCCGAATCCATAGTGTCGGCCAAGGCGATCAGGCCAACCCACAGGCCTGAAAACCGCGACATGGCGATCCCGGCCAGGCCATAGTCTAGCACCTCTTGCACATCGGCGGGGGACAGCACCGGCATTTCGAAATCTTGAAATGCAAATTCCGACTGCGAGGGCAGGGTCGAGGACTTGCAGGCGTGATCATCGCCAGCGACCGCAATCACCCCGCCCCTTGGCCAGGTCCCGGCAAAATTGGCATGTTTGAAAACATCGCCCGTGCGATCTACCCCCGGCGCCTTGCCGTACCAGAGCCCGAACACGCCGTCATATTGCGCGCCGTCAAACAGATTAACCTGTTGCGAGCCCCAGACCGCCGTCGCCGCCAGATCCTCATTCAGACCTTCTTGAAAAACAATATTTGCCGCCGATAATTGTGCGGCGGCACGCCCGGCCTGCTGATCCAGACCCCCAAGCGGCGAGCCGCGATAGCCGGAGACATAGCCGCCCGTCTTGAGACCAGCACTCAGGTCAAGCCGGTTCTGGTCCAGCAAGACCCGGATCAGGGCCTGAACCCCCGTCACCAGGGCGCGCCCCTCAAGCTGCTGATACTTGTCCTCAAGCGTGATTTGAGAATGACGCATGGCCCAGACCCCAGATGATCGACATAAGGATACAAACAGCATGATGACATGAATTTAGCAGAAATATCGATCAATATTCGCTAGGTAATAGATATAAATTAATATAATTTTTGGTATATTAGCCATTAAACAATAATTTTATCCAAGAATGTTTCCGCGCCACAGGTTGTTTCCGCCTTGGTTTAAGGCTTCAAAATGGGTCCCAACGCCAAAATTGTCTCTGAGGTGAAAAACTTTGAGCCGAATTTGAGAAAATGTTTGCCACAATGGCCCCTGTTGCGGCATGAAATGGGCAAGAATACCGCCAAATCCGCCGCTCAAGGAGAAAGACTTGTCTGACGACCTCGATGCCATTGATGCCAAGATCTTGGATCTGGTCCAGCACGATGCGGGCCTGTCTGTGGCCGAAATCGCCGAAAAGGTCGGCCTGTCCTCCAGTCCCTGCTGGCGCCGGATCAAGCGCCTTGAAGAGATTGGCATTATTCAGGGCCGCGTAACCTTGCTGGACCGCGAAAAGCTCGGCCTGGGCTTTGAAGTCTATGCCACGGTCAAGCTGTCCCTGCCGACCAAGGAAAATCTGGAATCCTTTGAGCAGGCGGTCGTCAAATGGCCCGAAGTGGTGCAATGCGCGACGGTCACGGGCGGCGAAGACTATGTGCTGCGGGTCATTACCCGCGACATGCACGCCTTTGACGATTTTTTGCGCGACCGGCTCTTGTCGCTGGGCCTGGTGTCCAATGTCGTCAGCCGCATTGTCGTGCGCTCGGTCAAGACCTCAACCGCTGTGCCGCTGGGTCTGGTGAACGCGCATATAGCAGGCTAGGGCTGGCCCGCCTTCGCCTTCAAGCCGCGCCAAGCGGCGAGGCCGTATTCAATACCGGTCCAGAGTGTAACCAGCGCCGCCAGCCAGACCAGGCCATTGGCCCAAAGCGTCACGCGCTCAAACTGTTCGAGGTTGAGCTCAATACCATAGGCCGGGGCAAACCAGGCCACCATGACCGCGCCCATGGCCACCAGCTGAAGGCTGGTCTTGACCTTGGCCAAAAAAGTGACGGGCAGGCTCAGTCCCCTGGGCGCCAGCACCTCGCGCAGGGCCGAGACCGCAAATTCGCGAAACAGGATCAAGCCAACGGGCAAGAGCACCGAAGGCTGGACATGGGCGGCAATCAGACCCAGTGCTGCGCCGCAGACCAGGATCTTGTCGGCAATCGGATCGGCAATGGCACCAAACAGACTCTCGACCCGCCAACGCCGCGCCAACCAGCCGTCCAGATAATCGGTGATGGCCGCGACGACAAAACAGATCAAGATCACTCGCAGAAGCGCAAACACTGCAGGCGTCGGCACCATGACGCCGTGATCCTGAATCCAGGCAAAGGCGACAAAGCCGGCAAACATGATCAGGGTCAAGACCAGCCGCAAAACGGTCAAAAGGTTGGGGATCAGGGCCTTGACGGACATGGCGACACCTTGGTCTGAGAATCTTACCCTCAGTCTATACAAGATTGGCCTGTTCGTCTTGGACCCCTTAAGCATGGCCCCCGGATATTTCACGAGCTCAGAAATCCATAACCGTCGTCTTAAGCCTCGCGTCTGGCCAATTCGGCCAGATTATCCTCATGGCGTTTGCGGCTGAGCTCATAGCCACGCAAGCACAAGAGTGCCGCACCATGAATAAGCGCCGCCACCACCACATAGGTCAGGACCAGATGGTTCAAAATGCCCTGCGGCACCTGGCCTGGCCTTGCACCTTCCGGAAAGTGCACCAGGCTCAAAATCACCCCAGAGGCAAATATACCAATCCCGGTCACGGCCTTATTGATCACGCTGGCGGCGGAAAACAATAGGCCCTCGGAACGGTTGCCGGTCTTGACCTCTATATCCTCGGCAATGTCGGCAATCATGGATGTGCCCATAATATTGCCCGTAATCGTAAGGCTTAAGGCCAGGGCCGAATTGGCAAACAAGATCGGCACCAGCAGGCCAGACCCATTGACCGGAAACCAGCCCAAAAGCCGCAGCAAGAACGGCAGCGGCAGGATCAGGGCGCTGAGCGTATAGAGCCCAATCGTCACCGGCTTCTTGCCAAACCGCTTGGACAGCACCGGACTGATCAAGAGGGCAAAAAGAGCCGCTATGTATGCCGCCCCCAGCAGGACCGCATAGCTGGCACTGCTAAGCTGCCAAAAATAGGTCACGAAATAGGAATTCAGCGCCAATCCAAGCCCGGCGGCCATGGAACTGAACAAGGCTGATGCCATAATGGCGCGAAACGAGCGATTGGCGAGTATCACTCGCACCGCAGCCAGCCAGACCTTTAGATCAAACCGCGATGCGGCAACGGGCTGTTTCAGATGCGGGATGAATTTGTGCGTTCCCGCCGCCGAGATCAGTATAGCCCCGATCATGATCGCGGCTGAGACGGCGCCATAGGCGGCATAACCGGCTGGATTGAGTTGGCCGACGGTGTGAGTAGCATCAGGGCGCAGCAAGAATCCCAGTGCCAGCACCGTCATGGTCAGACCGCCCCACCAGCCGAAAAAGAAGCGAAACCCAAACAAGGCCGTGCGCTGGTCGTAGTTTTCGCTGAGTTCAGGACCGAGTGCTGTGGAGGGAATTTCATAAAGCGTGATCAGGCTGCGCACCACGACGGCGGTAACCAGCAAATAGGCAAACAATTGACCATGCGACAGGCCGGTCGGTGGACGCCACAGGCAGTAAAACGCCAAGGCGGCGGGCACGGCGGCCAAATACATAAACGGATGACGCCGACCCCAGCGCGAGCGCCAACTATCGGAAATCTGACCCACGATCGGGTCAAGCACAGAATCAACCACCAAGGCTATGCCAATCGCTGCCCCAACCCAGGGCGCGGGCAGGCCCAGAACCTGATTATAGAATAAGAGCAAGAAGGCGCTAAACCCATTGTCCTTGACCCCATAGGCAACAGAGCCAAGGCCGTAAAACAGCTTGGTAGACAGGCCAACCCTTGGCCGTGGCGGCAGGTCTTGGCTCACACACCACCGCCAATCTGGATATAAACCATTGTCCCTGCCCGATCCTGCACGGCCGCTTGAGCGGCTCTGTCGCAAAGGTTAGGCCAAGTCTGGCCGCATGACTACAAGCCCTTGGGCCCCGCCCGCAAGATAGCAACGTCAAGTGTGCGCCAAGGCCTTTGCGCAATCACAAACTGGCCTATTTATAGCGGATGACCACTGCTCGCCTGACTGTCTGGTATGACGGCACCTGTCCGCTTTGCCTTCGCGAAATCGCCCTGATGCGGCGGCTTGATCGCGGCGGCGCGATTGTCTTTGTCGATATTGGCAATGAGGCCAGTGTCTGCTCGCTTGATCGCCAAACCCTGTTGGCGCGGTTTCATGCGCAAGAAGCGGACGGGCCAATCTTGTCGGGTGCTGCCGCGTTTGGGGCCATGTGGCGCGCCTTGCCGACCTTGAGCCTATTGGGGCAGTTGGCGCGCATACCGCCGGTGCTTTGGTTGCTGGAACGCGCTTATCGACTGTTTTTGAAGCTTAGGCCTTGGCTGCAAAACCTGGTCCGGCGACTGGACCGCTAACCTGGCGATTTTTGCGGTCGAAGCGCCAAACTGTGATAGATCAAGGCAAAGGCGCAAAACAACGCGCATTTCGACCTGGCCCACCGCTGCGACGGGCTGCCAATGGTTTCCAGCCCGGAGGCCTTGACCCGTCCCCACCCGCAATTTTCAAAGGACACGGTCATGGCCAAGGGCCAAAAGAAATCCAATAAGGAAGTGCGCAAACCCAAGGCCGAAAAGCCAAAAACGGTTGCCGCCCCGCCGTCCTTCCTCACCCCGCCACCCAAAAAGAAATAAGTGAATCTGTATGGCACGTGAAACTGTGCACCTGGTCCAGGCCTATATTGCTGGGCGCGGGAAAAACCTTAAGGCCGAACAGACCATTGGCTGCAAGGATGCGGCCGAGGCCTTGCGCAAGGCCCAGCGCCTGTCGGGCATTCGGCTGGGGGTCGTGGCCTATTCGGTCTCGGCCGACACCGAAATGGGCGATTATGACGAAAACCCAACCATATTGTTCAAGTCTGGCCAGCTCCCACCGCCATTTGACGAATAGCCACGCGCCTTGCCATGATCATAAAAGGTCTTGGCGCTTATCATGATCAAGACGCGCGCCGTTTTTCTCGTACTGTCCATCAGCCTTTTGGACAGGCCCGCCTTGGCCCGTTGATCGCCCGTGTCGGCAAGGGACCCTAACTCGATGAAGCCTGATCCTGACCCCCAATTGATGAGCCTGATCCAGGGCTGGATCGCGTTGCCAAGCCCGCGCCATACCGTGCCGCTGATTGGCATTGGCGGTTCTCAGGCCAGCGGCAAGTCCACACTTGCCAAGACAGCGGCCAAGGCCTTTGGCGCGGTTAGCCTGTCGCTGGACGATGTCTATCTCACCAAGGCCGAGCGCCTGGCCATGGCAAAGGCGCAACACCCCTTGTTTGCCGTGCGCGGCGCGCCGGGCAGTCATGATCTGGGGCTGCTGGAACAGACCATAGCCGCCTTAAGTCAGGCAGGCCCCAAGGATCGCACAGCCCTGCCAAGCTTTGACAAGCTGGCGGATGATCGTTTGCCCAAGACCGCTTGGCCGGCATTTGAAGGGCGGCCCACAGCCATAGTGATCGAGGGCTGGTGCATGGGCGCAGCCCCGATTGCCGGCGAGGCCCTGATCCGGCCGGTCAATAGTCTGGAGGCAGAGCATGACCCGCAAGGCGTCTGGCGTCGCCGCTGGAACACCATTTTGGCCGATACCTACCAGCATTTTTTTGGCCGATTGGACGCGCTATTATTCCTGAGCGCCCCCGATTTTGGCGTGGTGCTGGATTGGCGGTGTGAGCAGGAGGCCGGCTTATTAGGCATTGCCCCATCGGACCTGCCGCCCGAGCGTCACCAAGCCCTGAGCCAGTTCATAGCCCACTACCAGCGCCTAACCCAACACATGCTAGACGGCGCCGTTACCGCCACCGCCACCGCCGCCCTTGGACCCAAGCGGCAACTGGTCGCGGTTTCAGGCCCATCTCTGCCAAATCCCTAAATCCTCCCCCCCCCTTGGGCGAGGTGGGGCTGGGCGGGGGGGCGAAGCGGTTACATGAACTAGACGGCGGTGCCGACAAGGCGGCCTATACCGGCCGTCAGGGCCATGGCCAGGGCACCCCAAAAGGTGACGCGCAAGGCGGCGCGCCAAGGATCGGCACCGCCCGCTCTTGCACCCACCATGCCAAGCACCGCCAAAAAGCCCAAGGAGGCCGCCGACACGGCCAGCGACAAATATCGCCCTGGTACAAGCGCGGCGATCAAGAGCGGCATGGCTGCGCCCGTGGTAAAGGTCGCTGCCGAGGTCAGGGCCGCCTGTATCGGGCGCGCTGTAGTGATTTCTGAAATGCCCAGTTCTTCGCGAGCATGGGCCCCCAGAGCATCCTTGGCCATCAGCTGCAAGGCAACCTTTTGTGCCGTATCGGCATCAAGGCCTCGCGCCATATAGATTTGCGCAAGCTCACCTTGCTCGGCCTCCTCGTCTGCGGCCAGCTCAAGCCGCTCACGGGACAGATCGGCTTTTTCCGTATCCGCTTGCGAACTGACCGAGACATATTCGCCCGCCGCCATGGACATGGCCCCAGCGACCAGACCCGCAGCCCCAGCAATCAGAATATCTGACGGCTTGGCCGCCGCCGCCGCCACCCCGACAATCAGGCTGGCCGTCGAGACAATGCCGTCATTGGCCCCCAGCACAGCCGCGCGCAGGCAGCCAATACGGGCCACCAGATGCCGTTCGGAATGGGTGAGGCTACGGCTCATGATCGTGATCCTAGATTAGGCCCTTGACCTTGAGCCTGACAGGGTGGCGCGTCCATGTGCAATTTTGCCTCACAGCCGCATCAATTCGCCGACCTCCAAGACTATGGCTGCACCATACGGACAGCCCCCAAACAATCCTGCGCCTAGGTCTTGGGCGTGGCCCCAACCTGATACAGGCCTTGGAGCAGATAGTCGCTGACCAGGGGGATGCCCTCAATATAGCCCGCCAACTTGGCCGAGCCGATATCCTTGGCTGCGGCCTTTGCCTTGTCCCAATCGGCCACCTTAAAGTCGCCGCGGCCGATCCAGATCAGGGCAACCAGATCGTCGGCGGCCTTGTCGTCCATGCCTTCCAGCGCCTGACGAAAGCGGGCCAGGGCCTTGGGGTCGTGATTGGCCACGCTGTCGCCGGGAACCGAATTGGCGGTGCTTGGCTGGGTCGATTTGGCCAGTTCAGCAATGGCCTTAGCTTTTTCAATATCGACCGTCAGGTGGGGCACAGATGAGGACTCGGACATGACAACCTTACATTAACGGGAAAAGCCCGTTTCACTATTGCGCCAACAGCGTTATGCGCCGCTGATACAGATCATGGTCTGCGCAATTAGCGGTCATCGGCCAAAAGCTTGGTCACGGGTCGCACAGAGGTCTCGATAGGCTCAACAGCGCCAATATCCTTGCCCTCATGATCAACGGCCAGCTCCTCAAACCGCCGGGCCTGGGTCAAGACCTGGGTTTCGAGCGAGCCGACAAACTGATTATAGCGCCCGACCGCTCCGTCCAGGGCCTTGCCCAAGGCGGCCGCATGATTGCCCATGACGGAGACGCGCTTGTAAAGCTCCTTGCCCAGACGTGCGATATGCTCGGCATTGCGCGACTGTTCTTCAACCCGCCAGCCATAGGCGACCGCCTTGCACAGGGCAAACAGCGTGGTCGGCGTGACCAACAGGACCTTGCGGTCCATGGCCTCGGTCATCAGATCGGGCATGCGGTCCAGGGCTGCGGCCAAAAACCCGTCGCCGGGCACAAACATGGCGACAAAATCGGGGGAATTATCAAACTGGTCCCAATAGGCCTTGGCCGAAAGCTGGCTCATATGTGTCTTGACGCTGGCCGCATGGCGCACCATGGCCGCCTCGCGACCGACATCATCCGCCGCCTCAAGCGATTCCATAAAGGCATTGAGCGAGACCTTGGCATCGATGACAAACACACCGCCGCCTGGCATCTGGACCTTGACATCGGGCCTGCGACGGCCCTCCTCGGTATCGATTGAAAACTGTTCTTGAAAGTCAAAGCGGTTTTGCAGGCCTGCGGCCTCGAGCACATTGCGCAAGGTCTGTTCGCCCCAGCGCCCCTGCACGCCCGCGCCGCGCCTTAGCGCCGCCGACAGCTTGCGCGCCTCGTCCTGTGTCGCAACCGAGGCGGTCATCAGGGCCGAGATCTGCGCCTTCAGCCCGCCAGTGTCTTCGGCCCGGACCTTTTCAATCGCCAGAACCTGAACCTCGAACTTGGCCAAGGTTTCAGCAACCGGCTTGAGCACGGTTTCCATGCGCGCATGGGCCAGTTGCTCGCGGGCGACAAAATCGGCTTCGGCGCGTTTCAAAAACGCCTCGCTCGCCTGATCGACCGTCTTGGCCGAGACAGCGGCAAAGGCCTCGGCCATGACCGAGCGGGCATCCTCCATCAGGCGGCCCCGCTCCTGGGCCGTGGCCAGTTGGCGATCCAGATCAGAGGCATGGTCCCTGGCCTGATCAGCCCGCCGCCGCTCTGACAGGGCCCAGATCACGGCCAGCGCCGCAACCAGACCCGCCACAGCCAGCCCCGCCAACAATAATACCTCCACGCTCATTCGTCATTCTCCGCCTATTGCTCACACTCAGGCAAACACCCTATCCAGGCCTCACGTCAAATACGGACGCAGGCCTAGGGTATGGTGAGAGATACGCCCCAACCGCGTGGATCGGAAGCCGCGATCGGCTTGCCATCGATAATCTGGATCGCCTCAATATCCCCGCTCCAGCCCGTATTATCGACGCGATAGCCGCGCGCTTCCAGGGCCTTGACCACGGGCTCTGACAAGGGCGCAAAGGTCTCGGCCATGATCAGGTTTTCAGGCAAGAGCTGGTGGTGGAAGCGCTGGACCGAGACGGCGTCCTTGAGTGGCATTTTGAAATCATAGGCATTGACCATGACCTGAAACACCCAGGTAAAAATGCGCGATCCACCGGGGGTGCCAACCACCATGGCCACCTTGCCATCCTTTAGAACTATGGTTGGGGTCATGGAGGACAGGGGGGTCTTGAACGGGGCAATCGCATTGGCTGCGCCGCCAACCACACCATAAATATTGGGCACGCCCGGCTTGACCGAAAAGTCATCCATCTCGTCATTCAGCAAAAAGCCGCCGCCCTCGACCACCACGCCCGAGCCATAGCTACCATTGAGCGTATAGGTATTGGCCACCGCATTGCCCCAACGATCAACAACGGAAAAATGCGTGGTCTGGGGCTTTTCGATTCCGGGCTGGACCGAGGTCAGCACAGACGGGGTCAGGGCCTTTACCTCTCCGGCCCGGCGCGCCAGATAGGCCGGATCGGTCAGGGCCGCCACCGGCACCTTGACGAAATCAGGATCGCCCAGATATTCGGCCCGGTCCGCATAGACCCGCTTTTCGATCTCTGCGATCAGATGGATATATTGCGGGCTATTATGGGCCACGCCGTCAAAAGCCGGGGCAAGATTGGCCTTCATGGTGAAGAGCTGGGTCAAGGCAATGCCGCCAGAACTGGGCGGCGGTGCGGTAATGATATCAAACCCGTTCCAAGAGGCGCGGATCGGCTCGCGCCAGACCGCCTTATAGCCTGCCAGATCGGTCTTGGTTATCACGCCCTTGACCGGGCCGCGGCCCATTTGGGCTACGATCAGATCGGCGGTCTTGCCCTCATAAAAGCCCTTATCACCCTGATCAGCAATCCGCTGCAAGGTGGCGGCCAGTTGCGGCTGGCGGAAAACATTGCCCTTGGTCATGGGCGCATAATAGTCGCTGAAATTGGTCTTGCCGGTATAGTCCGGGGCGCTTTCATCGCGCGATTTTTGCAGGCGCTCAGACACCAAAAAGCCGTCGCGGGCCAGGGCAATTGCCGGGGCCAGAACCTGTTTCCAGCTCAAACGCCCAAACCGCTTATGGGCCATGGCCAGACCGCGCACCGTGCCGGGGGTTGCCGCCGACAAGGGGCCAACCACGCTCAGGCCCTCAATCACCTGGCCCTTGGCATCCAGATACATGTCGCGCGAGGCCTTGGCCGGGGCGCGCTCGCGGTAATCAAGGAAATAGGGCTTGCCATCCATCCAGACGGTCATAAAGCCGCCGCCGCCGAGATTACCTGCCGAAGGATAGGTAACCGCCAAGGCAAACGCCGTCGCAACGGCCGCATCCACGGCATTGCCGCCCTTGTCCAGAACCTGCTTGGCCGCAGCCGCGCCAAAGGCGTCCGGTGCCGCCACAGCCCCCGCTCCCAGGACCGGCTCTGGTGCCCTGCTGGGCTTGGCCAAAACAGACAGGGGCGACAGGCCAAGCCCCAAGACCAGGCCGATAACCAAGAAGGGCTTTAGGGCCGAGGCAAGAAACATGGACTAGCTCCTTTAGTTGAATATTTCGCCACCCTAAGCCCAACCTAGCCTTGTCGTCACGGTTTCAATTCTGGCGGGGTGGCATTTTAGCAAAAGAGGCTATGCTTGCGCAAAATCGCGGCCAATTGCGGCCCTAATCACCAAAGAGGAAATACCCGCCCATGCTTAGCCTTTATCATTGCGCCGATGCGCGCTCATTTCGGCCGCTTTGGGCCTTGGAAGAACTGGGCCTGAGCTATGAACTGCACATGCTGCCCTTCCCCCCAAGGGTGCGAGAAAAATCCTATCTGGAGGTCAATCCGCTGGGGACCATCCCGACCCTGTTTGACGGGGCCATGCGTATGACCGAATCAGCGGCGATCTGTGAATATCTGGCCGCCCGGTTTGGTCCCGGCACATTGGGCGTTACGGTCGATGAGCCGGGCTATGGGCCTTATCTCAATGCGCTGCATTATGGCGAGGCGACCTTGACCTTCCCCCAGACCCTGGTGCTTCGCTATACCCGGCTGGAGCCAGAGGCTAGGCGCGTTCCTCAGGTGGTTGAGGACTATTCCAACTGGTTTGCCGGACGCTTAAAGGGTCTGGACGCCCTGCTGTCCAAGTCCGACTTTGTCGCCGCCGACCGTTTTACCGCTGCCGATATATCTGTAGCCTATGCCCTATTGCTGGCCACGACCTTAAGGCTGGAAGCGCGGTTTTCACCCGCCATCGCAGCCTATTGGCAAAGAATGCAGGACCGCGACGGATTTAAGCGGGCCAAGGCGGCACAACAATCTGCGGCAGAGGCGCAAAACGTCGCCGCAAAATGGGGCTAGACCAGACCATGCCAGAGTTTCAAACCCTAACCGTCGGCGAGCGCCGTATCCGCATCGCCAGCCAAGGCACAGGCCCACTGGTGCTGATGGTGCACGGCTTTCCAGAAAGCTGGTATTCTTGGCGTCATCAATTAGCGCCCTTGGCTGCGGCGGGCTACCGGGCCGTGGCCATGGATGTGCGCGGCTATGGCGGCTCGTCCAAGCCCCATGCGATTGAGGCCTATGACATGCAGAGCCTGGTTGGCGATATTGCTGGCCTGATCGAGGTCTTGAGCCCCAATGAAAAAGCGGTCCTGATTGGCCATGACTGGGGCGCGCCCCAGGTCTGGAACACGGCCCTGATCCGGCCTGACCGCGTGCGCGCAGTGTGCGGCCTGTCTGTGCCCTATCTTGGCGTGCCGCAAGCCTCGTTCAGCGATCTGATCGAGGCGGTCTTCACCGCGCAAGGCCGGTTCTTTTACCAATACTATTTCCAAAAATCGCCCCAGGCGGAAAATGACCTGGAGGGCAATCTGCGCAGCTTTTTGCGCAAATTCTATTATGCGATCAGCGGCGATGCCCCCGACGGCACCTGGCCCAACAACAAGCCCGTCGAGGCCACCTTGCTGGAAGGCTTGGTTGATCCAGACCCCTTCCCCGCCTGGCTGACGCAAGACGATCTGGAATACTATGTGACAGAGTTTGAGGTCTCTGGCCTGCGCGGACCCTTGAACCGTTATCGTAATCACGACCGCGATTTTGCCTATCTGCGCCAGTTCGAGGGCAGGCTGATCGAGCAACCGGCTCTGTTCATTGGTGGCCAGCGCGATCTGGTCTTGAGCATGTTTGGCAATATCGACCTTTTGGCCGCCATGCGCACCCAGATTCCCGACCTGCGCGGCGCCGACATCCTGCCCGGCTGCGGCCACTGGACCCAGCAAGAACAGCCAGACGCCGTCAATAGCCGTATTCTGAACTGGCTAGAAACGCTTTAGACCCCAACCAGCGATGGGGGGGGTGTTATCTTCCCCCTCTGGGGGAAGTACCTGCGATAGCTAAGGGAAGGGGCCGGGGACGGTGCTGCCTCCTCACCCTCCGCCGCCTTCCCCGCGACGGCGGGGATCCAGAACATCGACTACAGGACGCGCGACACGGTCTGGGTCCCCGCCTTCGCGGGGAAGGCGGAAGGAGCGATTGCGCCAGCACTAGCCCCCTCCACCCCTTCGCGCGCCCCCTCCCTCATGAGGGAGGATTTATTTCGCGGCCGCTGCGGCCATATTGGCCAGAATTTCGGGCGAGATATTGTCTGTGCCCTTTTCCTGGATGTGCTGAGCCAAGCGCGTGCCGACGGCCATCATGGATTCGCCGATAAACTCTTCCCGGTTAGCCTTGGCCCAGGCAATCGAGGCCTCCCGATTGGTATTGAGCTCCTGGAATTTGGGGAACACATAGCGGGCCATCAGTTCATAAGACCGCTTGGTCTGCTCGAAATCAGCCCAGTTATGGGCTAGCTGCAAAAAGGCCCCGAACCCGCCCGACTGCTGTTGCAATCGCTCAATCTGGGCAATGGCATCATCGGGCGTGCCAACCACCGCCATGCCAGAGGCGATCATGGCATCAACAGGATCGGTGCCATCATCGGGGGCAAGCGGCAGGGCGGCGATTTCGCGGAAATAATACAGCCATTTTTCCAAGCCATAGCGCACATTGGCGCGGGCCTTTTCGCGGGTCTCGGCAATATGCACCTGCCCGACCAGCCGCCAGGCGGCCCGGTCCATGGTCTGACCGCTTGAGGCCGCCATTTCTTCGGCAATCGCCCAGTTGGAGCTCAGCGCATTAAAACCGCCCGCCGAGGTCGCGCCAATCGATAACAGGCCAAGCCCGTGCTTGCCTGCGGCCCGCGCGCCGGTTGGCGAAACCTGGCTGGCCACGGCCATTTCCACGCTGGGGCGGCTATAGGGCGTCATTTGCAGCCGCGCATTATTCAGCTCAAACCAGTCGGTCTTTTTGGTCACGGTCTCGCCGCGCAGCAGGGGCACCAAAACATCCAAAGCCTCGTCCATCCGGTCGCGCTGACGCGATACAGGAATGCCCATCATAAAGGCATCGGACGGCAGGGCACCTGGACCAACCCCAAACATGACCCGGCCACGGGTGATGTGATCGAGCTGATTGATGCGGTCGGCCAGCATCAGGGGGTGGTGATAGGGCAAGGACGACACGCCCGTGCCCAGACGAATATTGCGCGTGCGTTCGGCGACCGTGGCAATGAACAGCTCGGGGCTGGCAATCAACTCATAGCCTGCGCTGTGATGCTCTCCAATCCAGGCCTCATCATAGCCCAGCTTGTCCATCCACTGGACCAGTTCAAGGTCACGCTCAATCGCCAGGGTCGGGTTTTCATCGAGGGCGTGAAAAGGGGCGATAAATGCGCCAAAACGCAGCTTTGTACCAGCCATGATCGAGTTCCTGTTATTTCCTGCCACCGTCTTATGATTTTTAGACCTAGGGCTGACGGGTAACCCTAGGCTTTGTGCATTTTCATGCCCCACCTTGCGACAATTGACGTAAGGACAGGCGCGCGATCGTGACTTTACATAGTAATTATAACGCGTTCTGTTTGGCGACTGCTAAAATCCATGCCCGCGTTTTTATCTCGCTGCTGGGCCTAACAAGATGAGGATAACACCATGGCGCAAGCCTATATCGTCGCCGCTGCCCGTACTGCTGGAGGCCGCAAGGGTGGCCGCGTGTCCGGTTGGCACCCTGCTGATCTGGCGGGCACTGTGCTCGATGCCCTGATCGCCCGCACTGGCATGGACCCTGCCCTGGTCGAGGATGTGATCATGGGCTGTGTCGGACAGGCTGGCGAACAAGCCACCAATATTGCCCGCAATGCCGTGCTGGCCTCCAGCCTGCCCGAAAGCGTGCCCGCCACCTCGGTCGATCGTCAGTGCGGCTCCTCGCAGCAGGCCCTGCACTTTGCAGCCCAGGCCGTCATGTCCGGCTCGATGGATATTGTCATCGCTGCTGGCGTTGAGAGCATGAGCCGCGTGCCCATGGGTATGCCGACCATTCTACCCTTCAAGAACGGGCTTGGCATTTATAAGAGCCCGCGCATGGAAGAGCGCTATCCAGGCATCCAGTTTAGCCAGTTCGTCGGCGCTGAAATGGTGGCCAAGAAGTATGGCCTGGATAAGGACCAGATGGACATGTTTGGCTATGCCAGCCACCAAAAGGCCATTGCCGCCACAAACAACGGCGCGTTCAAGCACGAGATTGTTCCCATCGAGATCACCCTGGCCGATGGCACCAAGGAAATGCACACCATCGATGAGGGCATCCGGTTTGAAGCCAGCCTCGAAGGCATGCGCGGCGTCAAGCTGTTGCAAGAAGGCGGCACATTGACCGCGGCCACATCCAGCCAGATTTGCGACGGCGCTTCGGGCGTGCTGGTGGTCAATGAGGCGGGCTTGAAACAGCTTGGCGTCGAGCCCCTGGCCCGGATTCACCACATGACCGTGATCGGCGGCGATCCGGTCATCATGCTGGAGGCCCCAATTCCAGCCACCAAGCGCGCCCTGCAAAAGGCCGGCATGTCGATCAATGACATCGACCTTTACGAGGTGAACGAAGCCTTTGCCTCGGTTCCGACCGCTTGGCTCAAGGAACTGGGCGCTGATCCTGCACGCCTGAATGTTAATGGCGGCGCGATTGCCCTGGGCCACCCGCTGGGCGGCTCGGGCACCAAGCTGATGAGCACACTGGTCTATGCCCTGCGCAATTCGGGCAAGCGCTATGGTCTGCAAACCATGTGCGAAGGCGGCGGCCTGGCCAATGTGACCATTATCGAGCGGCTCTAGGCTCGGTAAGCACACTATAAAATGGGGGACGGTCTTGTTGGCCGTCCCCTTTTTTGTCTCATCTTTTGAATCAAGGACCAGAGCCATGAGCAAGGCAATCATTCGGATCGGCGGCGCAGGCGGGTTTTTGGGTGACAGCTCGGTGGCTGCGCCCCAGCTGATCGCCTCGGGGGTTCTGGATTATTTGATCCTTGATTATCTGGCCGAGGCGACCATGCCCATGCTGGCCATGGGGCAAAAGGCCAGGCCCGATGCTGGCTATGCCCGTGATTTCACCGAATGGGTCTGGAAGGATAACTTAAGCGAACTCAAGGCCCAGGGCATCAAGGTTGTGACCAATGCGGGTGGCCTCAATCCGAAAGCCTGCCGCGACCGGATGCAGGCCTTGGCTGCCGAGGCGGGCCTTAGCTTCAAGATCGCCATTGTCGAGGGCGATGACCTGCGCGGCGATCTGGGCCGCCTGGATGGCGCAAAAGAAATGACCAGCGGGGCTGGGTTTCCAGACGCCGATAGCGTGGTCAATGCCAATGTCTATTTCGGGGCCGATCCGATCGTAGCGGCCCTAGCGGCTGGAGCCGATGTGGTGATCACCGGGCGAGTGGTGGATTCAGCCCTCGTGCTCGGTCCCCTGATCCATGAATTTGGCTGGCAGGCCGATGACCATGACCAGTTGGCGGCGGCGTCTCTTGCTGGCCATGTCATCGAATGTGGGGCCCAGGCCACGGGCGGCCTGTTTACCGATTGGGAAAGTGTGCCCGACTGGGCCCATATTGGCTATCCGATTATTGAATGCGCCGCCGACGGCAGTTTTATCGTGACCAAGCCAGAAAACACCGGCGGCCTTGTAACCGCCGCCACGGTTGGCGAACAGATCCTATATGAGGTCGGCGATCCCCAGGCCTATATGCTGCCCGATGTGGTCTGTGACCTGTCTCAAGTGAGGCTCGAACAGGTCGGCGAGAACCGGGTGCGGGTGACAGGTACCAAGGGCTATGCGCCCAGCGGGAATTACAAGGTTTCAGTCACCCATGCCGATGGCTGGCGGTGCCTGGCCATCATGCCCGTGGTTGGCCGCGACGCCGCCCGCAAGGCCCAGCGTCAGGCCGAGGCGGTGATCGAGCGGGTCGAGGAGATGCTGCGCGCCCGCAACCTGCCGCCGTTTCGCGCCAAGCGCATTGAGGCCCTGGGATCCGAGGCCACCTATGGCGCCCAGTCCCGCGCAAAGTATGTGCGCGAAGTGATCTGCAAGATCGGGGTCGAGCATGATGATCCAGAAGCCATGAGCGTCTTCATGCGCGAGATTGACAGCCCCACCACCTCCATGTCGCC
>JBIIZD010000142.1:0-4323 GCA_044346445.1 Caulobacteraceae bacterium
GCCGCCATGGGCATTCATTCTGTCGGCCTTGCTGGAATGCAAAAGCGCGCGCATGGCCGGGCTGAGCTTGTGCTCGGCAAGCCCCATAATGCGCCGAATAAAGGGGATATAGAGGTCCCAAAACCGCTTGTTCCCGACAAAATAATTTGCTGCCGAAAAGCCCTGGCTTGGCATCAGCGTGTCCAGTTCAGTGACTTGCAGTCCAGCCGCCTCGAAAACGGCTTTACTGATCTGCAAGAACTGCGGGTGCGTTGTTTCCCCCTGAACCCACATATTGTGATAGAGGGCTTCGTTTTGCGGATAGGGGTTACAGAAATAAATGTCGTGGTTAGGATTGGCCGCGATCTGGGCCTTGAGGTCCTTGCCCGTCATTCCGGTTTTTTCTCCAAAACGCCAGGATAGGGCGCCCCAGACATCACCGAGATGTGTTGGGCGATTAGCCGCTATACGCTCAAAGACATCAAACTCATAAAACTCCGAAACGACACCCGTGTTTTTGAAAGCTTTAAAATCTGGATCCATTAACTCTAGGTGCCAAGATTCATAATAAATTTGGAATATATCTAACTGATTATCGTTTTCGTTTTTTTCAGAGTTAGGCAATTCAATAAAATTGTTTTCATTTTCATTAAAAACCGTATTTTGATCAATTATAACTTCTTTTTCCGCGTTAATGTTTTTTAAAACAACAGTCGTATTTCTTACATTTCTTACAATTTTTTTATTAGCAAGGGACTTATTCCTGCGCACCATGATAATATCCTAATTTAACAAGCGACAATTCTTGATTTTCATATCATAAAATATATCAATTCAATTGGTAAATTCGATAACGTGTCTGAAATCGTTCAAAAATTTGTCAAAATCACGACGATATTTGAACGTTAACAAAATTATACTCAAACTTGAAATATAAATGACGAATTTCGCTTTTGCCATTGAATAAATTGTGGTTTTTTCTCGGCTTTTGCAGTTTTGATAATAAAAACTACTTGTTAAAAATAGCTAACGCTATTACTAACAGCAGATATATTCCCGCTTCGGACTAATGGCTTGAAAAACATGAAGCAAATTCGCAAGCAGAGTCGCGCTACAGGTCGTTCGGCCCGTAATTTGCGTTATGTTGGGGGGGCTTTGTTGCTGGCCGCCCTGCTTCAGGCCCAGACTGCGCGCTCCGAAGGTCTTGATGCCAAGACACTTCTAACCCACCTGCACGATCATCTTGACCTATCAGCGCAAGATATTGAATTACTTTGGTTGTCGATTGCGACGAGCGCGCCTGAGCTTCTAACCGCCGATGAGCTGGCGGCGATTTTAAGCCCAGAGGCTTTGCGAAGCCTGGGTCTCGACGAGGCCGCAATTGAGGAATTGCTGAGCCATGATGTCGGTCAAGTCTTGCAGCGGCTCAATGCCGCTTTTGCGCCCAAAATCAAGCAGGCTCTGGACTCCGCCGCCCATAAGATTTTCCCGAATACCGATATTGGCGCTTCGGCCGGTGATGCCGCGCCGGGCGCTGCTGGGGCGGTGGTTGATGCCTCGGCTGAGTCTGGCGGCCAATCTTCGCTCATGGCGGTTTTGGGCGGGCTTGGGCTTGGCGGCCTAGCTGCGGCTGCTGGCGGCGGCGGCGGTGGGGGCGGTGGCAGTTCTGGCGGCGGCGGCGCGACCAATGCTGCGCCTATCGCCGGGGATGATGCGGTAAGCGGGTCTGAAGATCAGGCTGTTACCTTCAATGTGCTTGGCAATGATACCGATGCCAATAGCGATGCCCTGGCCATTATCCGGATCAATGGTGTCTCCATAGCGGTCGGCTCGCCCGTGACCTTAGCTGGCATTGGTGTGGTGTCGCTGGGGTCTGACGGTCAGCTGACCTTTACGCCACTGGAAAATTATAACGGCACGCCAAGCTTTACCTATACGGTTTCGGATGGGAAGGGCGGGACGGGCACGGGGACGGTTCGGCTAACGATTGGGGCTGTCAATGATGCGCCTGTTATAACTGCACCTGCGATCTTAACGGTTGATAGCGCAGGTCCAGTATTGGTTGCTGGCATTTCCGTAAGCGATGTCGATGCGGGGGCAAGCCTGACGGTGGTGCTGGCGCTTGGGGCCGGGCAGGGCGTCTTGTCGATTGGCGCAGTGCCTGGCGGTGCGGGTCTGTCGGGTTCGGGCACGGGTGAAATAACCCTGACCGGATCACCGGCCCAGATCACAGCATCCCTTGCGGTCTTGACCTATACTCCGGCGGCGGGCTTTACCGGATCTGCCAGCCTGTCGGTTAGCACGACGGACGGTAACTTGAGTGACACCTATACTGTGTCGCTCGATGTCGTGCCCGTGACGAGCGGCGGCCTCGCCGACGGTTATATTGCCGGCGCAACCATTTTCATTGACGTCAATGGTAACGGCGTATGGGACCCGGGCGAGCCGAAAACCACGACTGACGATACCGGTCACTTCAGCTTTGCCACAAAACTGACTGGCCCGATTGTTGGTTTTGGCGGTACAAATATTGATACAGGCCTGCCCAATACAATGACCCTTACGGCTCCGGCCGGATCGACCATTGTCAATCCTCTGACGACAATCATTCAGGGCATGGTTGCCAGCGGCATGTCGATAGCCGACGCCACGGCAGGCCTGTGCGCGGCGCTGGGTCTTCCGCCGGGCGTTGATCTTACCAAGTATGACATGCTGGCCCATGCGGGCGACCCCTTTGCTCTGGCCGCGCAAAAGGCTGCGGCCCAGGTGGTCGTATTCCTAAACGCCATTGGCTCGGCGGGTGGCAATCTTGATCCCGCAGCGCTTCAGGCCCAGTTGATTGCGAATATTGTTGCCCTTGTTAAGAGCGGCGCAGCGCTTGATCTTACAAACCCGGACGTCTTGTCGTCGCTGGTTTCAAATGTAGCCGGGATTTCGCCGGACGCTCTGAGTGCCGCCTTGGCGACCGCGGCGGCGACCAACAACATCATTTCCACCGCCACCGATCTTGGCGGAATTAGCGATATTCAGTCTCAAGCTGCTAGCAATCATGCCCCGACCCTCGATGGGCCCTTGATTGCCGTCGCGCATGCCGAGGGCTCGGCTGCGTTCAGCCTGAACCTGCTCAGCGGCGCGAATGACGCCGATACAGCCGATACGCTGGCCCTTGGTTTTATTACCTATTCAATCGATGGTGCTGGCGCTGTTTCGGGTCTTCCCGCTGGCCTGAGCATTGTTAACGGCATTCTTACGGTCGATCCTAACGACCCGGCTTTTGACCATATTGCGGCGGGCCAGTCTGAAACCATTATTCTGCGTTATGCCGTGACCGACTCGCACGGTGCCGCGGTTATTCAGACCCAGACCATCACCATTACCGGCACTAATGATGCGCCGGTGGTGGCGGATGATTCTGTGACGATTGGGGCAGGCGGTTATGCCCTGATTGACGTGCTCGCCAATGATTCTGATATTGATGATGACGATAGCCTCACCATCACCCAGGTTGACGGCCAGGCCATTAGCCTTGGCAACCCCGTCACCTTGAGCTTTGGTACTGTCAGTCTTACGGCTGGTGGTAAGCTCGAGTTCCAATCCAATCTGGGCTATGGCGGCACGCCAAGCTTCAACTACACGGTTAGGGATAGCTTAGGCGCAACAAGCACTGCGTCGGTTAATCTCGACATTCATCCGGGCTCGACCCTAGATATTCGGGCGAGTGATATTGGCTATGTCGTGGACCATGCCGCGGCAATCGCCGCTGCCGGCGTGGATCACCTTGATATTGGCGGTGCAGGCTCAATTGATGCTGCGACCATCAGCGATGCTCAGGCCAGCGCGCTGGTAGCCGCAGGGCTGGACTTTGCCGGGGCCGATACGATCACTGTGTCTGCGGGCGCAGCAGGCACCCATGTTTCGACCAGCCTGTCCTCCTTGATGGCCCTGGGCGTTGACGCGGTTGCGCCAGCCCTTGGCCAGACGCATCTGAATATTGATCTGGGCGGGGCTGGCGGTCTGAATGCGCTGGACGCCGGTCATTTGCCGACCTTTATCACCGATGGCCATTCGGACGCGTCGCTCGACGTGACCTTAAATGTCAGCGCCAGTGATTTGTCCGGCGCAGACCTGTCCAACCTGGCCGGGGCCTTGGCGGCGGCGGGCGTGGATCACCTTGATATTGGCGGCGCAGGCTCAATTGATGCTGCGACCATCAGCGATGCTCAGGCCAGCGCGCTGGTAGCCGCAGGGCTGGACTTTGCCGGGGCCGATACGATCACTGTGTCTGCGGGTGCAGCAGGCACCCATGTTTCGACCAGCCTGTCTTCCTTGATGGCCCTGGGGGTT
>JBIIZD010000064.1:0-16205 GCA_044346445.1 Caulobacteraceae bacterium
AATCGGCAATACGCCGCTGGTGCGGTTGCCGCGCCTGACCGCTGAACTCAAGCCCAAGGGCGAGGTTCTGGCCAAGCTGGAGTTTTTCAATCCAATCTCCAGCGTCAAGGACCGGATCGGGGCCTCCATGATCGCCTCGCTTGAGCATCAGGGTCTGATCAAGCCCGGTACCACGATTGTCGAGCCAACCTCGGGCAATACCGGTATTGCGCTGGCCTTTGTCTGCGCGGCCAAGGGCTATCCCTTGATCCTGGTCATGCCCGAAAGCATGTCGATCGAGCGGCGCAAGATGCTGGCGCTTTTGGGCGCGCGGCTGGAACTGACACCCGCAGAAAAGGGCATGCGCGGGGCGGTGAACCGCGCTCAGGAACTCTTGAGCGAGATTGCCGGGTCGGTCATGCCCCAGCAGTTTGAGAACGCTGCCAATCCGCTGGTTCACAGGGTCTCGACGGCGGAAGAAATCTGGAATGATACCGAAGGCAAGGTTGATGCGGTTGTGTCCGGCGTCGGTACGGGCGGCACGATCAGCGGTATTGGCCAGGTGCTTAAGGCGCGAAAGCCCTCGCTCAAAATGATTGCGCTTGAACCAGAAGCCTCGCCCATCTTGTCGGGTGGGCAGCCCGGGCCGCATAAGATTCAAGGCATTGGTGCGGGCTTTGTGCCGGGCATTCTTGACCGCAGCATTATTGATGAGGTGGTGCAGGTGTCAAACGACGATGCCTTTGCCATGGCCCGCAAGGCGGCGCGGATAGAGGGCATACCGGTGGGTATTTCATCAGGCGCAGCCCTGGCGGCGGCTTTTCGGATCGCAAGCCGCGATGACTATGCCGGCAAACAGGTGGTGGCGATTATTCCAAGCTTTGCCGAGCGTTATCTCTCAACGGCCCTGTTTGACGGGCTTTAAGGCCTGATCTTGGTGTGCCTGCCTATGGCTGCAAACAAGGCGGATGGCAATATGGGCTTGCCCACATGGTCATTCATCCCGGCGGCCAGGCAGGCATCGACCTCTGAGGGCAGGGTATTGCCCGACAAGGCAATGATCGGCACTCGGCTCCAAGGCTCGCCCATGGCGCGGATGGCGCGGGTCGCGGCATGGCCGTCCATGCCGGGCATGCGGATGTCCATCAAGATCAGGTCATAGGGCTTGCGTTGGGTGGCGAGCACGGCCTCCTGCCCATTGACCACGGTATCGAGCAGACAATCGAGCGGCCTAAGGCAGGTGCGGATCAATTCCTGACTAAAGGCATTGTCTTCTGCCAACAGAACCTTGAGCGTCTCAGCGCCAGGCTTGGCTTGATCCCTTGGTGGCTCAAGCTCAGACGGGCTATCCAGTATGGGTAGGTCCAGTGAGAACCAGAACTCACTGCCGCCGGTGCTGAGATTCTTGGCCCCAATCTTGCCGCCCATGAGTTCGACCAGTTGGCGGCTGATGGACAGGCCCAGGCCCGCGCCGGGCGATTGGGAAGCGGCCTCTGGCTCACCCCGTGCAAAACGTTCAAACAAGACCGGTATCTGATCCGGGTCCAAACCCTTGCCCGTATCGCTAATTCGCAAGGTCACTTCAGCCCGGCCCTTGGACAAGGCCAACTCGGCCGTCAAGGTGATCTGGCCCTTGGCGGTGTATTTGATCGCATTGCCGAGCAGATTATACAGGACCTGGGTAATACGCCCGGAATCGCCGATCAGGACCGGCATGGCCGGGGGCAATTGGCTGGTCAGGGCCAGACCCTTAGCCCTTGCCTCGGGGTCCAAAACGGTCAGGACGGTATTGATTGTGTCGGCAAGCCGGAAGGCTTCTTGATCAATCTCGACCGCCCCGGCCTCCAGCCGCGACACATCCATCACATTATTGATGATGCCAATCAGTTGGCGACTGGCAATCTGGACCATGTCCAGATATTTTTTATCTTGAGCATTAAGCTTGCCGCTGGCGCCGACCAATTGGCTAAGGCCGATAATGCCGGTCAGGGGCGTGCGCAGCTCGTGGCTGAGCGTGGTAAGAAATTCTGTCTTTGCGGCGACGGCCGCCTCGGCTACGGCCCGTGCCGCCGCGGTTTCTTCCTCGGCGCGTTTGCGGTCGGTAATGTCGCGGATCACGTCAATCCATTCGACAACCTTGCCCTGAAAATCGACAATCAGGCGCGGGTGTCCCGATAGCCAGACCCATCCCTTGGTCTTGTGTAAAAAGCGATATTCCAGGGTGGGGGTCTTGGCCTGTCTGCCCTGGCCAATCATCTCGTTCATAATGGCAGCCAGTCTTGGCCAATCATCGGCATGGGTAAAGTGCCAAGGCCGCCGACCAATCAGGTCCTTGGCCTCATAGCCCATAACGGTTGCGACCGCGGGTGAGACATAGGTAATCCGGCCATCCCCATCGAACCGGCAGATCACGTCGCGACTATAATTGGTCAGGAACCGCAACTGACGTTCGCTGGCCAGCAGATCGTCTTCCTGATTACGCATTTCTGTAAGATCGATATTGAACCCAAACACGCGGATATCACCGTCGCGTCCTTGCCGCTCGCGCACCATCCGGCTCCAGATATGGCGGACTTCACCGTCGGGACGCTTGATCCGAAACTCCAGAGAAATAGGCCCCTCTAAGTCTTGGGCGTCAGCGAAGGCTTTTTCCACCAAATGTCGATCGTCGGGATGATACAGGCTCATGACCGCGTGGCGATCCTTGGCCTGATCTGGGTCAATCCCGAACATTTCATACATGCCTTCGGACCACTCACCGCGAAAGCTGGGAACATGGAGCCGCCAATACCCGATCTTGGCCAATGTACTGGCCATAATCTCCGCTTCCGGGTCCGACAGATTGGAGTTCACACGCACGTCAGGGGGCGGTGCGCCAATCGTTTTGGGCGTGGGTCTACGGTCTTTCAAGCTTCACCTGATCCGTTATCTTTTATATACTCATAACTATTCTATAGAGATAACTCCCTTTTAATTTATAACGCAAAACAGTTAATATGAGTCAATACCTACATATAATTATATTTATAACTATGATTACGTTTCTAAAGGCAAAGGCCCCGGCAGTTTGTGCCAGGGCCTTTGGTCTGTTTAGTGACTTGCGGCCAAGATCGGCCTTGTGGGCTTAGAGTGTGCGGGCGATCAGCACCTTCATGATCTCATTGGCACCGCCATAAATGCGCTGAACGCGGGCATCCTTGAACATTTGGCCAATTGGGTATTCGGTCATATAGCCATAGCCGCCAAACAATTGCAGACATTCGTCGACAATCTTGCACTGCAGGTCGCTGACCCAGTACTTGGCCATTGAGGCCGTGGCGGCATCCAGTTTTTCGTTCAGCAGCAGGTCGGTGCAGTGATTGACAAACACCTTGGCCACGGTGGCCTCGGTCTTGCATTCGGCCAGCTTGAACTGGGTGTTCTGGAAATCAATCAGGCGCTGACCAAAGGCCTTGCGATCCTTGACATAATCTATGGTGACGGCGAGCGCGCGCTCAATCATGGCCATGCCCTGAATCGCGATGATCAGCCGCTCCTGCGGCAATTGCTGCATGAGTTGGACAAAGCCTCGGCCTTCCTCGGCCCCGAGCAGGTTTGAGGTTGGCACCCGCACATCGTTAAAGAACAGCTCGGACGTGTCCTGGCTTTCCTGGCCGACCTTGTGCAGGTTGCGTCCGCGCTCAAAGCCCTCAACCTCATCGGTCTCGACAAAGATCAAGGACGTGCCCTTTGAGCCAAGGCTTGGGTCGGTTTTGCAGACCACGCAGATCAGATTGGCGGTCTGGCCATTGGTGATAAAGGTCTTTTGGCCGCTGATGACATAGTGATTGCCATCCTTGCGCGCCGTGGTCTTGATGCCTTGCAGGTCAGAGCCTGTGCCCGGCTCGGTCATGGCAATGGCGGTCACCAAGTCGCCGGAAATGATCCGGGGCAGCCATTTTTGCTTTTGTTCCTCAGAGCCGTAATGGGCGATATAGGGGGCGACAATGGCATTGTGCAGGGTGATGCCAAAGCCTTCGACGCCCTTAAGGCCCATCTGTTCCATAATCACGACCTCGTGGCGGAAATCCCCGCCAGCGCCGCCATAGGCTTCAGGCAGGGACACGCCCAGCAGTCCGGCCTCACCCGCCGTCGACCAGAGCTTGCGGTCGACCACGCCCCGATCACGCCAGCCCTGAACCTCGGCCGGGCTGGCATATTGGTCGAAAAAGCGGCCAACCGCCGCTTCAAAAATGTTCAATTCCTCGATTGCCATAAAGTCTGGCTTCTCGACGCTCAGGATTCCCATCGTCTCTTCCCCGTAGGTTTGTTGTTTTTGTTGTGTTTGAAGATCAAAACGAGTCGGCGCTTAAGGCCATCATGGTTGCCGAACCGGTCTTAAGCTTGGCCAGATGGCTCGGGGCATCGGGCAGGAGCCGCTCGACAAAGAACTGGCCTGTGATCAGCTTGTCCCGATAAAGCGGGTCGGTATTGCCCGCCGCAATCTTGGCCAGCGCCGCCTTGGCCATAAGCGCCCACATATAGGCCGTGCCGGTCAGGCCAAACAGATGCAGATAATCACTGGAGGCTGCGCCGGCATTGTCTGGGTTTTGCAAACCGTTTTGCATCAGCCACATTGTGCCGTCTTGCAGCAGGGCCTTTGTGTCCCTCAGGCCGTCAATATAGACCTTAAGGCCCTGGTCGGCCTCGTTTTCGGCGATAAAGCCGTCAATCTCGGCAAAGAAACTCATCACGGCGCGGCCACCATTGGCGGCCAGTTTACGGCCGACCAGGTCCAGGGCCTGGATGCCATTTGTGCCCTCATAGATCAGGGTGATGCGCACATCGCGCAGATACTGCGAGGCCGCATAATGCTCGGTAAAGCCAGAGCCGCCGTGAACCTGAAGCGAGTCCGAGGCAATCTTAAAGCCCTTATCGGTGAAGAAGCCCTTCAGGACCGGGGTCATCAGGCCCATATAGTCGTGGGCCTTTTGCTTGACCTCAAGATCGGGGCTCTTATGCGCCAGATCGCCGTGCAAGGCGGTCCAGAGCAGGAAGGCGCGCCCCCCTTCAAGCAGACACTTGGACTCCATCAACATGCGCCGGACATCGGGATGGACAATGATCGGATCGGCGGGTCCGCTGGGATTTTTAGGGCCGGTCAGGCTGCGGCCTTGCAGGCGGTCCTTGGCAAAGGCTACCGCGCCCTGATAGGCCGCCTCACCTTGTGACAAGCCTTGCAGGCCAACGCCCAGACGGGCCTCATTCATCATGACGAACATGATTTTCAGGCCGTTGTTTTCCTCGCCAATCAACCAGCCCTTGGCCTGATCATAGGCCATGACGCAGGTGGCATTGCCATGAATGCCCATTTTTTCTTCTAGGCCCACGCAGTTGGCAGGGTTGCGCTCGCCGGGATTGCCATTGGCATCGGGCAGGTGCTTTGGCACGATAAACAGGGAAATCCCCTTGACGCCTGGGGGCGCGCCCTCAATTCGAGCCAGAACCAGATGGACAATGTTTTCGGCCATGTCGTGTTCGCCGCCACTGATCCAGATCTTCTGGCCGGTAATCTGATAGGAGCCATCGGCCTGGGGCACAGCCTTGGTGCGCAATAGGCCCAGATCGGTGCCGCAATGCGGCTCGGTCAGGTTCATGGTCCCGCCCCATTGGCCCGTGGCCAGCTTGGGCAGATAGAGGGCCTTTTGAGCGTCCGATCCGCCCGCCAATATGGCTGAATAACAGCCATGGGTCAGGCCCGGATACATGGAAAACGCCATATTGGCGGAGGACGACATCTCGCTATAGGCCAGGGTCACCACGGCGGGCAGGCCTTGGCCCCCAAACTCCGCCTCTGACCCAATCGCGGGCCAACCCGCCTCGACCATGGTCTGATAGGCTGCCTTGAAGCCGTCGGGGGTGGTGACCTTATGATTGGCTGAAAGGCGGCAGCCTTGTGTGTCGCCAATCTTGTTCAAGGGTGCCAAGACTTCCTCGCAGAACTTGGCACCCTCATTGAGGATCTGTTCCACCACATCCAAAGAGGCATCGGCAAAGCCGGGAAGGTCAGAATATTGATCAATCCTTAGCACATCGCCAAGAATGAACATCTGGTCGCGAACGGGGGCACGATAGGTCATGATTATCCTGGTGTCTGCTTGGTGGATAGGGGGACTTTAGGCCGTATGAGCGGCCCCCAGCGTGCCGTCAAGCCGAGCGCGCAAAACCTGATCATAATCATCGGCCTGCGGCAAAAGGTCAGGCCGAATTTCACTCAATTGCCGCTCCATCCGCTCACAGCCGCCGCGCAATTGCTCAATCGCGCCGTCAATATCCTCACGCTGGGCCTCAAGCGCGCTGATGCGTTCGCGGAACTTTTTCAGGGACTTGGCCATCTGGGCTGCGCCACCATCGTTTTCGTCATAAAGGTCCAGAATTTCCCGGATTTCGGACAGGCTAAGGCCGACCCGCTTGCCGCGCAGGATCAATTGCAGCCGCGCCCGGTCGCGATGGTTATAAACCCGGTTCATGCCTTCGCGCGCTGGATAGAGCAGGCCCTTGTCTTCATAGAAGCGCAGGGCGCGGGGCGTGACCTTAAACTCAACGCACAGATTGCGGATCGTAAAGGTCCGCTCAGGTCGCCGTAAATCCTGTGACATCCGGTATCTCCCTTTTTTGATTTTGATCACGCTAACTGCCTCTTACGTCAACGTCAAGTCAAGCTTGAAGCGTGATTTTTCCGTCGGATAAGATATTACCCGGATCGCGTGTTATTAATTAAAAAGACTCGATTTAGGTGTTTTCTATTGGAACCAAAGGATCAACCCGATCGGTGGAGCGGTCATGACCACCCTGTCTCATGCACAAATATGGTCGGCGATAGACGCCTTGGCGGCCCGTCTGGGTATGGCGCCGTCCGCCTTGGCGCGCTTGGCGGGTCTTGACCCCACCAGTTTCAACCGCTCCAAGCGGGTCTCGAGCGAGACGCCGCCTAGACCGCGCTGGCCCTCGACCGAAAGCTTGGCCAAGGTACTATTGGCCACGGATACAAGCCTGGCTCAATTTGCAGCCCTCGCCCAGGGTGAGGTCTTGCCCGCCCAGGGCCATCTGCCCCTGCTGGGCTTTGATGCGGCCGCCCTGGACGGGCATTTTGACGCGATGGGCTTTCCCTCGGGGGAGGCTTGGGACACGGCGGCCTTTCCAGGCCTTGCTGAGGATGGGGCCTATGCGCTTGAGATTACCGGCAGGGCCTTGGAGCCGATCTATCGTCCGGGCGACCGGATTGTCATCAGCCCTGGGCTGGAGGCCCGGGCGGGAGATAGGGTCGTGGTCAAGATGGCGTCAGGCGCGCTGGTGGCCAAACAGGTTGCTAGCCTGACCCAAACCCATCTGGCCTTGGCACCGCTTGGTGACCAAACCCCAGATCATACGCTTGATCTAGAGGATGTGGTCTGGGTATCGCGCATTGTCTGGGCCAGCCAGTAGCGACAAATTTGCGCTCATTTGAGAATAATAGCGGCCCAGGGTTGATCCAGGCTCGTGTCTTGCCCGGCCAGACTTGCTAAGAACTGAATTCTTTTTAGCTTTTCTGTCCCCAGTAGCTTAAAGCAGCCCCTAACCTCGTTGTTTTAGCGCTCAGTGCGCCCTGTCAGGATCTGCATGCCCTTCTCTGTTAGTCACCCCGCCCTGCAACTCGCACTCCAAGAGCAGGGGTATAAAGAACCAACCCCGGTGCAAGCGGCGGTCATGGAAGCGCGCGCGCTCGATCAGGACCTTCTGGTTTCCGCCCAAACCGGATCGGGCAAGACCGTTGCCTTTGGTTTGGCGGCGGCTTCAACCTTGTTGGGGGATGCCGAGCGCATGGGCCGGGCCGGGCCGCCCTTGGCTCTGGCGATTGCGCCAACGCGCGAACTGGCCATTCAGGTCAGCCGCGAACTGACCTGGCTCTATGGCAAGGCCGGGGCAGTGGTGGTGTCTTGCGTCGGCGGCATGGATGCAAGGCGCGAGCAAAGACTGCTGGCCAATGGTTGTCATATTGTCGTGGGTACGCCCGGGCGTCTGCGCGACCATATCGAGCGCGGCCATCTGGACCTGTCGGGGCTAAAGGTCGCTGTGCTGGACGAGGCCGACGAAATGCTCGATCTGGGCTTTCGCGAAGATTTGGAATTCATCCTTGATGCGGCGCCGACCGAGCGGCGCACCCTGTTGTTCTCGGCAACTATTGCTAAGGATATTGCTTCCCTTGCACGCCGCTTTCAGCGCGACGCTGTGCGGATTGATACGACCAGCCTCAATGAGCCGCATGGCGATATTGAATACCGCGTGATCAGCGTTGCGCCCAATGAGGTTGAGCGCGCCGTGGTCAATGTGCTGCGCCATATTGATGCGCCAGGCGCGCTTGTGTTCTGCTCGACGCGCGAGACCGTGCGCCGGCTTTATGCGAGCCTGCGAGAACGCGGCTTTGACGTGGTGACCTTATCGGGCGAATTGTCGCAGCGGGAGCGATCAGATGCCCTGCAAGCCCTGCGCGATGGCCGCGCAAGGGTCTGTGTTGCAACCGATGTTGCCGCGCGCGGGCTTGACCTGCCCGATCTGGGCCTGGTGATCCATGCTGACCTTCCGGTCAATCGGGCCGGGCTCTTGCACCGCTCTGGCCGAACCGGCCGCGCCGGTCGCAAGGGGGTGTCAGTGCTCTTGGCCCCTTATCAGCGCCGCCGCCGGGTCGAGCAGATCTTGTCTTCTGCCAATATTGAAGCGGTCTGGAGCGGGCCACCAACCGCAGAAGACATTCGCGCAGGCGATATGAAGCGCCTGCTCGAAGACCCCAGTCTGACTGAGACCGGCACCGAGGAGGAAGTGGCCCTGGCCACAGCCATCCTAGCCACGCGCACGCCGATGGAGATCGCGACCGCCCTGATCCGCATGCGTCAGGCCGCCCTGCCTGCGCCTGAGGACATGTTTGATGATCCCCGCGCCAGCCTGGCGCCGCCCTCGCGTACCAGCCAAGACCGTGGCAGTGATCGGGGCACTGATCGCGACCGGGGTCAGGACCGAGGCTTTGACCGCGACGGCGGCCGACCTGAACGTCTGGCACCCGAAGACGTTGTCTGGTTCCGTCTATCGACTGGCCGCCAGAATAATGCCGATCCCAAATGGTTGATCCCGCTGATCTGCCGCGCCGGCCATGTGACCAAGAAGGATATTGGTCAGATCAAGATTTTCGACCGCGAAACCAAGTTCGAAATCAGCAAGGAAGCTGAAGCGCGCTTTACCGCCGCGATCAAGGCTGCGGCCGAAAGTGGTCAAGACCAGGACATGCGGATTGAACCGGCTGTTGCGCCGGCTGGTGCTCGCGGCGGCGGCGGCGGACGAGACAGAGATAATGGTCCGCGCGGTGGAGCGCCGCGCGGCGCTGGTCCTCGCGATACCGGACCCAGAGACGTCGCGCCGCGCCAATATGCGCCGCGTCCCGCACCGAAGCGCGATTTTGTGCCGCGCGAGTCAGCGCCAAGGGATTTTGCACCGAGAGACTCGGCACCCAGAGATGCAGCCCCTAGGGATGTAGCGCCACGGTCAAAGCCCTTTGTGCCAAGGGACGCCGCGCCGCGCTCCGAAGGCGAGGCACCGGCTCGCAAGGCTTATGGCAAGCCAGCGGTTCAGGCCAAGCCTGCGCGCGAATGGAATCCGATCGATGGTGCGCCGGATAGCCCCCGTCCGGCCCGCCCCTTTAATCCCGACAAGAAGCCAGCCTTTGGTGCCAAGCCGCCGTTTGAGAAAAAAGCGTCTTACGACAAGCGCCCGACCCCGGGAGAGGGCAAGCCCTTCTTTCCCAAAAAACCAAAATCGAAAAAGGGCAAGCCAAACGGCTAGTCCCAGCCTTTTGCCCTCAGGAATAATGCATGGAAACCCGTGACAGCAATGGCACGCCCCTTGCTGATGGGGACAATGTCACCTTGATCAAGGACCTCAAGGTCAAGGGCACATCTGTGGTCTTGAAGCGCGGAAGCCTGGTCAAGGCTATCCGGCTGACCGACGATCCAGACGAGATCGAATGTCGGGTGGAAAAGGTCAAGGGTCTGGTCTTGAGCACAAAGTTTGTGAAAAAGGCCTGAACCCCGCGACAAGGGGATGCGATCCGTGCAAAGATCGCCTTGATTGCATTCTTGGGGGCCAAGCTATGAACCGTCGTTTTACCTATTTTGTGATGGCGGCCATGGTGCTGGGCGTCCTGGTCGGGTTTATCCTGAACAAGACCATAACCGATCCGGCTCAGGTCAAGGCTGCCGCAGACGGGCTAAATATCGTCACCGACATGTTTTTGCGTATGATCAAGATGATTATCGCGCCGCTAGTGTTTTCCACCCTGGTGGTCGGCATTGCCCATATGGAGGATGCCGCGACGATTGGACGGGTCGGGGCCAAGACCATGGCCTGGTTTATCACGGCCTCGATTGTGTCTTTGACCA
Source organism: Caulobacteraceae bacterium (assembly GCA_044346445.1). Lineage (GTDB taxonomy): Bacteria > Pseudomonadota > Alphaproteobacteria > Caulobacterales > Caulobacteraceae > CAISGS01. Next base: position 10,425 of record JBIIZD010000064.1, read on the forward strand.
TTGGCCTGGTGATGGTGCATTTGCTCGCCCCCGGCGTGGGGCTTGCTCTGGCCTTACCAGAGGCCACAGCCACGAGCGCGGTGAGTGCCAATGCCCTGTCCTTGAAGGAGTTTATCACCCATCTGGTGCCAAAATCCATTGTCGAGGCCATGGCCAATAATGAGATCTTGCAGATTGTGGTGTTCTCGGTGTTTGTCGGGACGGCGATTTCATCGATCGAAGGCAAGGCCCCTGCCGTGCTGCAACTGGCCGAGCAGATCGCTCAGGTCATGCTCAAGATTACCGGCTATGTCATGCTGTTTGCGCCCTTCGCCATTTTTGCGGCCCTGGCCTCGACCGTGGCGACCCAAGGCCTTGGCATCTTGCTCAATTATGCCAAATTTATTGGCGGATTTTACCTGTCCCTTGGCGTGCTTTGGGGCCTGTTGCTGATCGCGGCGGTCGCGATCATGGGCAGGCGCGGGGTCGGCCTGTTTGGCATTATCCGCGAGCCGGTCTTGCTGGCCTTTTCGACCGCAAGCTCCGAGGCCGCCTATCCGCGCACACTGGAACAACTGCAAAAATTTGGGGTGTCGCGCAAGATTGCCAGCTTTGTCCTGCCGCTTGGCTATTCGTTTAATCTCGATGGCTCGATGATGTATTGCACCTTTGCCACCCTGTTTATCGCCCAGGCCTATGGCATTGAGTTAAGTATTGGCCAGCAGATCATGATGCTGCTGCTCTTGATGATTACCTCCAAGGGCATTGCTGGTGTGCCGCGCGCCTCCTTGGTGGTGATTGCTGCGACGCTTGCCTATTTCAAAATCCCCGAAGCGGGCCTGTTATTGATCCTAGCCGTTGATCACCTGCTCGATATGGGGCGCAGCGCCACCAATGTGGTGGGCAATTCGGTGGCGTCTGTCGTGGTCGCCAAGTGGGAAAATCAGCTAGAGGTGCCCAAGGATCAGGCGACCACGACGGCCTAATAAGTATAAGGTTTGTTGGACCTAAGTAGCATTACGGATTGCGCTTACCTTGTTCGAAAGCATAAACAACCTTGTGGCGACGCAACCGAGTGGTTTGGCGGCTTTTGGTCTAGATACCGTAGTGTTAAGTATCAAATATGCCTTGACAGGACCCGAATATACGCCGGTATTTGACAAAACTATGACAAAGTTTGTAGATGAGTGCCGCTCTTAGGGAATAGACGAAAAATTGGTTGGATTTGATAAGACTATGCCTTGGCTGCGGTGGGTGGGATGTGTAGGAAAAATTCTCGCCTAACGATTATTGGGTTGCGAATCACCTTAAGGGCGCATTACAGATAGTATGTCTGTAAGGCGTGCTAGATTGGGGAGGACTATGAATAATCACTCTCTTTTGCGCGAATCAAGAACGGCGCTGAGCCAGGACGACCTGCTGGATATGGCAGGGCAATTGGCAGACGATATCGGGTTAGAGCGCTTGACTACGGGCCTTCTCGCCGAGCGGGCCGATATTAGTCATGATCAATTGTTCCGGTTCTTTAAGGACCGCAATGCCCTGGTCGAGGCCATGATTGACCGGCTGTACCAGCGTCAAACCGAGGCGGTGAATATCTGGTTTGGTCACCATGCTGCCCTAAGTCAGGCGCAGATGGCCGCCCATGTCGAAGATTTGGTGATCGCCCTTTTTGAGGCCAGCGCCGGTGTTTCTGGCTCTAGCGCATTGCACCAGGCCCTGCACAGCCAGGTGCGCCTGGCACCACGACGCAAGGTTATGCGCAGCATGATTGCCGACCGGTTTGCCGATGCCGTCGCCCGGCTGCAACCCGCAACCTCGCGCGACGCCCTATGGCCGCGCTATCGACTGGCGGTCGAGATGGCGCTATCGACCGAGACGCTCGACCTAACCACGGCCCCGGGCAGGGCCAGCCCAGACCCCATGCGTCTGGCGCGTGAAGGCGCGCGGGTGCTCAGGCTGGCGCTCGAAGCGGTTTAGACTTAAATCCGATAGGGCTTGAGCCCGCGTCTGTCCCTCTGGGCTCAGACGCGGGCTTTTTGTTGCCATGGCCCTGATCCCATAACAGATGCGCGCGCGCCCACCTTAACCGAAAAAAGGCCGCGCCCGGATCGCTTGATCCAGACGCGGCCCAGCCAGGTTCTTGACGAGCCTTTTTAGAATTTCTTGGTCAGACCAATCTTATAGGTCCGGCCCAGCGGGTTGCCGGTAAACGGGTCATATCCCAGTTCTAGGCGGGCAAACGAAGGGTCCTTGTCAAAAATATTGCCGATGGTCGCCGTCAGGGTCGCATCCCAGGGCAGGAAGACCCGGTAATTGATGTCCTGAATGATCTGGGCATCAATGGTCTTTCCCGCTGCTACCGTAACGGCGTTACCAGCCGTGTCACGATAAGCCCCAGCCGCAAATTGAGCGGTGCGCTGGTCTTCATACTTGTCGATATAACGCACGACCCAGCGCACATTATGCGGCCCGACCATATATTCGACGTGACCCTCGGCCTTCCATTTCGGAATGGGCACAATGATAGTTTGATAGTTCAGATACCCGACGCCATCAAAGCCTGGCGCAGCAAGGTTGGCACCAATAAAGGTCGGGGCAACCTTGTATTCTTGTGTGATCGTCACGCTACCGCCGACCGTGACATCTCCGCCGCCAAGGATTTGTTCCCATTTATAATCGCCGACAATATCAAAGCCGGAGGTCTTAATGCGGGGACCATTGACGAAATAGGTTTGCAGCCGGGTAATATTTGCCCCAGCGCATCCACTATTGTTAAACGTAAACCGTGATGCGAACGGGCTGGTGCAGTTTGCGGCCAGGCCAGTCGGGAACACCGCATTGACTAGGCCAGAGACGGATTCCGACACGATTGGATTGTCAAAATCGAACTGCCACCAGTCCACGGTGGCGCGCAAACCGGCAACCTTGAATATGGCACCAAGATTATAGGTCTTGGCCTTTTCCGGCTTCAAATCTGGATTACCGCCAATATCAACGGCCCGGAAGCTGCCGGTAATCTGCTGCAACGAGGTCACATTGTTTGGTGCCAATTGCGCATCAGGCGGACCACGGAAGGTGCTGCCAGCCGAGGCACGCAAGGCCAGCCATTCTGTGGTTTGCCAGCGCAGGGCAATCTTAGGATTAAAGGTTGAGCCTACGTCACCGCCGTAATCTTCATAACGGGCGGCGAGTTGAGCTTGCAACTTGTCCGTGATTGGCACATTCAATTCACCGAAGGCCGCATAAATGCTGCTTTCTAGGTCTTGGGGTGTCGCTACGCCCAGGAAGACAGATGGCCCGTTTCGAACCGCGCCGGTACAATTGGTCACGCCAAAATCGAGTGAATTAACACACGGATTGGTTAGGGCATTACCCAGATCGCTGAAGTCCGATTTGAAGTAATTGCGACGATACTGCACCCCCGCTGCCCAGGCGATATTGCCGCCTGGCAGCACAATAGGTGTCTTGCCGTTCAATACAGCATCGGCAACGAACGTGCTTGCCGTCTGTTTGGTTGAAGATTTTTGGAAGAACCAGGCCGTCAACTCCTTAGAGTTTGCCACGGCAGAATTATAGTTTGGATTGGATTGCCCTGTCAGGGCATTGGTCGGTATGGCATTTGAGAAGGGATTGAACCACAGGCAACCATTGGCACCGGGTGTATTGGCCGCGATATTACATTTTGGCCCGCCTAAGCCGCGCAGCGCCAGGGCAAAGCGATTCACCAGAGTATCATAACCGCTACGCTGGCCGGTTTCTGAACCATAGGTCAGGGCCGTGTCCCAGCCAATGCCATTGGCAAATTCGCCCGTCAAACTCCCCGAAATCCGGAAGGCTTCAAATTCCCGGGTTCCGGTTGAGGGGCCATTGTCAAACAATGGATTACCACCCGTGCCAAACGGACGGAATGTACCAGCAAGAAGCTGAACGCCGCCAGCGGGCACGGCCGAGCCGATAGAGTTGAAATAGGCCACCAGCCCCGGATTGTTACTGGGCACAATATAGCGTCCGGCCGTTGTACCGGCTGGCTGGGCCTCAAGCGTCGGCGAGGACAAGGTCAGGTATGAGGGCGACGTCTGCCATTCAGGCACATCTGTCTGGGCAAATAGGGCCTCGATATGAAGCTTGGTCTTGGCGGTCAGATCCGCATTGATCTCGCCATAAACCTGCCATTTATCCTCTTTTTCGACAATGTTATCAAACGGGACAAAGTGGAACAGGCAACGTGGGGAAGTGCCTGCAAACCCGGCAAAACCCCCAGCTGCCGCGCAGCCCGCGTCGCGGGTTAATCCCGCTGCTGGTGACAGGTTTGCCGCTAGAGGCAGATAAATACCGGGGTTGCCACCCCCCGACCAACCGCCGTCCGGATTTTCCAGATAGCCCTTATCGGCCCAGTCGCGATCGGCGGCAGAGAGTGCCGAGCGATGGTCCCATCCGGCTGCGAGCAAAATGTTTGCCGTATCACCAACCCAGCCATAGGTCATGTTGAAGGTATAGTCACCGTTGGAATCGGCTATGTGCTTGTAACTGGTCCCGACTTCAAGGCCGGAGAAATTCTTCTTGGTGATGAAATTGACCACCCCGGCAATGGCGTCAGAGCCATAAGTGGCGGCGGCACCGTCTTTCAGCACTTCAAGGCGCCCAATCGCGGCGGCTGGAATGATGTTTGTATCAACAATCCCCGAGGCGACTTGACCCAGTGGATTGATCGGCATGCGCCGACCGTTCATCAGGACCAGCGTGCGCTGCGAGCCAAGCCCACGCAAATTGACACTGCCGGAGCCTTCGGAGCCTTGCGCACGCGAATCGAATTGATTGGTCTCGCCCAGTACGCCATTGCTGACCGGCAGGGCCTTGAGCAGCTCAAGCGTTGTTGGTGAGCCTTGGCGTTGCAATTGTTCGGCGCTGAGCACAGCAACGGGCAGGGCCGCATCGGTCGGGGTGCCGCGGATGAAGGAGCCGGTGACGACAATCTCTTCGATTGGGGCGGGCTTGGCGTCCTGGGCCAAGGCCTGGCCCGATAGCAAGGATGCGCCTCCAAACAGGAACGCGCCGCCACACAATAATTTGCGCTTAAACATTGATTTCCTCCTGATGCGGACCTGTGTTTCTGAATGTCAGAGGTTCCGCCTTGTCTATGTCGACGTTTATTTGTTTACGGATCAATTCATAAAACTGTTTGACTGTCGTCCGCCTAGGTTGCGGCGCGCCCAAACTGCGTTTATCGGCTTGAATTTAAATGGTTTAGGACAAATTGTCGCAGCCAATCAACTTGATTAGGGCGCGCAGGGATACGCCAAAAACCAGCTTTTGCTCAAGTCAGCGGATCAATTTTAGGTATAACAGAGTTATTGATGATCCAAACGCTCCGATTTTAGCGAATTTTTTGCCTTTATCGCGTTCTATAAGTGCAGATGAGCAAGAGGTGCGCAAAATGAACGCCCAATCTGTAGCGGCTTCTGGCATGAATGCGGCGAGCCTGCGGCTGGAAGCAGCGGCGTCAAACATTGCCAATGCCCAGACCGAAGGGGTCCTGCCGCCGTCCACGCCGCTGGCACAGCCTGCGGGCACCCAGGCTCCGGAACTTCAGGCGGTCTATGACCCGCGCAGGCTTGATCAGGTCAGTCTGTCTTCTGGCGCGGCATCGGGCGTATCCGCCAGTCTCAAGGCTGTGCCGGACTATTCCCCCGCCTATAAGCCGGACGCGACCTATGCCAATGCTAAGGGCTTTGTCGCTGTGCCCAATATAGACTTGGTCCAGGAGACGGTGGGCCTGATCTCGGCCCAGCAGTCCTTTAA